>JAAVHL010000073.1 GCA_014799735.1 Ruminococcus sp.
GGACTTTTAAAAGTCCCGCTTTTGGCCCGGTAGTTCAGCTGGTTAGAACGCCGCCCTGTCACGGCGGAGGTCGTGGGTTCGAGTCCCATCCGGGTCGCCATTATGCGGATTTAGCTCATCTGGTAGAGCGCCACCTTGCCAAGGTGGAGGTAGCGGGTTCGAGCCCCGTAATCCGCTCCATTTTTCTTTTTGGAATAAGGCGCTATAGCCAAGTGGTAAGGCGTGGGTCTGCAACACCCTGATTCCCCGGTTCAAATCCGGGTGGCGCCTCCAGCGGGAAGTCTCCCGCAGACAGAAGAGCTTCTGTAGAAATACAGAAGCTCTTTTCTTTACCATTTTCAGAAAAATTTATTTTACTATACAAACCGAAACGGACGGCTTTGCACCGTCCGTTTGATATGCAGCGGGAACATTATTTCCCCGAATTTTTAATATATTCCGTGATACTGTCAATAATAATATTCATGACCTTTATTCTTGCGTAAAGCTTGTTATTGGCTTCGATGATGTTCCACGGAGCGTTTTTGGTTGAGGTCTTTAAAAGCATTTCGTCAATAGCGGTCTCGTATTCGTCCCACTTTTCGCGGTTGCGCCAGTCCTCGTCGGTGATCTTCCACTGCTTTTCGGGAGTGTTCTGACGGTCGGTAAAGCGGCGAAGCTGCTCGTCCTTGTCGATCTGCATCCAGAATTTAAGTACGATAATGCCCTCGCGGACAAGCTCCTCCTCGAACTCGTTTATTTCGCGGTACGCCATTGCGCAGCGTTCGGGAGACGTAAAGCCCTCCAGACGCTCCACCATTACCCTGCCGTACCATGAACGGTCGAAGATGGTTATATGTCCGCTTTTTGGGAGGTTGTTCCAGAATCTCCAGAGGTAATGATGATTAAGCTCACGCTTATCGGGAGCGGCAATAGGCACTGCCTCGTAGCCACGCGGGTCGAGTGCGTAGGAAACACGCTTTATCGCTCCGCCCTTTCCTGCGGCATCCCAGCCCTCAAAAAGGAGAATAACAGGTATCTTCTTTTTGTATATTTTTCCGTGAAGCCTTGCAAGCTCCTTCTGGTTCTTTTTCAGCTCGTCGTAATACTTGGACGGCTGCAAGACCTTGTTGTCCAGCTTGACGTCCGCAAGCTTGGGACAGGGTGAAAGCTCGAAATGATGAGCGGTCTCCTCGATGACCCTCGGCTCGGAGGTATCCTTGTTCACCGCGTTTGCGATCTGGCTCACAAGAATGTTGAACACCTGAAAGCGGGTAAAGCCGCGGTCTGTGGTATCTATTATCCGCCACGGACAATGGGGCGTGTTGGTCTTTGCAAGCATATCGTTGAACTGACGGTAGTACGCGTCGTAATTCTTGTGACGCTTTTTGTCAAGCTCGGTAACGCGCCACTTGGTCGCGCTGTCCTCTTTGAGCTTCAGGAAACGCTTTTTCTGCTCCTTGCGGGAAATGTGCAGGAAAAATTTTATTACAAGGTAGCCGTCGTCGGAAAGCTGCCGCTCAAAGGTGTTTACCGAGCTTATGCGGCTGGCGTATTCTTCGTCGGTTATGCCCTCCTCCATTTTGGCAATGGCAAGCTCCTGATACCAGCTCCGGTCAAGGACGGATATGGCACCGTATTCGGGGATATTTTCCCAGTACCGCTTCATCATGGGATAGCGGCGCTCCGCCTCGGTGGCGGGCATTGTGGAATGTACTTTAAAAAAGCGCGGGTCAAGCATTTTTATCATGTCGGAAATAAGCGTGCCCTTTCCCGACGCTCCCCAGCCCTCCAGCAAAATAATAACGGGAAGCTTCTCAGCGCGTATTTTCTGCTGAAGCGAGGAAAGATTTTTTTCAAGTTCCTTGGTCAGGTCCTTATAGTCAAAGGATTTGTTCTTGTTTGAAAGCGCGTTTTCAAGCATATTGGCGACTTCCTTTCGGTTAAAGTATGCCGCGCGGCACCAAATATTTAATTATGTAATAATTGTATCATATTCCGACAATTTCCGCAAGTATTTTTATTCATATTTGCAGAAAAAACTCGTACAAAATTTTGCCGAATTTGCCGTAATTATGCTAAATCGGAAAAATTCTCTTGCAATCCGATAAAATATATGGTATAATATTTTGTAATATTTGCTCCCCCGACGCGGCGGCTGCGGGTTTACGGAGCATAAATCTTACCGCCGGGAATGGAGTTTACTATGGGATTTCCTATTATTACGCCATCGTTTCTCAAGGAGCTTGCCGAAAAAATGAAGCCCGTGACTGTGGACGAATTCTGCGACGTCAACGTTACAGCCACAGCGGTCGAATACGTTCCGAGGCTTTGCTATTCCGAGGCTGTTAAAAAGCTTATGGAGGAAAAGAATATCCTCGAATATAATATGATAAGTCTCCCTGATGAGGAAAGCGAACAGTTCATAAACCAAAGCAGACAGATCATCCGCACCTATCCTCAGGCGGCTTATTACTGGCAGCTTCGCTCGCTTTTCATGAACGTGCTGCAAAACAGGGACATAAATTTTGAAAAGCGTCTGCTGTTGCTTAACTACGGCATCAAAACGGTTCAGGGTATGCTCGACAACGGCAGATCGGAGCTTATCCCAAAATTTGTGAACGACTATACCTCGGAGAGCATGGACTGCGAAAAAATACTCGAATATTTCAAGGATATCCGCCCCAATCCCGGATACTCCCTTGCGGACGGCATTTCCCTGCTCAAATCCCTTTCAAAGCCGAATGCCGCTTACAAAGAGGTGCTGAATACCATTTATAAAAATCTGGGAGTTTCAGGCCCCGAAACGCTGAAAATGACGGATATGAAAAAATATATCGGAATGAGAAAGACGTTCTCGGAAACCGTTTCGGGCGAAAAGGCTCACTATATCGAAAACGTTATGATAAGCTATGTATGGTCGTATTCCATTCCGTTTTCAAATCCCGACTTCAATTTCTGGGAACATTTTGTATTTTTCTGCTCGCTTTACAACGCGGTCAAGGTAATGCTCGCCTGCTTTGCTCCCGATTTCTCGGACGAGGAATTTGCCAAGGCAATAAGCGCGTTCGACACCGCTCTCAGAGCTTCCGACGAAAATCTGATGAGAAAGGTCATTTTTGCCGTAAAGAACGCGGGTCAGAGCAACAACGGCGATCTTGCAATACTGACGCTGAGCTGATTTTTCTGCTTATACTGATAACCAATTAAAAAGTGTATAAAAAATCAAGCAAAAATTTGAAAAGCTTTAACTTTTTTATATGATTTTTGTGCGGATTTTTTATCTGCACTTTTATTGGTTATCAGTATTACATTCGCATATCGGAGGAATTTTTATGGATAACAATTCAGGCGGAAAGGACTTCAAAAAGAAAATATCGCGGGATAACCGTCCCCGCTTTCCCGAAAAGGCGGTAATCACGGGCGGTATGCCCTACGGAAACAAGCAGCTCCATTTTGGTCATGTGGGCGGAGTTTTCGTTTTCGCGGACGTTTTCGCACGCTTTCTCAGAGACAGGATAGGCAGCGAAAACGTTATCTTTGTTTCGGGCACGGACTGCTACGGCTCCCCTATCGCCGAAAGCTACCGCAAGCTCAGTGAGGAACAGGGCTATACCGGTACTATCAAGGACTTTGTTAGGGACAACCACGAGTCACAGAAAAAAACACTGGAGGACTACGGCATAAGCCTTAACCTTTTCGGCGCGTCCGGTCTGGGCAGAACAGCCGAGATACACAACGAGGTCTCCGACAGGTTCATCAGAAAGCTTTACGAGAACGGTCAGCTCCAGAAAATTTCCACCGCACAGTTCTACGACGAAAAGGTGGGAACGTTCCTTAACGGCAGACAGGTTGTGGGAAAATGTCCCGTGCAAGGCTGCCAGTCGGAAAAGGGCTACGCGGACGAATGCGATCTGGGTCACCAGTATATGCCCCAAGACCTTATCGACCCCAAGAGTACGCTCACAGGCGAAAAGCCTGTTATGAAAAATGTTGACAACTGGTACTTCAAGCTTACGGATCACCTTGACATTCTCCGCGAATACGCCGAGGATATCAAAAACCGCGAGGACGTGCGGCAGGTGGTCTGCAAGACCATAGGCGAATTTCTCGAACCTCCCGTTATCTATGTTATGAACGATTTCAGGGATAAATACGAGGAACTGAAAGACAGACTGGAAAATCACGAGCTTATCGAAGAGCCTAAGAAAACTTCGTTCACGATCGCGTTCAAGACGCTTCCCGAACGTGAAAAGTCCTGCGCCGTGCTTTCCGAGGCGGGAATACGCTTCCGCACGGGAAAAACGCTGGTTCCGTTCCGTCTTACGGGAAACATCGACTGGGGCGTACCCGCTCCCGTACTGGAGGGCGAGGATCCGCTTACCGTATGGGTATGGCCCGAATCCCTTTGGGCTCCTATCTCGTTTACGCAGGCGTACCTTGAATCCGCGGGACGCAGCCGCGAGGAATGGCGGGATTACTGGTGCTCCGACAAGGCTCAGGTATACCAGTTCATAGGTCAGGACAATATTTACTTTTACGGCGTTGCGGAAATGGCTATGTTCATGGCTCTGCAAGGTAAAGATGCACTTTCCGTACACCCCGAAAACGGAGAATTGCAGCTCCCCGTTCTTGTGGCAAATCACCACATTCTGTTCTTGGACAAAAAGGCTTCCAGCAGCGGCGCGGTAAAGCCTCCTATGGCCGCCGAACTGCTGGACTACTACACTCCCGAACAGCTTCGTATGCACTTTTTAAGTCTGGGACTTGGAATGAGGAGCGTAAGCTTCCAGCCGAAGCCCCTTAATCCCACGGCTAAGCCCGACGACAGCGACCCTGTTACCAAGGAGGGCTTCCTTCTTTCCAACGTGTTCAACAGAATTATACGCACCTGCTTCTACGACGCGCAGAAGTTCTTGGGCGGAAAAATGCCTGTGGGTGCTGTTGACGAGGACATTCTTGCGGAGTCGGAAAAGGCTGTTCTGGAATATGAACGGTTTATGTATAAATTCGAGTTTCATCAGGTTACTTACGTTCTGGACTCCTATATCAGAAAGGCAAGCAAATACATGGCTAAGGCTAAGGCGGAGGCTGACAAGGCTGACGACAATGAGCTGAGGAAAAAGTGGCTTGTAAATGTTTTCCATATGATAAAGACCGCGGCGGTACTCCTCCACCCTATCGCTCCGTTCGGAACGGAAATGGTGCGGGAATACCTTAAGGTCGGCGAGGACATCTGGAACTGGGACTGCATCTTCGACCCGATGTCGGAAAATATCCTTGCTGGCGAAACCGAACACGAGCTGAAATTCCTCGAGCCGAGAGTGGATTTCTTCAAGCGTCACGAAAGCCAGTTTGATACAAAGTAAAAAAAGCGGTACTGTTAAAAAAATAACAGTACCGCTTTTTCAAACAATCGTGTTTGTTCATTGAATATTCATACATTATGGTTAAAAATGTGATATAATGAAGAAAATATTTCGGTCGCCTGAATTTTTTTCGGAGGCATCGCATATGATAAATCCTATTCAAAAGCTGCTTAACACAAAGTTCCGAAACAAGCTTGTTTTCATGTGCATTACGGCGATAGTGCCCGTTACTCTGGCAGGCGTTTTCCTGCTGTATAATCTTGCCGACACGATCAAGGTGAACGCGCTGAACAACTCTATTTCCACCGCTGACAGCCTTAAGGCAAGACTTAACGACGTTATACTCACAGTTTCAAATATAAGCGAACGGGTACAGCAGAGCGATACTGTAAACGAACTGCTGAACAACCGCTTCGTCAATCAGGACGAATATTTCAACTACTATATGCAGAACGGTACAGTTCAGGAGTTTTCCGACGCTTATCCGCAGGTGGAAAGCATTACGCTGTATATAGATATGGAGGGCTTTGTACCGAACTCCAGCTTCAAGGTAGCCGACGACAGCGTATGCAGCTCATATTGGTATAAGGAGGCTATGGAGTCGGATTCCGCAAGATGGCAGGTAATATATTCCAACGAGGAATACAGGCTGTGCAGAATAAGTCCCCTAAAGGATCACGATGGAAACTTCCGCGGGACACTGGTCTCTTCGATAGCTCCGAGCGTATACGAGGAGCTTGCGGGAAAAAGCGATTACGGCGTAGTTTTCAGCGCTTCTCAGGGAGTGGTCTTTTACAGCGACATTTCAAGCGTTTCCGTCGGAACGGTTATTTCGGACGAGGAAACTTATATTTCCTACGGTATCAACTATTCCCAGATCCTTGACAAAAAAACGAACAGACTTGAAAAAATAGGACATACCGTTGCATCATACTTCGATTATGACAACACGGGAAATTTCTTTCAGATATATGTTACCAAGCCGTATTCCCTTTTCAACGACGAGATAAACAACGTTATTCTTATGTATATATGGTACATTTTTTTGTGTATCGTGCTTTCAGTTCTGATAACAATACTTTTTTCAAGCGTATTTTCAAGACGTATACAGTTCCTGAAAAATCAGATGCACAAGGTAACGGCGGGAAACTTTGCGCTTGATGAGGAGATCAACGGCACGGACGAAATTTTCGAGCTTTATCAGGATCTGAAAAAGATGGTTGACAGTATGCAGACCCTTATCAACGACGCGTATGAGTCCAAGATACAGTCGGAAAGCTTCAAGCTCAATCAGGTGGAGGCGGAATTTAAGGCTCTTGCAAGCCAGATAAATCCGCACTTTCTGTATAACACGCTGGAAACTATCAGAATGAAAGCCTACTGCAACGACGACAAGGAAACTGCCGATCTGGTCAAAAAGCTGGGAAAGTTCATGCGGCGGTGCCTCGAAGTCAAGGACGGTATGGTCACGCTGGAATCCGAGCTGGAATTTACAAAAAGCTATCTTGAGCTTCAGGCTGCGCGCTTCGGTGACAGGGCGTCCTATTCGATATACTGCGAGGTTGACAGAAGCTATAAGATACTCCCCCTCATTATCCAGCCGATAGTGGAGAACGCTTTCGTTCACGGTATCGAGGGTGAAAAATCCAACGGAAAGATAGACATAAAGGTGTTCTACCGCAGCGGCACGGTCATGATAGAGGTCTCGGACAACGGTCAGGGCATACCTCCCGACAAGCTGAGGGAGCTTCTGGCTAAGCTTGAAAAAAACGACACATCATCGGGAAAAAGCATCGGTCTTACCAATGTGAACAAACGCATAAAAATGTATCACGGCGAACAGTACGGTCTTACGGTTGAGACCGCTCTCGGACGCGGCACTACAATAAGGATCACGCTGCCCAAGGTCGTGGACGAAAACGTTATGAAAAGACTTCCCGAAAAATACAGCGAGATAAGCGAAAATATTTCGTCGAAAAGACTTTGATACAGAAAGACAAAGATATGTGTAAAACATCTAAAACCGACACAGGAGGGCTCAAGATGAAAACGGTAAACAAATTTCTTATTGCAGTTTCGTGTACTGCCGCTCTTTCGGCTTTTTTGACCGCCGTTTTTCGCGGACGCCGCATTATAAATATAAACTGCAATCTCACTCCCGACGAGTACAACAGAATATGCGGCGAGTTTTGTCTTAAACCCGACAACGCCATGATGCAGTACGTTTACCGCCGCCGCGGAGGAAGATTCGGCGTGCGGCTCGCTCCCGGAAAGCTTTGCGCGGAGGATATAGTCGGTATGTTTACAATACCTATCGTAAAGGAAAAAATACCGCGCCTGCTTAACAAAAAGGTCAAGTACCCCTCCTCGGACAGCACGGTTGTAAAGGCGACGTCATTTACACCGTCTGCTAAGCGCGGACATGACTATAAAGTACATATCTTTAAAATAGACGGCTGCGAATACATGGAGATCGAAAAGCCTAAAACCGATAATATCGGTGTATTTTTACATTCATAAAAAAGGATTGGTTACTGCTTATGCTCAAGGTTCTGCTTGTGGACGACGAACCTAACGTTCGTCACGGCGTTAAAATGATGATACCGTGGGACGATCTGGGTCTTGAAGTTATCGGAGAGGCTGAAGACGGTGACGACGGTCTCTCCAAGATAATGTCCCTGAAGCCCGATATCGTTATCGCGGACGTGAAAATGCCCGGAATGACCGGTATAAAAATGATAGAAGCCGCCACTAAAAGCGGCTATAACGGAAAATGCCTTATACTGTCTGGATATTCCGATTTCACATACGCCAAGGAGGCAATGTCTCTGGGAGTAAAGGGCTTTATTCTGAAGCCCGTTGACGAGGACGAGATGATCGAGGCTCTGAAAGCCCTCTGCGAAGAGATACAAACGGAAAAGAAAAATAAAGCCGCTATGCGCAAGGGAAGCAAGTACATGAACGAACAGCTTGTCCGTGCGCTGCTTCTCGGCGACGACAGCGCAATAAGCAAAAGCTCTCTTTCGGCTTACTGCTACGACTGCTACGACGCGGCGATAATCAGTCCCGCCGAGGACATGGAGCAGGACGAAAAATCAATTCTCCTTGAATCGGTAAAAAGCCGTCTCGAAGCGTGCAGCGACGTAGACGTTATTTCTCCCGAATTCAGGAGCGGTATTACAGCCGTGCTTTTCAAGGGCTGGAAAAGAAAAAGGATACTCGACTTTTTCTCGGAGCTGAACAGAGACCTGTTCGGGAAAATTTTTGTTACTATCGGAAACACGGTAAATTGTCCCGAGGATATCAGACTTTCCTACCTTGACGCGGACGGACTTCTCAAAAACAGATTTATGTATCTGCACTGCGGCGTCGTTACCACGGAAACAATGGGCGACGAAGCAGGCGGCGAAGGTCAGATCGGAGATGTGGTAAGCCAGATATACGCATACGTGGAGATCAACGATACCGAAAAGCTGAACGAAACTCTGGAACGGTTCCGTCAGGCTCTCTGCGGAAGCAATTACACTCCCGAAAGAATAAAGGTACTGTGCATTACGGCGGTCATGGATATCAAGAGCCGTCTTGTAAAAAATATCGGCGACAAGAAAACGGAGCAGTTCATTAACAATGAATTTATCGCAAGTATCGGCGAGACCTCAAACCTTTTCGATATTATCGAGACTTTGAAATCCACCCTCTGCGAGCTGTCCTGCACCCATTTCGGCAGGACTACCAAAAGCACCATGGAGCGCGTTGTTCAGTACATTCAGTCCAATTACAGCCGCGAGCTGAGACTTGAACAGCTTGCAAATATTTTCGGCTACAACAGCGCGTATCTCGGAAAGGTCTTTCACCAGTACACAGGCGAAAACTTCAACAACTACCTTGACCGCATCCGTATCACCGAAGCAAAGCGTCTGCTGCTGCTGGACGAATACAAGGTGTATGAGGTCGCTGAAATGGTAGGATATTCCAATATTAACTACTTCCACAACAAGTTCAAAAAGTACGTGGGTATCAGTCCCCTGAGCTTCAAGCGTCAGGGCAAGGGCCCAGACGGCGGCGCGGAAGGCGAAGCTGAGGAATAACGAAGCCGGTGCGGCAAAATCTTGAAATACTGTTGAAATCCGTTTGAAAATAGTGTATAATAAAAACATATATTTTGGTAAAGGAGCAAACGTTATGTACAACGATATCATTGACACCATAGGCTTTGTTGCCGAAGCCGACCCCGAAGTCGGCGAGGGCATGAAAAAGGAGCTTGCAAGACAGCGCAGAAATCTGGAGCTTATCGCAAGCGAAAACCTTGTTTCCCCTGCGGTAATGGCGGCTATGGGGTCTGTTCTTACAAATAAATACGCAGAGGGCTATCCCGCAAAGCGTTATTACGGCGGCTGCGAGTGCGTGGATATTGTGGAGAATATTGCCATAGAACGCGCCAAAAAGCTGTTCGGCGCAGGCTTCGCAAACGTACAGGCTCACTCGGGCGCACAGGCTAACACGGCTGTGTACTTTGCGCTTCTCGAACCCGGTGATACGGTTCTCGGCATGAGCCTTGCCCACGGCGGACACCTTACCCACGGCTCTCCTGTGAACCTTTCGGGCAAGTACTTCAACTTCGTTTCCTACGGTCTGGGTGACGACGAGACCATTGACTACGATAAGGTGGAGGCGCTTGCAAAGGAGAACAAGCCAAAGCTTATCGTTGCGGGAGCTTCAGCTTATCCGAGAATAATTGATTTCCCCAAGCTTCGTGAAATTGCGGACTCGGTAGGAGCTTACCTTATGGTGGACATGGCACACATTGCGGGACTGGTCGCAGCGGGAGTTCACCCCACGCCTGTACCCTACGCTCATATTACAACAACTACTACACACAAGACCCTGAGAGGTCCGAGAGGAGGACTTATCCTCACAAACGACGAAGAGCTTGCAAAGAAGATCAACAAGGCTGTTTTCCCCGGTATTCAGGGCGGACCTCTTATGCACGTTATCGCTTCAAAGGCGGTATGCTTCGGTGAGGCGTTAAAGCCCGAATTCAAGGAGTACGGCAAAAAGGTTGTAGAGAACGCGCAGGCGCTTGCAAAGGGTCTGACAGACAGAGGCTTCAACCTTGTTTCGGGAGGTACAGACAATCATCTTATGCTGGTTGACCTCCGTCCCTTTGACATCACGGGCAAGGAGCTTGAACACCGTCTGGACGAGGTTTACATTACCGTTAACAAGAACGCTATCCCCAACGATCCTCAGAGCCCGTTCATCACAAGCGGCGTGAGAATAGGCACTCCTGCGGTGACGAGCCGCGGTCTGGGTGTTGCGGAAATGGACAAGATCGCTGAGTATATCTACCTTACCGCTAAGGATTTCGAGGGCAAGGCTGACGAGATCAGAGCAGGGGTAAATGAGATATGCGCAAAATATCCTCTTTATGAATAAAAATATTTTTTGATGCAAGGGGCGTATGCTCCTTGCATTTTGTAAGTATTTCTGAAATATAAAAATGAAAGGATATGATTTTAAAATGGCTCAAAATAATGTATCTGCACAATTTTTCAGACAGCCTCGTTATTACAGCAGCTTTTCCTGCATAGGCGGAAGCTGCCCTATGAGCTGCTGTCTCATATGGCGTGTAGACTGGACAAAGAGCGAGATTGAAAAGCTTAAAAATGCAGAATGCTCCGATGAGTTAAGAACTCTTGTTGACAACTCGTTTATGCCGTTAAAAGATAACAATGAAAGGTTTGCAATAAAAATGAACGGAAGCAGATGTCCTTTTCTTACGGAGGATAATTTCTGCTTTATTCAGCGTGAGTTGGGCGCGGAATATCTTTCACATACCTGTGCGGTCTATCCAAGACATTCCGAATTCAGCGGCGGGGCGGTCTTTAATTACTGCAACCTTTCATGCTATCAAGTTATGGACACTCTTTGCAATGACGGCGAATGTATGATCCTTGAAAATTATCGTCCGAGAGTAAAAAAAGATAAAAAAACATATGCAAATATAAATACAAAAGCTTTGAATCACCCCGAATTTAACTATCGCCATCAGCTTTTTGATTTTTTCTATGATATAATTTCTGACGATTCTCACAGCGTTGAAACTTCTATAGTATTAGGGGCTTTGGCCGCACAAAGTCTTTCAAAGCTTATCAGCAGCGGCGCATACAATAAAATTCCTGACAGCCTTGCCGCATTTAAAGCGCAGATGAAAAATCCCGAACAGATAAGAAATATTGAGAATATCAAACCGAATTATGAAGTGAAATTCAGATTTTTGAGCGAGCTTAATAAAAATGTTACAGAATCAAATATTATTGAATTTATAAGCGAAGACGGCTTGATAAGCATTGATAAGTACAATGAGGGCATGAGAAGATTCTGCGATGATTTTGCGGAAAGACCCTTTGCAATGAGAAATATTGCACTCAATCTGCTGCTGGAGCTTAAAATGCCGTTCGCAAACTTGGATTATGATCTGTTTGAAAACTACTGCTATTATGCGGCTGCTTTTGCTTTGATAAAGCTTTTTGCATACGCGGTCTACGCGGTACCGAACGGATCGGAGTTCGGGTTCAAAACCGCGTCGGCTTATGTAGACCGTTTTTTTGCTCACGACAATGACAGTTCCGACAATTTCAAGAAGATATCGGACATATTAAAAGAGCTTAACTTTGTTTCGCCGGCATATCTTGCATTGATTGTCAAGTAGGGGTGTGAACCGAATGAACGCTCCTCTTGCGGACAGGATACGTCCGAAAACTCTTGACGACGTTGTGGGACAGTCTCACATTCTTGGCGAGGGAAAGCCTTTGCGCAGAATTATCGAAAACGGACAGATACCCAATATGATTTTCTACGGAAGCTCCGGTGTGGGAAAAACCACGGTTGCGCGCATTATTGCGGAAAACACCCACATGAAGCTCCATAAGCTGAACGGAACGTCCGCGTCCATTTCCGACATCAAGGACGTTATCGCCGACACAAACACGCTGGACGGCGTGAACGGCGTGCTGCTTTATCTGGACGAGATACAGTACCTGAACAAAAAACAGCAGCAGTCCCTGCTTGAATACATCGAAAACGGACAGATTACCCTTATCGCTTCCACAACGGAAAATCCCTATTTTTACGTCTATAACGCAATAATCAGCCGCTCCACGGTGTTCGAGTTCAAGCCGATAACTGCCGAGGAGCTTGTCCCCGCGATCAGCAGAGCGTTTCGTATCGCCGCGGACGAGCTTGGCATAAAGGTCAAGGTGGAAAAGGGCGCGGTTGAACACATTGCCCGCGGCTGCGGCGGAGACGTGCGGAAGTCCATAAACACCGCGGAGCTGTGCGTTCTGTCGGCGGCAAGCGGCGCGGGTGAGATCGTTATAAAAAAGGAGACCGCCGAGGCTCTGACGCAGCGCAGCAATATGCGCTACGACCGCGACGGCGATTCCCACTATGATATTTTATCGGCTTTGCAGAAGTCCATACGCGGCTCGGACGAGAACGCCGCTCTCCACTATGCTGCAAGGCTTATCGAGGCGGGTGACATTATTTCCCTGTCAAGGCGGCTTCTTGTCATTGCCGCCGAGGATATCGGTCTTGCATATCCGCAGGCTATACCGATTGTTAAAGCGTGCGTAGACAGCGCCATGCAGCTTGGTCTGCCCGAAGCACGGCTTCCGCTGGGAGACGCGGTTATTCTGCTTGCCACCGCGCCGAAATCCAATTCGGGAATAAACGCGATAGACGCTGCTTTAGAGGACGTCCGCACACGGGAGTGCGGAGATTTCCCACGCCATCTGCAAAACAAGCATTTTGACGGCGAGGGCGCGGCGGTCAAGGGACAGCATTATCTGTACCCCCACAATTTCCCCAATCACTATGTTGAACAGCAGTATCTCCCCGACCCTATCAAGGACAGGGTGTACTACGAATACGGCGACAACAAGACCGAACAGGCGGCAAAGCTGTACTGGGATAAGATAAAGAAATGTGTAAAGCCCTAAAATTTTGTAAAAAATAACAAATCATTTACCCGCCCCCTTGAGGGGGCTAAATAAAGTTACATGTCTCCGTATTTTACTGCGGGGGCTCCCCTCCGCGTGGCTTCCCGCTTAGAAGCGGCTTTCTATTATTTTGGAGGACTGGTCGGGAGAATATTTCCAGTATGACAGCCGTCCCTCGGTAATAAAATATTCGGGGGGACGGTGAATATGTGCGCCGCTGAAAACGTCTACAATAATAAGCTTGACCTTCATTTTTTCGGGAATAAGCGCTTTTATGTAAACGCTTGCGTTCTGCCCCACGGATACGCCCTCCTTCGGCTCGGCAAGTCCCGCAAGATTGGGCGCAAGCTCAACGAAGATACCGTAATCTTCCACGCTTCGGATTATTCCCGATACCGTTTCGCCGTAGTTGAAGCGGGCGGCGTTCTCCTCCCATGTGCCGAGAAGCTCCTTGTGGGAGAGCCACACTCTGCCGCCGCTTACCTCCTTGATGATGACATGAATATCCTGTCCCGCCTGAAAACGGTCGGAGGGGTGGGATATCCTTGAAACGGATATCGCGTCTATCGGTATCAGGGACGGTATGCCGCAGCCTATGTCCACAAACGCGCCGAACTGTTCAAGATGAGTGACGCGGGCGGGGATTATGTCCCCCGGAGAAAGACGGGAAATGAAATTCTCCATGCATTCCTGCTGTACCTCGCGGCGGGACAGCATAGCGGTATAGCTTCCCGAATCGTTTTTCCGTATCTGCTTTATCTTGAAGCAGACGGGCTTGTTGACCCTTGTGATAAGGGCGATATCCTTTGTGGTACCGTCGGCAATTCCGAGAGCGCCCTCGTCGTGAGGGATAATTCCCGCGCAGACTGCACACCCCGCAGAGCCTGCGCAGGGAAACTCCACATGGAGATTATGGTCGCTGTCGCACATCGTTACCCGCGCTTCGAGTATTTTCTCCTGAGCCATAGCCTCCTGCAAAGCGAAAATTGATTTTATGCTGTTCTGGTTGTCGGGCGACATGAAAAGCGCGCCCTCCGGATAGTAATTACTCATTTTGTACCTCCCGAGTTTTGATTGAATTTTATCCGCTTTTCAATCTTATGCGGAGGTCAAAAGGGATATTCTATAATTTGGAAATGTTTCTGCCCCCGTGGGCGATAATAATTTTTGACACGACGGGGTAGTCCTCCTTGCGGCAGACCACCTCGAGGATATGGTCGTTGTGAAGATAGTCGGCCTGCCTGCTGAGGTCTTCGCTGAGGGAAAATTCCGAGGGAGTATAGATGGGCATGGAGTAGGTCGGCGTTGTGGAAACGATGTTATAGGCCGAAAAAACGTTAAGACCCACATTTCCGTAGGAAGGGTAGCGCTCCTTGGTGGAAATGGTCGAAAGCGGAGATATGGCTCTTTTTACGGCTCCCGCGGCGAAATCCGCGCTGTCGGGAGAGTCGAAGCTTGCAATTATTTTCATGGTCGGTTTACCTTTCTTTTTTGATTACAGATTAGTATTGTTTGTGCATATCGCTGATTTTTCAGCGTATTTTTCACGTCTTTGTATAGTTTGTTTTAATTTTCTGAAAATATTGCAGAAAATAATTGCCTTTGCACGGTAAAATGTGGTATAATATACTTTGATTTCTTAATTTGGAAAGGACATTTTTATGGACGTTCGCCCGAATGATATTCTGGTCATGAAAAAGAAACACCCCTGCGGAAGCTCCCGTATGCTTGTGCTCAGATCGGGCATGGATTTCAAGCTTCGGTGCGACGGGTGCGGACACGAGTTTATGATTCCCAGAAGCAAGATAGAGAAAAATATAAAGTCCGTGGAACGGGCAAACGACGGAGAAGCTTAGCGGTTCTGTACGCTTTAATGGAATTTTAGTACAGGAGGAAATCCCAATGTTTGAAAAATTAAAGCTCACAGAGCAGAAATACGAGGAGATCAGCAATAAGCTTACAGACCCCGAGGTCATAAGCGACAACAAGCTTTACGCGTCTCTGATGAAAGAATACAAGAACCTTACTCCCGTTGTGGAGAAGTACCGCGAGTATGTAAAGTGCAAAAAGACAATGGAGGACGCGCGGGAGCTTCTGGACGAAGCAGGCGGCGACAAGGAAATGAAGGAGCTTGCCCAGCTTGAATTTGACGAGAGCAAGGAGACTCTGGAGACCCTGAACGAAGAGCTGAAGATACTGCTGCTCCCCAAAGACCCCAACGACGACAAGAACGTTATCATCGAGATACGCGGCGGCGCGGGAGGCGAGGAGGCTTCCCTTTTTGCGGGTTCGCTTTACCGTATGTACACCATGTACGCCGAGGCTCGCCGCTGGAAAACCGAGATACTTAATTCCAACGAGACAGAGCTTGGCGGCTTCAAGGAGGTAAGCTTCTCGGTGGAGGGCGACGGCGCGTACTCCCGCTTCAAGTACGAAAGCGGTGTACACCGTGTTCAGAGAGTTCCCGAAACCGAGTCCCAGGGACGAATTCACACCTCCACGGTAACGGTTGCGGTGCTTGCGGAGGCGGACGAGGTGGAGCTGGAGATAGCTCCCACAGATTTGAAAATAGACGTGTTCCGCGCTTCGGGCGCAGGCGGTCAGCACATCAACAAGACCGAATCTGCCGTTCGTATAACACATCTTCCCACAGGCGTTGTGGTTGAGTGTCAGGACGAACGCAGTCAGCACAAAAACAAGGACAAGGCTATGAAGATACTTCGGTCAAGGCTGTACGAGGCTTTGCTGGAGGAACAGAACGACAAGATAGCTTCGGAAAGAAAGTCCCAGGTCGGCACGGGAAACCGCTCCGAGCGTATCAGGACTTACAATTTCCCCGAAAGCCGCGTTACCGACCACAGGATCGGTCTTACGCTGTATCGGCTCGAAAGTATTTTGAACGGCAGTCTGGACGAGGTTATAGACGCTCTTGCCACCGCGGATCAGGCGGCGAAGCTGTCGGCACAGCTTACTAAGGAGGACGCATAAGTGGACTACAGTTACAGTACAAAGCTTTTGGGAACCTCCGAGGAGGAGCTTCGCTATGCGGCGGGACTTCTTGCCCGCGGCGAGATAGTTGGTATGCCGACGGAAACGGTGTACGGACTTGCCGCAGACGCGGAAAATCCCCGCGCGGTGGAGAGGATATTTGCCGCTAAGGACAGACCGCAGGACAACCCGCTTATCGTTCATATTGCTGACATTGAACAGCTAGAGGAATACGCGCACAGCATTCCCGCTATCGCCTACAGGCTTGCGGAAAAATTCTGGCCCGGACCGCTGACTATGGTCCTGCCGAAAAAGGAAAAAATTCCCGACATTACAAGCGCGGGACTTAATACGGTTGGGATAAGAATGCCCTGCCATAAAGCGGCGAAAAGTCTTATCAGATACAGCGGAAAGGCGCTTGCCGCTCCGTCGGCAAATCTTTCGGGAAGTCCAAGTCCCACCGAAGCCGCCCACGTTATGGCGGACATGGACGGACGTATCCCCGCGGTGGTGGACGGCGGAAGCTGTCCCGTTGGTGTTGAAAGCACGGTGATCTCCTTTGAGGGGAACGCTGTGAGGATACTTAGACCGGGGTTCGTTTCGTCGGAGGAGCTGTCTGAATGGGCGGAGGTCATACATGACAAGCACATTACCGAAGCCGCCGCAGAGGGTGAAAATGTGCTTTCCCCCGGAATGAAGTATAAGCACTATTCGCCGAAAGCAAACGTTGTAATAGTGAACGGCAGCGAGGAGCAGTACCTTGATTATGTAAATCATCAGGTCGGGAACAGCGTGTGCGCAATGCTTTTCGGAAGCGAAGCGGACAGGTGCATGATACCCCATATTGCCTACGGGGACACCTCCGAGGAACAGGCGGCGAGACTTTTTGCCGTCCTTAGAAAGCTTGACGATATCGGCGCGGAGCAGGTCTACGCGCGTATGCCATCAACGGAGGGTGTGGGACTTGCGGTCTATAACCGTCTGCTGAGGGCGGCGGGATTTGAGATCATCAAGCCTTAACTGAATTTTTTTGACAAAACAGAAACGTGAAAGGAATGGAAAGTATGAGCGAAGCGGCCGAAGCGGCTGTAATTGGTCTGACGGGACAAAGCGGAGCGGGAAAAACTACGGTGTGCAAGGTGTTCGACGAAAAAGGCTTTGCTGTGATCAACGCGGATAAGATAGCGCGGTCTGTTATGGAAAAGGGCTCGTCGTGCCTTGCGGAGGCAACGGAGTGCTTCGGAAACGGTATACTGAACGAGGACGGAACTCTGAACAGGCAGAAGCTTGCTGACATTGTGTTCGGCGACCGTGAAAAGCTTACGCAGCTCAATGCTATAAGCTATCCGTACATAACTTCGGAAATACTGAAGATGATAAACAAGTACCGCGATGAGAACAGGAAATATGTGCTTATCGACGCTCCCACGCTTTTTGAGAGCAGGGCGGACGATTTCTGCGACCTTATCATAAGCGTTACCGCTCCCGAAAAGCTTCGGACGGAGAGGATCGCCGCAAGAGATGGTCTTACCGACGAGCAGATAAAGGAGAGGTTTTCGTCCCAGCATACCGAGGAATTTTTCATTAACCATTCCGATTTTATAATAAAGAACAACAAATCCGTCAGCGAGCTTATCGAAAAGGCGGAGGAGGTTGCCGAAAAGGTCAAGGAGTACTACAATGCTTAAAAAGCTTGGCGGCTTTCTTTTGATAATATTGGCGGGACTGATCATATGGGCGGTCTGCAATATGGAAAACCTCAGCAAAAAATATGTTTATCCGATCAAGTACAGCGATTCTGTTGAAACCGCCTCACACGAAACAGGGATAGACAAGTACCTGATATACGCCGTTATCAAGACCGAGAGCAATTTCAATGCGGACGCGGAATCAGAGGTAGGCGCGCGTGGTCTTATGCAGCTTATGGAGGACGCGTTCGACTGGGTAAAGTTCCGCATGGAGGACGAGCGGGACGTGTGCTACGACGATATGTACGACCCCTGCTGCAATATAGAGTACGGCAGCTTTCTGCTGAAGCTTCTTTATGAGGAGTACGGCGACGAGAGGACAGCTCTGGCGGCGTACCATTCGGGCAGAGGAAGCGTCAACGGCTGGCTGGAGGACAAAAAGTACAGCTCTGACGGAAAAACGCTTGATAATATTCCCTCGGATACTACCGAGCATTACGTCAATAAGGTTATGACGGCTTACGAGGGGTATACTAATTTGTACAACAATTAAATAAGCGAAAGGATTGATAGATATGTCAAAGGAAAAATCAAAGGCGGAGCTTCTCAAAGAGCAGCTTTTTATGGAGAAAAAACACGCGGCTTTAATTATGTCAGAGTCGGAAATTGCGGCGTGCGACGATTTCTGTGAAAGCTACAAGGATTTTCTGGACAGCTCCAAGACCGAGCGTGAGGCTGCAAAGACGGCTATTACTCTTGCAAAGGAGGAGGGCTTCAAGGAGTACACCGCGGGTATGCCCCTTAAAGCGGGAGACAAGATCTATTACTGCAACCGCGGAAAGGCGGTTATTCTGGCTGTGATCGGTAGCGAGTCCGTCGAAAAGGGCGTACATCTTGCGGCGGCGCATATTGACTCTCCCAGACTTGACCTTAAGCAAAATCCCCTTTACGAGGACAACGATATCGCTCTTTTCAAGACCCACTATTACGGCGGCATAAAGAAATATCAGTGGACTGCTATGCCTCTTGCGCTTCACGGCGTTGCTGTTAAAAAGGACGGCACAAAGGTTGAGCTTTGCATCGGCGAGGACGAGAACGATCCCGTATTCTTTGTGAGCGACCTTCTCCCCCACCTTGCTCAGGAGCAGGTCAAGCGCACTCTTGCGGAGGGCATAAAGGGAGAGGAGCTTAACGTTGTCGTCGGTTCGAGACCTTTCCGCGATGATGATGTAAGCGAAAAAGTCAAACTGAATATACTTGCGGTTCTGAATGAAAAGTACGGTCTGACCGAAGCGGACTTCCTTTCGGCTGAATTTGAGATGGTACCCGCGTTCAAGGCTAAGGACGTTGGCTTCGACAGAAGTCTTATCGGCTCTTACGGACACGACGACAGGGTCTGCGCCTACACCGCGCTGGAGGCTATCCTCGGCTGTGACAAGGTGAACAAGACCGCCGTTGTATGCCTTACCGACAAGGAGGAAACGGGCAGCGACGGCAACACGGGACTTTGCTCCGCGTATCTGAAAAACTTCCTTTACGACCTTGCGGACAGCTTCGGCGTAAAGGGCAGGACGCTTATTTCCAACACCGAGTGTCTTTCCGCGGACGTTAACGCGGCGTTCGACCCAACTTTCCCTGATGTTGTGGAGAAGCGCAACGCTGCTTTCCTGAACAAGGGCGTAGTTGTTACTAAGTTTACGGGAGCGAGAGGAAAGTCGGGAACTTCCGACGCGTCCGCTGAATTTGTGGGCAGAGTACGCGCTATTATGGAAAATAATAACATTGTATGGCAGACAGGCGAGCTTGGCAAGGTAGACCTTGGCGGCGGCGGAACTGTTGCGGCATATCTTGCAAACCTCGATATGGACGTTATCGACGTGGGCGTGCCTGTTCTGGCAATGCACGCTCCCTACGAGATCGTGGCGAAAACGGACGTCTACATGACCTACAAGGCATTCTGCGCGTTCCTGAACGAATAAGCTTTGTCGGCGGACGGGTTGCTGTCCGCCGACCGCTTCGCTTTAAGGAGTGATATTGTGACGAAATTAGGAAAGATAGTTCTGCCGATATTTGCAGTACTGATAGTTTTAGCCGCGGCGTATTGTTTCCTTGCGGCTCGGTCGCAGGATTATATAGAATTTGCACAGTCTATAAACGCTTCCGGCTGGGAGGACAAAATTACATATTCAATGCTTTCCGACGAACTGAAAGAGATCGTTTCCGAGGAGGAATTCGCCGACGATACACCCGAAGCGAGAATTGCAATGTACCGAAAGCTGGAGGAGCTTGTCCTTGACGACAGCGAGCATTTTTACTGCTCAACATCATGGTGGAAAACTCCGTGCTTTGAAGCCTACACAATTGACGGGGTCACATATTACGTTGAGATAGAAATGGATTTCAATAAGCTTCCCGGCGGCATAGAGGTTGCAAATTTTACGTGTCATATTCAAGAATAAAATTAAGGAGAAAACGAAAAAGATAAATTGCTTTTGCGCATACGGGGGACGATAAAACTTGGAAAATATTACAATAAGAACTGCCGATCTGAACGACGTGGACACCCTTGTCCGTTTCAGATTTCTGTACATGACCGACGTGGAGGGTGAGCTTTCAGAAAAGCAGACAAACGCGCTGAACGCTCAGCTTCCCGAATA
>JAAVHL010000074.1 GCA_014799735.1 Ruminococcus sp.
AGGGTCACTATGCTTCGCACCGCAACAAGGAGGGGCGGTCGTGTTCGCCCCTCCTCGAAACGCTGTCGCGTTTCTCACCTCCTGCTCCGTTTCGGACGAAAGGAGATTTCGCGCTCTGCGGAGCGCGACCAAAGGGCTCTGCCCTTTGGAAACTCGCCGCCTTTGAAAAGGCGGGCGAAACTTTTCCATAAGGAACTTTTAGTTTTGCGTTGTTTTATATTCTTTATCCGAACTTCCATAGAAAAGGTGGTTTTTATGAATACCGATCCCATTATTAAAAAAATGACCGAGGATATCGTTTCTATCTGCGATCCGCTGCAAATTTTCCTTGCGACGGCGAAAAAAAACTCAAAGGGCGAGATAACCCGCTTTAAGCTGTGTATCGTAGTCGATGACAAGTACGAAAGCCATTCCGATCTGGAAAGTGAGATACTTCTCAAGACCGACTGCCCCTTGCCCTGCGATATAATAGTGTACACAATAAGCGACTGGAACGAGTGTCTTGACGACGATTTCACATTTGCATACAGAATTGAAAACGAGGGGAATTTGCTTTATGAGCAGGGGAAGTAGTCATTCAACGGACAGCAAGCGTTATTACGACTGGCTTTATCACGCTTGCCTTGATATTATGTCGGCACGGGCTTTGATGGACGACGACAGACTTGCAAAGCCTGTGGTGTTTCACTGTCAGCAGGCTATAGAAAAGGGTCTGAAAGCGTTCCTGCTCTATAAGCACCGCAAGCTTTTCGACGGACACAACATCACTTGGCTGTGCAAGCAGGCGGCTATGACCGATCAGAATTTTACGCAGTGGCTCGGAAAAAGCACCGTGCTTAACAGGTACTACATAGAAACGCGGTATCCCGCCGATATTCCCGAGGAAATAGGCAGAGACACCGCGGAGGATATTCTGGCGTCGGCTGAAGAGATGATGGAGTTTATCTGCGACATCACGAAGTTCGATTACAGAAGCTACCGCAAGAGCGGAAAATACTGGCTGAAAAAAGGCTGAGCCTTTACCCTTGCCGCCGTCTGTAGTGATTGCGGCAAATTTTGCTTCCGAGACGAAAAACGGTTGTGACACAAACGGCGTTCAGCGTGTCAGAAGCTCTATGACAGCCATTGCCGCCGTACCGGGAAGTCCAAGAGTAAGGGAAACAAAAACCGTGAACAGATTGAGCGGCAGGGCAAGTCCGATACGGTCTCCGAAAAAATACAGGAGGGCAAGTCCCAGACCGCCGCTTGTCATGCTTTTCAGGGCAGTAACGAAAGGCTTCCCCGAACGCATGATATGTATGATCATGACCGCCCCCGCAAGGACGAACGCGCCGTAAAAGACAAGCTCTGCCAAGCCCGCGGAGGTCATGTCATTTAATCTGATATCGAAAGCCTGCATTTTAAACCCCGCTCCTTTGCCGTTCTGATAAGATAATCGTAGCGCGCCCGCATGGCAAGCTCCTCGTAGATGAGAGCGTCCACAAGCTCGGGCTCGTCGGTCATGTCGTAGCTTTCCCTTATTCGGGAAAGCCGTTCCGTCACAAAGTCAAGCTCATCCAAAAGCTGTTTTCGGAGCATGGCTTCCTCCGCGGCGGCCCTGGCGCTGACCCTTTTAACGTCCTTAGCGGCGAACAGTTTCAAAGTTATCCCTCCTAAAGAAGAAGATATCCAAGCGCAAGAATAAGCTTGATATCGGCTTTTTCTTTTATTAGCAGATACAGGATAAGCAGTATCATAAGCTTTTCGTTGTCGAACTGAAATGCCGGCCCGAACAGCGATGGGTCTCTCCGCGGCTCGAGCTCTTTTGCGGGAGGTTCGGGTGCAGGCTGGGGTGCGGGCGCGGGGATACCCGACGGTCTTTGAGGCGCGCCGTTTTGTTTCGGGGCATTCTGTTGTCTGCCGCCGTATGTATTGTTTTCGGGAACGACACGTTCAAATCGGGTCTGATTGTTATGCTGGTTCTGCCCGTTTTGCCCGTTCTGCTGGTTTTGTGTATTTTGTGTTCTGAGCATTTGCTGCTGCATAAATCTGTTGCCCTGTTCGGCGTACTGACGGGTCACTCTGTTCATCTCCCTCACGCGCTGTTCCGCCTGTGCAAGTCCATGTTCGGACATGGTTCAACGCTCCTTTGGTCTGCCGTGCCGACACGTCGGCTACAGCATATTTTCAAGCTCGCTGAGCATACCGCTTTCACGCATGGTCGTAAAGACGTTGTAAAGCTTGATAAGCTTTACTGCCTTGTCAAGACGCTTTTGCTTTTCCTCAGAAAGATGGGGGCGGAGAGCGAGCAGAAGTCCGCAGTCCTTGTCGTCCGAGGAGAGCGCCCCGAGAAGCTGCATTATCGCCGCGGGGTCAATGCCGCCGAAGCTCGGCAGGGTCGTATCTCCGGGCGCGTTCGTTCCCGCGGAGAAGCCCTCGGACGAATCGTTTAGTCCGCCCGAAAACATGGCGGCAAGCTCTTTTATCTGGTTCATGCTTTCCTCGTCGGACAGCAGGGATTGAATTTTATCGGTAATATCGTCCAGCTTGCTCACCACCCGTCCGGTATCGTTTTTACGTTTTGTAAAGTGCAGTTCCGTTTATTTGCGCAGTCCGCAAAAATAATTCGGGTAAATTATGTATTGCAGAGACGGAAACCCGTCCCATGCAAAAAATTATGGATATCCGATTATTTTCCGCCCGTAAGCTTATTGTACAGAGCCTGCGCCTGGGGCGTGGACATGAACTTCTCCAGCATCTGCGGATTGTTCACGATCTGATTGAAAGTCGCCGCCTCGGAGGGCTTCATGTTTTTTAACGCTGCGTCGAATTTCCCCTGCTCAAGGTCACGTCTCAGGCTTTCGGGAGACACGCCAAGCTTGGCGCTTACGACGCCTAAAAGCTTTTCGAGCTGCTGGGGAGACGCGTTGAGGTTTGCCATAATAATTCCTCCAAAAAATTAATATTCAGCTCTTTCTTTCTCTTACAGCATATGTTATAATATTTATAAAAAGAACCTGCTATATTATATGAAAGGACGGTTTTTGTGTGAGAATAATCGTTATGTCCGATTCCCACGGGTCTGCGGCGGTACTGGAGCAGATAATTTCCGCAAATCCAAATGCGGATATGTTCATACACCTTGGAGACGGCGAAAGAGAGGTGGCCGAGATACGTCTCAAATACCCCGATATAAATCTTGTCAGCGTGCGAGGAAACTGCGACTGGGGCAGGGAGTCCCCCGATTATGCAATTGCCGAATGCGGGGACGTAAAAATATTCTGTACCCACGGACACCGCTACTACGTAAAGGACGGCACCGAGACCCTGCGCTCCGTGGCGCGGGACAACGGCTGCAGGGCTGCGCTTTTCGGGCATACTCACGAGCGTTATATCGCCTGCGAGGACGGCATAGACATTATGAATCCCGGAAGCTGCCGTTCTCCCAGAGACGGTATGAAGCCGTCTTACGGATTTATTGACGTTACCGACGCGGGGGTGTTTATGAATATTATTGACGTGGGGTTCTGAACGTGCATTAAATAATACAAAGGCGGCAAAAGACGTGAAAATTATCGGCAAGCTTGATATTGAAATATACAAATGCATTTCAAACAGCATTATTACCGACGAAGTGATAATAACGGAAGAACGTATCCGGCATATTAAGGAAAGGCATCCGAACGACTATGAGTTTTTTTATTCATATATGAGGGAGGTCATTGAATATCCGGAATATATAATTGAGGCAAACAAACCGAATACAGCGCTGATATTGAAATCATTTTCCGATGGGGAGAAGCAGTTTAAAACAATACTGCGGCTTGTAACGTCAGAAGACAATAATGCTTTTAAAAATTCTGTTATCACTTTTATGAAAATCAATGAAAAGGAATGGAACAGACTTATAAAAAACAAAAAAATACTTTACAAATCGGAATAAGCGTGGTATAATATGATTAAGATAAAAACAGGTTATTTGAGGTGGAAGATTTCGTCCCCGTCCACACGCCGATGGCTTGACAAAGGGAAACCTTGAGAGATGCAGGAGAATGGGACGCCTGCCAGATAACCAAGCTTTGCCGCTCCGATCGGTCGGGGCGGCTTTTTTACAGCCGGCATCATGCATATTATCGTAAAGCGAAGGATACTCAATGAACATCAAAAGGCTTACCGCAGTTATTGTAACAATAATGCTGCTTCTGAGTTTGTCCGCATGCGAAAACAGCGGCGCGGATATTCCCATATCAAGGCTTGAATTCGGCATGAGCGAGGAGAAAGTCAAGTCCGTTATTCGGGCGGAACCATCTGACGGAGAAGAATATTCCGACTCTGCATTTCCTGTGTATATGGGAACTATAGATATAGACGACGATTTGCGGGACTGTATGTTTGTGTTTGACAGCGACAGGCTTTATGAGATTTTTCTTTCAAGCGAGGAGATACCGCAGGAGGAATGCTTTGCGCTGAGAAACAAGCTTATCCGAAAGCTGAGCGAATTATACGGCGTTTCGGAGGACGATTGGAAAATCGAAAACGACGGTTACACAAATTATTATAATTATACAAACGAAAACGGACGGCTCATTCAGCTTTGTGTAAGGCTTTATGACATTGGCGGCGAGGACAGTACGAATTTTTTATGGCTGATATTCAGGAGCGCTGACCACAGCTTTTCAATGTTTGATGATGAGGAATATATAAACAGCATTGAAAATATACCCGTGATACCCAAAAATTGAACTGAAAGGAATGACCGCAGTGAACATAAAAAAGCTTACAGCAGTTATTGCAGCAGTAATACTGCTTATCTCTCTTGCCGCCTGCGGGAAAAAGACGGACGGCGGCATAATACCTGTAAGCAAGCTTGAATTCGGCATGACAAGGGAGCAGGTAAACACTCTTATTGACGCCGAACCCGATATTGAGGGTGATAATTACGACGTCTATCTCTACATACCTTCCGACTTTGACGAGCGGCTGAACAGCTGTATTTTCAACTATAACGGCGCGGAACGGCTTTTCGGAGTTTATATCGAAAGCGACTATATGGAAGAGTCCGAAGCCGAAGCCCTGCTTACGGACATAATAACAGAAAAGCTCTACAGTCTGTACGGCTTTTCCGAGAACAGCTGGGTGTATGATTTTGACGAGGAGGATAATTCCTTCACCTTTGTCAACGCTGACGAAAAAATCGCTATAATGACGCAGATCAATTCCTATGACGAGGGTTTCAACGCTTCCGTAACAATCATGAGCGACGAACACAATGAGGACGAAAACGCTGATAATATACCTGTAATACAAAAAAATGAAAGGAATGATTTAACATGAAAATCAAAAGAATTCTTGCGGCAGTAACTGCCGCGGCAATGACGGCGGCAATGACAGGCTGCACAAACGGCGGAAACAGTGCAGACGGCGGAAACAATTCGGTCGGCGCTGTGGAGACATCAAGCATTGAGGGAGCGGTTCAGACCGAAGCCGCTCCGGAAAAGGAGTACAGCGAAATGGTACAGCGTTCTTTTGTGTCACTTGGAAACACCTACCGTCTGGAGAACAAGCTTTCAAAGGCCATGCAGGGCGAGGAGATCACCGTCGCTTATCTGGGCGGCTCTATCACCGAGGGCGTGGGAGGTACTCCCGACACCTGCTATGCGAAGCTGTCCTATAACTACATTGCCGAGAACTACGGCAAGGGCGATAACGTGAAGTATGTAAACGCGGGCGTAAGCGGTACTCCCTCCATACTGGGAAACCTCCGTGTGAAAAAGGACATACTTGACAAAAACGCCGATATCGTTTTTGTGGAGTTCGCCGTAAACGACGGCATGGATCAGCTCCATAAGGAATCATACGAGTCCCTTATCCGCACCATTTTGAAGCAGGAAAACGAGCCTGCGGTAATTCTTTTGTTCACGGTGACAAAAACGGGACACACCTGTCAGCCTCATATGTCTGAGATAGGCGAGTATTACGGTCTGCCGATGATAAGCGTTCCCGACGCGATACAGCCCGAAATTGAAGCGGGCAATATGACATGGGCGGACTATTCCGGCGACGAGGCTCACCCCAACGCGGAGGGACATCAGCTTGTTGCGGAATTTATCGAGTATTATTTCTATACTTTAAGCACACGTGACGCTGTGGACGAACCTGTGGATATCCCCGTTGTGCCTAAGTTCGGAAATCCCTATGAGGACGCTTTCCTTGCGGAAATAGATTACGACAATTCCAATCCCGATCTGCAGATCGGCGACATGGGAAGCTTTTCCGCAGAGGCAAGACGCATTGCGGACTTTACCAAGGGCGCATGGGTTTACAGCGGAGAGAGAACCGACCCGCTTAAATTGACAGTCAAGGGCAACAGTCTGTTCCTTATATGCAAGCGGAACAACAGTGACACCATGGGCAAATTTGACGTTATGGTAAACGGAAACAAGGCGTGTACGATAGACACCAAACAAAGCGACGGCTGGGGAGACCCCTACGCGTTCCAAGTAATAAAGTGGCAGGGCGTAAAGGACATGGAGGTTGAGATAATCCCCTCCGAGGACAGCGCGGGCAAGACCATAGAGATATTCGGCATAGCCGTTACTCAGAACGAAAGCTTCATGTAATTCCGCAAAGGGAGACTATGAAAAGATCCGTATTATTTTTAATGTTTTCAATGGCGATAATGCTTTCCTCCTGTACGAGAGTGCGGGAGGAAAGCAGAACTCCCGACTATACCGAACTCGGAAAACTCGACAGCGTATCAGGCTCATTGCGGGAAACGCCGCAGGAGAGGACAGCTCCCGTCGATTTGCCCGTTTCGGACGAGGAAAAGGATACCGCGGAAAAGCTTCTTGAAAGCATGAGCCTTGAGGAAAAGATCGGGCAGGTCATTCTTGCGCGCTATCCCGAAACCGCGGAGAAAGCGGCGGAGCAGATGTCCGCGTACAGCTTCGGCGGCTTTACGCTTTACTCCGAGGACTTTGAAAACGAAACTCCCGAAAGTCTGTCGGAGAAGCTTTCACTTGTTCGGGAAGCGTCCGCAGTGCCGCCCTTTATCGCCGCAGACGAGGAGGGCGGAAAGATAGTCAGGATAAGCAAAAATCCCGCCTTTGCGGACGAGCCGCTTCCGTCCTTGGCAAGCGCGGCTGCCGAGGAGAGGATACCCGAATTTGCGGAGGATATGTCAGCAGTCCTTAACAGGGCGGGGGTAAACCTGAACCTTGCTCCCGTTGCGGACGTTGCCGAAAGCAGGAGCGACTACATCTACAGCCGAACCTGCGGTCTTGACTATGAGGGTACGGCGGAGGTCATCAGTGAACTTGTGGAAAATCTGAACGAGCGGGGCATTATGTGCTGTCTGAAGCATTTTCCCGGGTACGGCTCAAACGTTGATACCCACACGGGGATAGCAGTTGACAGGCGTTCCGCCGCCGATTTTGAAAGCAGGGATTTCCTGCCGTTCATGGCGGGGATAGACGCGGGCGCGCCTATGGTAATGGTGAACCACAATATTGTGGAAGCTTACAACGCCGAAATGCCCGCAAGCCTTTCCCCCGAAGTTCACGAGGCCTTGCGGAGACTGGGCTTTGAGGGCATTATAGTTACCGACGATCTTGGCATGGACGCGATAGCTGACTATACTGACAGTCCCTATGCCGCGGCTTTCCTTGCGGGGAACGATATGCTCTGCGCTACCGACGGGGCGAAGTGCTTTGACGACCTGCTTGAAGCGGTGAAAAGCGGCGATATTTCCGAGAAGCGTCTGGACGAAAGCGTTATGCGTATACTCAGGGCAAAGCTTGAATACGGGATATTGTAAGGTTCAGCGGAAGGCTTCAAAAAATTGCCTTGATTAAACGTTTAAAATTGTAAAAATTTTTAAAACCTATTGCAAAAAACTTATACAAATGTTACAATAATAGCATGAATTGTTATGCCTTTGCGGCACCTTTGGCAAAGGCTTTTTATGAAGGAGTGTATTTCAATGAATTACGGACATTTCGACCTTGAAAACAAGGAGTATGTTATCACCAAGCCCGACACCCCCGCACCTTGGGCGAACTATCTGGGCGACCCCGAATACGGCGCTATGATCTCAAACAACGCGGAGGGCTACAGCTTCGTTAAGTCGGGAGCAAACGGACGTCTCCTGCGTTACCGCTTCAATACAAATCTTGCTCTGCCCGGAAGATTTATCTATATCCGCGACAACGATACGGCGGATTACTGGTCTGCTTCATGGCAGCCCGTGGGCAAGCCCCTTGACAAGTACAAGAGCGAATGCCGCCACGGTACGGCTTACACCGTTATCTCCGCGGAGTATGCGGACGTTAAGTCGCAGGTTACATATTACGTTCCCAAGGGCAAGACATACGAGGTTTGGAGAGCTATCATCACCAACCTTTCCGACAGGGAGAGAAAGCTTTCCGTTTACGGCTTCTGCGAATTCACCAACGATAACAACTACGAGCAGGATCAGGTAAATCTTCAGTACACTCAGTTCATTACAAGAACAACTTTTGAGGGAAATAAAATACTCCAGCACATCAACGAGAACAGCGGCAAGTGGGATGACGGCTCCAACCACAGAGAACGCTTCTTCGGAATGGTGGGCGCGGACGTCTGCGGCTACAATGGAGACCTGAACCACTTTATCGGCTCTTACCGCACAATGGCTAACCCTATCGCTGTTGAAAGCGGACGCTGCGACAATGTGCTCAACTACAACGCAAACGCCTGCGGCGCGCTCCAGAGCGCGGTAACTCTCGGCGCGGGCGGAACTATCGAGCTTATCTATATCGTTGGTCAGCGCAACAACGCCGAGGCTACTGCTATCCTTGACGCCTACAAGGAGCCCGGCAAGGTTGACGCGGAGATCAAGGAGCTTAAAAACTTCTGGCACGGAAAGCTGAACAATTTCAAGATCAACACTCCCAGCCCCGAATTCAACAACATGATAAACGTTTGGAACGCTTATCAGTGCTTCATTACATTCATCTGGTCGAGAGCCGCTTCCTTTATCTACTGCGGACTTAGAAACGGCTACGGCTACCGCGATACCGTTCAGGACATTCAGGGTATCATTCACCTTGACCCCGAAATGGCTGCGGACAAGATACGCTTTATGCTGTCGGCTCAGGTTGACAACGGAGCAGGTCTGCCCCTTGTTAAGTTCAACCACAACGCGGGTCACGAGACCTGTCCCGACGAGAACGACGAGAACTCCGTTTACGCAAAGGAGACGGGTCACCCCTCTTACCGTGCGGACGACGCTCTCTGGCTGTTCCCCACTATCTCCAAGTACATCGGTGAGAGCGGCAACAAGGCGTTCCTTGATGAAGTTATCCTGTACTCCAACGGCGGCGAGGATACCGTTTACAATCACCTTAAAAAGGCTATCGACTTCTCCATGAACCACCTTGGCGACCACGATATGCCCGCAGGTCTCCACGCGGACTGGAACGACTGTCTGCGTATGGGCAAGAAGGGCGAGTCCACATTTGTGGCATTCCAGCTTTACTACGCAATGACCGTTCTCAAAGGCTATGCTCAGGAAAAGAACGATACCGACTATATCAAGTACCTTGACGACGTACAGGGCAAGCTGGGCGCTTCTCTTGCAAAGTGCTGGGACGACGACAGATTTATCCGCGGTATCCGCGAGGACGGCGTTATCGTCGGCGCAAAGAAAGACCCCGAAGCAAATATGTGGCTCAATCCTCAGAGCTGGAGCGTAATTTCCGGCTTCGCTACAAAGGAGCAGGGCGACAAGGCTATGGAGTCCGTTCACGAAATTCTGAACACACCTTACGGCGTAAAGCTGCTTGAACCTCCTTATGTTAAGGATTATTTCGACGGCGCGCTTATGCATATCTTCAATCCCGATACAAAGGAAAACGGCGGTATCTTCTCTCAGTCACAGGGCTGGGCGATACTGGCGGAATCCATTCTCGGTCACGGCAACAGAGCGTTCGAGTACTTTATGGAAAGCTCCCCTGCCGCTATGAACGACAAGGCGGAGATACGCGTTATCGAGCCTTACGCTCACGGACAGTTTACCGAGTCCACACGTTCGCCTTTCGAGGGACGTTCTCACGTTCACTGGCTGACAGGTACGGCTTCCACGGTAATGGTGGGCTGCGTTGAGGGTATTCTGGGTATGCGTCCCAACGCTGACGGTCTTGTAGTTGCTCCCGCTGTTCCCTCGGCTTGGGACAGCTATACAGTCGAGAAAACGTTCAGAGGCAAGAAGCTGAACATGACCTTCAACAATCCCAATCACGCGGAGAGCGGGGTTTCCTCAATCGTCCTCAACGGCGAGAAGCTTGACGGAAACTTCATTCCTGCGGATAAGCTGAAAGAGGAGAACGAGGTTACTGTAACCTTGGGCTGATAAAAATTCAATGAAGGGCGGGGCTTAGGCTGATAGCGATATAGAAGTTTTTTAAAAATATCGTTATAAAGACAACCACAGCGGATTATACAAATCGTCTGCTGCACCAAACTAAATGGCGCAGCAGACGATTTTCATTATC
>JAAVHL010000075.1 GCA_014799735.1 Ruminococcus sp.
AACGTCACACTGTGACGTTTTGGAGATACATCTTGTTTAAAGCCGCAAGAAGGGGGAGCGGTCGTGTCCGCTCCCCCTCGAAATGCTGTCGCATTTCTCACCTCTTTCACCGTTTTGAACGATATGCGCCTGCGGGCGCAGGAGGGGATTTCGCGCTCTGCGGAGCGCGACCAAAGGGCTCCGCCCTCTGGACTTCTGCGAGCTGGGCTCAGCTCGACCAGCTTATGTCGGCGGCTTCGCCGCCTAAGAGACCGTTAGTTAGTGCGTAAAATCAAAATTTACATCATATCTCCAAACCAAATATCTGCACAATAAGTCATCTTATCCGCACTTTCGGGGCATTGACTTTTCCCGACGGGCAAGGTATAATTTCCTTAAAAAACCAAAGGAGCGTTATTATGCCAAATCCATATCTTCCCAACTGGGAGTACATTCCCGACGGCGAGCCGAGAGTTTTCGGCGACCGTATCTACATTTACGGCTCTCACGACCGCGCAGGCTCGGACAGCTTCTGCGACTACGTTCTCAAGTGCTGGAGCGCGCCTGTTGACGACCCGAGCAACTGGGTCTGCCACGGCGATATCTTTCGCACCCTTGCGGAAAAAGACCGTCCCGCCGATACCGACTGGACGGACGAAAGTCACTACCTTTATGCTCCCGACGTGATCGAAAAGGACGGCAAGTACTATCTGTACGCCTACATCATCAACTCCGTGGGCTGCGTCGCCGTCAGCGACAGACCCGAAGGACCTTTCCAACTGCTGTCCAAATACAAGTACACCACCCCCGACGAGATATGCTGCAACGGCTGGTTTATCGACCCCGGCGTGCTGGTTGACGACGACGGCAGGACTTATATGTACTGCGGCTACGAGCGTTCCTTTATGGTGGAGCTTAACAGCGACAATATGTACGAGGTTCTCGACGGCAGCTGTATCGAGCATATCATTCCCTGCGAGCCGAGAGCCGAGGGCGGCTTTACCGAAAATGACACCCTGTTCTTTGAGGCCGCTTCAATGCGAAAGGTCGGCAGTACCTACTATCTGATATACTCCCCAAAAAAGGGCAGCCGTCTTGCCTATGCCACCTCCGACAAGCCCACCGGACCGTTCACCTACCGCGGCTATATCGTTGACAACGCCGACGAGTACCCCGGCGGCAACGACCACGGCTCTATCGCGTGCATAAAAGGTCAGTGGTACATCTTCTATCACCGCATGACTAACGGCACAATAATGTCCCGCCGAGCCTGCGCGGAGCGGATAGAGATACTTCCCGACGGAACTATCCCGCCTGTGGAGATGACCTCCCTCGGCTTTTCGGAAAGCCTTAACCCCTACGAGATAACCCCCGCGGATATCGCCTGCGTTCTGAAAGGTGGCGCGATGATAACCGAGAAAAACGTCTTTGAACGCGTTGTTACGAATATTACCAAGGGCTGCGTTATGGGCTATAAATATTTTGATTTCGGCGACGACTTTTCGGGCAGGACAATGCTGTTCTCCGCGCTTCTAAGCGGCTGCGGCTGTGCGGGCAAAATTTCTGTGCGCATAGACAGCGAGAACGGCGAGGAGATAGGCGTTCTCCCCGTGGGCACGGACGGCGGAGCGCTTACCGTTCCCGTTAAGTGCGTAACGGGACGGCACGCGGTCTACCTTGTGGCGGAGACCGACTACAGCGGCTGGACGAGCGATTATTTCAAGTCCAGAAACTTGTTTGAACTCAAAAGCTTTGTTTTCATGAAATAACTAAAACGGACTGCAAAGGCTAAGCTTTTGCAGTCCGTTTTTTCGTATGGTTAAAGCTCCACGGGTTCGCAGAAAATGCGTACCTTGGGCAGCTTCTTTACCGTGTAGTAATAGTTCTCCGCCCAGTCTTCGCCCTGAGAGGGATCATTCTCACCGCTTGCGGGAGGCGCGAAAAGCTTTATGGTCATTTCCGCCGCGCCGTTTAACGGCTTCTCGTAGAACGCGCTCATAAGGTCGATGACCTTTGCTTTCGGGGACTTGTAGAACCATCTGCCGTTTATCTCGATCATGTAGTTGCTATCGTCGTCCTCGTCGAAATAAAGCTCGCAGAAGTGGGGATTTTTCTCAAACTTCACGGGGATAGCGATACCCTCCGCGTCCTCAGAGCCGCCCCAGCGGAGCGTTACTGGAAGCGAAATTTCACCGTCCTGCTTCAGCTCGGGGAGGAAGCGTTCGCTGTGGATAATTTCCTTATAAGTATTCATAACAGGCTGGGGTATGCCAACGTCCTCATTGTTGGGGTCTTGTATCTCCAGACCGAGACGTCCCCTGTCGCGGAACTGATAGAAGGTGAAGCCTGTGAACCAGTCGGCGTTGTCCTCATTCAAAATATCACAGAATTCCTTTACCATATCCGCCTGATCGTAGGGGCCCGTAACGTCGCCGTCGGCGTTGAATTCGGACATTACCATAGGCTTTGCCTCGCCGCCGTTAAGCTCCTTGAAGCGCTCGAAGCTGCGCTTTGTGATATTGTACACGTCACGAACCTTGCTTCTGCTGTGGCTGTTTCCGCCCCGCTCGGCAACGTCAAAGGGCCAGCCCCAGTGCAGAGACATATACTTGTCTATCGACCAGAGATCCGCCTCGGGATAGCACTGCGCAAACTCCTTTTCCATTTCGATCTTGCTGCCCGGCTCGTCCTTCTCGGCGCAGCTTGCGCAGATGATAGTCTTAACGTTTGGCGCGTACTCGTGGATTATCTTGCTGAACTTCACAAAAAAGTCAGCAACGCCCTGATAGGAAGCCCGCTTTGTAAAGGAGAACCAGTCTCCCGTTGCCTCGTGATTGATGCGTATCATCATTCTGCCGAAGGGACGCAGGTCTTTTGCGATGGCAATAAGATGCTCGTCGGAGACGTTGGGGTCTACCGTAAGGGTGAGGATAACGTCCTGACCGTGGCGGCGAACGTCTCTCATGCAGGTAAAGGGCTCGCCGTCGGTAGTTCCGCCCAGACCGCCTTTGTAGGTGAAGTAATCGTCATAGGGGTAGTCCCATTGAAAGGACACGTCCGCGTCCTTCATGACCTCTGAAATCCTGCCGGGCCATTCCTTGTCGAGGGGGTAGTAGCAGTACATCAGACTGATACCGCGGTGGGGTCTGCCAAGGATGTGAAGAATGTAATCCTGATTGACATACTCGCCTCGCTCCGAGCCGTCTCCCAAGTCAACGGAGCATTTTGCCGCTCCCATATGTACGCCGTAAATTTTTTCCATGATAAAAAGTCCTTTCAAGAGTAATCGTTTCCATATATAACTAACTTTACCACATATCCGCCTGCTTGTCAATCGTTTTTGAGAATAATTTTTCGGTACTTTTCAGGTTTGTCAATGATATTTTCCCTGCGGTTATGACCGGCCGCCGGCGCTTTTTGTCTTCTTGACCAATTTCTGTTGCAGTACTTATCATTTCCGCTGAAAAGGAAGTTTTTACTTGACACACACCCTTTAAAGTGCTATAATTATAACGAAATACCGCATACATAATTTGTGCAGTATCTGCCTTTATGCGGTATAAGTACGACAGAATATTTTGCCGAAGTCCCGATGAATGCCGCGGACGGGCTTTTGCATGGCTTCGGATAACATTTTTTAATCTCTGATACAGGGGGAATTACTGTGAAGTCCATAGGCAAAAAAATCTTTTATACCATGATCTTTATGACGCTCATTTCCATGCTTTTCCTGGGGCTGCTTGCCAGTACGCTCAACTACAAGTCTACCGTGGAAATGGTGGAGCTGAATTTTGACGAAATATCCGATGTGTCAGCCGGCCTCATTTCATGGGAGCTTCAGGCTTACACCAATATCGCTTCGGAAATCGGTACGATGAATGAGCTTTCCGACCCGAACGTTTCTACGGAGGAAAAGCTTGCATATCTCCAGAACCGCACCGACCGCTACGGTCTGCAAAGATGCAACCTTGTGGACATAAACGGCGACGGCATTGACGGCAATAACTACACCGACCGCACATACTTCCAGAACGCGCTCAAGGGTCTGACCTATATATCCTCCCCGCTGGTTTCAAAGGTTACAGGAAAGATCACCGTTATCGTTGCGGCTCCTCTCTGGAAGGACGGCATTGCGGGCGGAGAATCCGTGGGCTGCGTCTATATAGTTCCCGATGAGGAATTTCTCAACGACATTGTCCGCGATATAAACGTCAGCGAAAACGGCGCCGCATATATAATCGACAAATCCGGCGCGACCATTGCGGACGTCACGGGCAGCGCCGTTAAGGACGGCGAAAACATCACCGAGCTTGCAAAAGATACGGCATATGCCGATAGGGGCTACGGCGATCTGGCTACAATACATAAATCAATGCTCAGCGGAAACTCCGACTTCGACCGCTACAAGCTGGACGGTGAGGATTACTTTATCGGATACTGCCCTATAAGCGGTACGGACGGCTGGGCGCTTGCGGTCTACGCTCCTGCGGACGATTTCCTTGATGATACTACAAGAGGAATTATCATTACAATAATTGTGGCAGTGATCTCCGTGGCAGTATCGGCGGTACTCTCCGTAAAGCTCGGAACCGGTATAGGCAAGGCTATCCGCCTTTGCACCGAAAGAATGGAGACCCTCGCTAAGGGCGACCTGAAAAGCGACGTTCCCCAGAACAGCTATACCGACGAAAGAGGCAGACTTTCTCAGGCTGCAACCCTTATGGTTCAGAACCTCAACGATATTATCAACGATATCGGACGTATCCTTGATGCCCTTGCACACGGCGACCTTACCGTCAACGTAGATGAAAACAAAAAGCTTTATATCGGAGACTACGAGGAGCTACTCGGCTTCATGCAGAGGATCGACAGGGAGCTTGTTAAAACGATCTCCCAGATCAACGACTCGGCGGATCAGGTCACATCCGGTTCGGAGCAGGTTTCTTCGGGAGCGCAGGCTCTTTCGCAGGGCGCAACCGAACAGGCTTCCGAGATCGAACAGCTTGCGGCGAGAGTGCATACTATTTCCGAAGATGTGGAGAATACTGCGGCAAACTGTGACGAAGCAAGCAAGCTTGCCGATGAGACTATCGGCTACATGAACACCGCTACAAGCGAAATGACCCGTCTCAATGAGGCTATGACCACAATATCCAAAACCTCGAGCCATATCGAGAATATCATTATGACTATCGAGGACATTGCGTTCCAGACAAATATCCTTGCCCTCAACGCAGCGGTAGAGGCTTCAAGAGCGGGCGAAGCAGGAAAAGGCTTTGCGGTCGTTGCCGACGAGGTAAGAAATCTTGCTTCCAAGTCCGCGGAGGCGGCTAAGAACACTACCGAGCTTATCCAGAAGTCACTGGAAGCTGTAAAGAACGGTACAAAGATCGCGAAAAGCACGTCTGACGCCCTCACAATGGTTGAGGAGCGGGCTTCAAGCGTTGACGAAATTGTAAAGACTATCGCCGAGGCAAGCGAAAATCAGGCTCATATGATCGAACAGATCAGAATGGGCATGGAGCAGATATCGAGCGTTGTCCAGACCAACTCGGCGACCGCGGAGGAAAGCGCGGCGGCTTCGGAGGAGCTTTCGGGACAGTCCGCGATACTCAAGGAGCTTATCGGTACGTTCAGACTGCGCTGACCGTAACGATACCTACAGGCAAATATTTATGCGGGGGATGTTTAAAGCGTCCCCCGCATTTTCTTGTGATTCTTATGTCAAAACCGTTTATCGTCTCGGGAGAACAGTATGGCTTCTTACTGCGGACGGCGGCATGAAAAAACTTAAAAAATTTTAAATTAACTATTGACAAAAGACTTTTTTTGTGGTAAACTATATTAGTCGCAGGTTTAACAAACTGTGCAAACTATGCAGGCTTCGAGCGGCGTTTGAGTCCGGTTGGGAGAGGTGTCCGAGTGGTTTAAGGAGCCGGTCTTGAAAACCGGTGATCCCGCAAGGGACCGTGGGTTCGAATCCCACCCTCTCCGCCAGCTTTGCAAACTGCAAACTGAATATTTAATTTGTTACCATTCGCAGAAGTACTCAAGTGGTGACGAGGCGCCCCTGCTAAGGGCGTAGGTCGGGTAACCGGCGCGAGGGTTCAAATCCCTCCTTCTGCGCCAAAAGGCATAGCCTTGACCCTTTCCGAAAGAATTTTTTCGGAAAGGGTTTTTTATTTGTCAGCTGCGGTTTTCAGCACCTATGCAAAGAAAACGCCGTACTAAACTAAAGCATACCCCATACTTCACAAGCATTTATCGGAGCACCGAAAAACTGCTCTTAAAATCCTTTTTACTTTTTGTGCAGTTTCTGCTGCGCCATTAAAAATTGTTTACAGTCAAATTTCGCCGTGACTATTGCTATTTTGATAAAACTGTTGTATAATGATATAGTATCATGCTGACCGAATAAAGCGCAGTACGGCGCTAATGCAGCAACGAGGTGATTTTTTTGAACCATGAGGAAATTTTGCAGTGTACCGGCGTCATAGCGCGGTATCTTCTGCCTACGCTTAAAATTTTCGGCTTTACGCTGATCTTTTCCATACCATTGGGCATGGTGGTGGCTCTGCTCAAAAAGTGCCGTTTCAAGCCGCTGGCTTGGCTTATAAATGTGTACATACTTATCATGCGCGGCACTCCGCTTATGCTCCAGATAATAACTATCTACTACGCCATACCAATGCTTAAGGTGTCCGATTCGACTTTCCTGCAAAATCTTTTCGCAGGGGTGGACACCCGCAGCGACGGTTATCAGTTCACCGCGCTGATAACGGCGTTCGCGCTGAACTATGCTGCCTATTTTGCGGAAATATTCCGCGGCGGAATAGAGTCCATTCCCAAAGGACAGTACGAAGCCGCGGCGGCTCTGGGCATGACAAAAACGCAGACCTTTTTCAGGGTCATACTGCCGCAGGTGGTGAAAAGGATAGTCCCCGCAAGCTCAAACGAGGTCATCACGCTGGTTAAGGACACGTCCCTCGCGTCGGCGATAGCTTACGCGGAGATATTCCGCAAGGCAAGGGAGCAGATGGTTACATACAGCAACCTTACCCCTCTTTTTATCGCGGGAATTTTCTACTTTATAATGAACGCCCTGCTGACAATGCTTTTCTCGGCAATTGAGAAAAAGCTGGACTACTATAAATAAGGTGTATCCGGAGAACAGCAGTTCACACGGCGTCTATCATTTATCATCTAAAAGGAGTAGTACAAAATGGCTGTACTTGAAGTGCGGAATCTCTCCAAAAGCTTCGGCGGACTGGAGGTCCTCAAGGATATTTCATTCGATGTTGAAAAGGGCTGCGTGGTGGCGATAATCGGTCCGTCGGGAAGCGGAAAGTCCACGCTGCTCAGGTGCGTGAACCAGCTTGAAAAGGCAAGCGGCGGCACGGTAAGCGTCTGCGGCATGGAGCTTATCGAGGGCTACAAAAACGGCAAACCAGTTTACGCTCCCGCGGAAACGCTGAGGGCGATACGCCTGAAGATAGGACTTGTTTTCCAGAACTTTAATCTGTTCCCACACATGAGCGTGCTGAAAAATATTACGGAAGCGCCTGTGTGCGTGCTGAAGAAGTCCAAGCAGGAGGCCGAAGAAACCGCTGTGGGGCTGCTGGAAAAAATGGGTCTGTCGGGAAAAGCAAACTCCTATCCCTGCGAGCTTTCGGGCGGTCAGCAGCAGCGTGTCTCAATTGCGCGGGCGCTGGCTTTAAATCCCGAAATACTGTTCTTTGACGAGCCTACCTCCGCCCTCGACCCCGAGCTTACGGGGGAAATTCTAAAGGTCATCAAGGAGCTTGCAAAGGAAAAAATGACAATGGTCATCGTTACCCACGAAATGGCTTTCGCGCGGGACGTTGCCGACCACGTCATCTTTATGGACGGCGGTGTTATCGTTGAGGAGGGCGCACCCGAACAGCTTTTCGGCGACACTCAGAACGAGCGTACAAAGCAGTTCCTGCAAAGGTACAACAACAATTGACAGCTGCAAAAAAGCATAATTAACCGAATATTCATACATTACAAGGGAAAATACAGTATAATGGGAATGTTATTCATAATTTGAAAGGAGCATGATTATGGGATTTTTTGCGAATGCCGACGTTTCGGTGCTGATCGCTTTTGCGGCGTATCTGCTTGTAATGCTCGGCATAGGCTTTTATTTTTCAAACAAAAGCAAAAAAATGAGCGACTATTTTCTTGCGGGAAGAGGTCTGAACAGCTGGGTAACGGCAATGTCCGCGCAGGCTTCGGACATGAGCGGCTGGCTTCTTATGGGACTTCCCGGAGCGGCGTATGCCACAGGTACGGGCAACTACTGGATCGCGATAGGTCTTGCGATAGGTACTATACTTAACTGGGCGTTTGTGGCAAAGCCTCTGCGCCGTTTTACCGAGGCGGCGGGGGACTCCATCACTATCCCCCAGTATTTGCAGAACCGCTTTAAAACGGACAGCCCTATAGTACGGCTTGTCTGCGCGGTGGTAATTTTCATTTTCTTTTTGGTTTATACCACTTCCGCGTTTGTTTCGGGCGGAAAGCTTTTTCAGGTAGTGTTCAACATCGACAGCAGCAACGAGACCTACACAAAGGCGGCTGTAATAATTTCCGCGCTTATCATTATCGCCTACACCTTTATGGGCGGCTTCAGCGCGGTTGCATGGACTGACTTTATTCAGGGACTGCTTATGTTCTTCGCGATAATTGCGCTTCCTATCGCGCTTATCAGCAATACTCAGAATTTCAGCATGGACATGATAACAAGCACTCAGAAGATCGTTGCCGACGGCGCGGATGCAAGCGGCTTTGCTTCAATGTTCCGAAACAGAAGCGCGAACAGTATTATCAGCGACCTTGCGTGGGCGTTCGGATATTTCGGTATGCCTCACATTCTGGTGCGCTTCATGGCTATCAAGGACGCTAAAAGCGTTAAGAAATCCGCTATAATTGCCATTATATGGGTAATTATTTCTTTGGGCGCGGCGGTTCTGATAGGTATTCTCGGACGTGTTTATCTGGATTCTCAGGGTGTTATTTTATCCTCTGCGGATCAGGAGCTTATTTTTATACGCACAGTAAAAATGCTTTTCCCCGGACTTATCGCGGGAATATTCCTGTCGGCGGTACTGGCTTCGATAATGAGCACCGCGGACAGCCAGCTTTTGGTAACTGCTTCTGCGGTAGTGAACGACTTCTTCAAGGTGATCGTGAAAAAGGAAGTTTCCGACAAGGTACTCATGTGGATAAGCCGCGGCGCGGTTATGGTGATCTCGGTTATCGCCTGCATTCTCGCCCTCGACCCCAAGGACTCGATAATGGGTATAGTTTCCAACGCATGGGCGGGCTTCGGAGCTGCTTTCGGACCTGCGATAATCCTTTCGCTGTACTGGAAACGCCTTACCCTTAAAGGCACGGTTGCTGGCATCATCGCGGGCGCGGGAACAGTTCTGCTGTGGGACAACATTCTCAGTCTGGGCGGTATCATGTATTCCATCGTTCCGGGATTTGCTCTTTCGATAATCGTTACGGTGATCGTTTCGTTGATTGACAAGGAGCCCTCCGACGAGGTCAAGGA
>JAAVHL010000076.1 GCA_014799735.1 Ruminococcus sp.
ACAATTATTTCCCTATGCGTCCTCTTAATTGGAAATCTCCTGCCGATTATGTTAAAGCTTTCTTAACTTTCGGCGAAGTTTTCTAAAATCTTTGTCACCCATCTTTGACAAACCTACATGCCTTAACGGTCACGATGTCCCGCCGTATATCTGTATGTATCTGCTCTGCGGGTCGTTTTCATCATTTTCGCTTTTAAACTGTGCAAGATAATCGCTCATAGGCAGCGTAGGGTCGAAGTAAACATACACGCTGCCGTTTTCGGTGTTCACGCGGAAAATCTCCTCGGTAGACACAGCTTCGCCGATGTCATAGCCCTTTATGATATTGTAGTATGCTTCGCCGTCCGAATCCTCGGTGATACCCAACAGGACAAATTCCGAGCTGTCCGCTTCAACGCCCGCGGCGATAATATTGGATACCGCCGTATCAAAATCAAGAGCGTATTCGGGTTCGGCAGCAGTTGTTGCGGCAGTATTGATTTCGGTCTGAGCTTCCTCACCGCCCTTGGTACAGCCGCCGAAGCCGGCTATAATAGCCGCGCAAATTCCGACCGCAATAATTTTTCTCTTCATTGTCAGCAAGTCCTTTCATTATTTCTCGATCCCGTATTTGCGGTAAAACTCCTCAACGTCGGCATTTGTCCGAACAAGCTCCGCGCAGTGCAGCTTTTTGTCCGCGGCGCTGTAAAACCCGATAGTTTTTTCACCTGTGCAGATACTTGATTCTATTTTCACATCTTCCGCCGTAAATCCGTCAGGGACAGGCAGTATCTTCTTTTTCACTTCGGTCAGACCCTTTCCCCAAAACATCAACAAAATTATACCACTTTCGGAGACTTATTGCAAGCCTCGAACTCGTCTCTGAGAATAGAGTAATAGCTTATGTCCAGAAGCTCCCCCGATGTGGCGCGGAAAAACTGCCTGAGCGTTCCCTCATAGGTCAGACCGCACTTCTGCATTACCCGACCCGAAGCGGGATTTTTAACCGCGTGCTCCGCCTGTATCCGATTGAAGCCTACCTCGAAAAGATAGGGAATGACCGCGGAAAAGGCTTCGGTCATAATGCCCTTGCCCCACCAGTCTTTGCCGATACAGTAGCCGATCTCCGCAGTGTCGTTATTGTCATGTATGCGAACCACGGAAATACCGCCTATGGGTTCGCCGAACTCTTTCGGCACTATCGCCCAGTTGTAGGTGGAATTTTCGTTGTACCCCGCCACCCACATATTTATGACGCACTCGCTGTCCGAAACGCTTCGGTGAGCGTTCCACGTCAGAAATTTCGTGACCTCTCTGTCTCCCGCCCAGTTTTTGAACATAAGGGGAGCGTCCCCGCTTCGGAATGGACGGAGTATAAGCCTTTCCGTCTCAATAATTTTTGTACCTTTATGATCAAGCATTTTTATCATTTCCTTTCAGATTTTTGCCGCCATTGGCGTGTACTGGATACCGTCGGTCAGAAGCCGCATATCGGTCTCACAGAAGCCCATTTTACGGTAGAACGGTATGCCGTAATCGCTGGCGTTTACGGTTATTCTTTTTGTTCCGTGAGAAAGTGCTTCGGCTTTTGCCGCGGCGTAAAGCATTCGCCCTATCCCCTGACGGTGAAAGTCCGCGCGCACAAATGCAAGGCTTATATGCTCCCTGTCACGCAGGGCTATCATTCCCGCAAGCTCCTTTTCGGCGTAACAGCCCCATACCGCAAAGCTGCCCTCCGCAAACATTTCCCGCACTCGTTTTCCCCACAGGAACGACAGGAAGCTTTCCACTCCGCGCTTGGAAAATTCGGGAGCTTCAAACTGCATGAATACGTCCTCCGCAAGCTTTAACGCGGCTTGGAGGTCTGCTTCCTCGGTAATTCTTTTTACGGTCAGACCGTTTCGTCTGTTGATTTTCACTATCATAAATATCGTCCTTTTTTAAAATCAATTTTTGGAGACAGCAAAAAAACGGCTTAAAGACAATGCTTTAAGCCGTTTAGCGCACACAATGGAAACTGTCCTCAGCGTTTTGAGCGCAGCAGCTTAAAGCCATGGTACATTCCGTACATGACCTCTGCCATATTTGCTCTGTAAACACTGTATGAGGTTACTGTTCTCATTTCGGGCAGTCCTTTCAAATCTTTTTGATAAGTATAAACCATAATTTTGCATTTGTCAAGAGGACGGGTAAAAAATATGCAATTTTTTGTGAGAATTAAGAGCGGCAGATTTTGCGCGGAGATAAAAAACTATTGACAAAACCGACGCCGCATGGTAAAATATAAGTGTTCTATCAGAATAGAACTTAGGGGGAATGTTTAATGAAGCTGTTCGATTCCGAACTGAAAGTAATGCAGGTGCTGTGGGAAAACGGCGACACAAGCGCAAAGGATATCGCCGCCGCTCTCAGCGGACAGGTGGGCTGGAGCAAGACTACCACCTATACCGTTATAAAAAAGTGTATCGACAAGGGCGCGGTGAGCCGTACCGACCCGAACTTTATCTGCCACGCGGAGGTCTCTTTGGAGGACGCCCGCGAGTACGAGACCGACGAGCTTATAAGCAAGATGTACAACGGCTCGGCGGATATGCTGGCGGCTTCGCTGCTCAGCTCGGACAGGCTGTCCCGCGAGGAGATACAGCGTCTTAAAGAGCTTGTCAATAAACTCAAGTAAAGGAGAACTTCCATGGATATTATCGGAGGAAGCCTGTCCGCAGCGGCGGTCATCGCCGTGATAATGTTTATGCGGCTGGCAATGTTCCAAAAGCTGCCGAAACGGGTCTTGTCCGCGCTGTGGCTCATAGCCGCGGCAAAGCTTCTGCTGCCGTTCGGAGACATTGCCGTTACCGAAACGGCCGCGTCCGATACGGCTGTGACGGAGGTCACAAGCCTTGCCGCGCCTGCCGCCGAAGCTGTCCGAACGGTATCGAACGCGGTGGTAAACGTGGCGGTGTCCGTTCCCGTCTCGGGAAACGGCCTTTTTATCTGTGAATGCATATGGCTTTTGGGAGCGGTTTTAGTGTGCGCGTTTTTCGCTTTCACCCATATTAAAACAAGGCGTACTTTTTCCTGCGCCCTGCCTGCGGACTATGACATCACACAGCTTAAAAAGGATTTCGGAATAGTCCGCCGCGTCCGTCTGCTCGTTTCGGACAGGACGGACACCCCGCTTACATACGGGATTTTCGCGCCAGTGATAATCCTGCCAAAAAGCATGGAGCTTAACGGAGAGGGCGTGAGGAACGTCCTATGCCATGAGCTTGCACATATAAAACGCTTCGACGCGCTTTTCAAGGCGGTCATTGCGGTATGCGCGGCGGTGCATTGGTTCAACCCTATGGCTTGGGTTATGTTCGTCCTTGCAAACCGCGATATCGAGCTTGCCTGCGACGAGACCGCCCTGCGCCGCGGAAAAGCCGCTCCCGAGGATTACGCAATGTCCCTTATAAGCGTTGAGGAAAGCCGCATCAGCCCGCGTTTCCCCCTTGCGGAAAGCTTCGCGGGAGGAAAGCTGGAGGAACGCGTGAGAGGCGTTATGACCAAAAGGAAATCCGCGCTTGCGGGAATTTTCGCCGCGGCTGTTTCGGCGGCAGCGGCGGCCGCGCTGAACGTTATCGTTATGCCCTACGCAGATATATCCTACGGCATGAGCATGGCCGCTTCGGAAATATCCGCCGCCGACGCATACGAATATTCGGAGACGACCGCTCTATACGGTACTGCCGTTTCCGACGATTATGTTATTGAGAACGTTGCCGCCGATTATTATACAGTCACCGACGCTGATGATCTCGGCGAGATGGTTGAATATGTAGCCTATTCTGTCTCATTTGCCGGGGAGGAAGCCATAATCAGCAGCACAGCGGACGAGCCTCCTCAGGGGAATTATATTATAGTATACGATTATCCCACATACACTTACTCATATACGACAACGGAAAGGGGCGGCATAAATACCGATACCGTAGTATTGGTAAAGATTGCGGACGGAGGCTCCGAGATAAGCCGGCAAACGCGTATTGTTCCTATGTCCCGCTGAACAGAGCAGTAAAATACCGCATAAAGTCCATGGGCTTTATGCGGCAGTTTTATGTATTGGTGTGGATTATTTCCCTTACGCTCCTGTCCTCAAGTATCATCTCGCTTCTGCGGCAGATATTGTCAAAGGTCTGCTGTCCGCACTTTGAAACTATCAGCTTCTCGGCCTTTCCGTACATGGGCTGTCGGTGGGACATATTGTGAGCGTCAGTTCCCACTGCGCTTATAAGACCGTCCGAGGCAAAGCGGAGCATGGTTTTTCTTTTCAGCAGGCTTGCCTCCAGCGGTGAGGAGCAGTTCATCTGGCACAGCGCGGTGCCGTACTCGAAAATACGCATGATGTCCTGCGGGGAGTTCCCGAAGCTGAGGTATCTTTCAATATGGGCGAAAATTATTTTCTGTTCGCAGTTGTTGTGGAATTTGGAGTAGCTGCTGTAAAAATTGTCGTGGAACTGGTCAAAGGGAAGTTCAAGCAGAATGTAGCTTGTATCGCCGATGCACAGCTTGGAAAAGTCGGGGTCGGAGGAAAGGGAGGGATAAAAGTAGACCTCCGCGCCGAGTATAAGCTCGGGACAGCCGCGAACCTCCTCCGCGGCGGCGGAAAGCTTTTCAAAGGCTGTTTCCCTGCGGTTCAGAAAGGAGGCTATATTCTCGTTCTGGCGGTAAAAGTGGGGAGTGAGCACTACCTTGTCCACCTTTGAATCGGACAGCATTTTCAGCATTGCAAGGGACTCGTTTATGTCCGAGGCGCCGTCGTCCATGCCGGGCAGGATATGTGAATGAAAATCTATACGCATTGCAAGCATCCTTTCTACGCTTTGAGACTTAAAATTATTATACTTTAAAAATCAATTTCTGTCAATATAAAAAACAAAACCAAAGGGTCTGCATGAATGGATACATATTCCTGCATCGCTGTTTTTCCAGTGGTTTCCCTCTTTAAGAACGTTTTGTAAATGTTTGGCAAAGATTGTTGCAAATAGTCCAAAACAATTGTTTGATCGGATAAAATTTTGTATACTAATATATTGACAGTGCTCTTTTTTTATGTTAAAATTACATTTGAGGCAAAATGTCCTGTTTTGTTTCAGCAATTGCCTTCAAAGCATATCACAGCGACAGTCTCTGTCATTGCCGCATAATTGTATATGCGAATTAAAGATAATAGAACAAAGTTAGGAGTTATAAAGAATAATGGAGAACGAGGAAGTTATTGATTTAGGGTACTTGTTTAAAATACTGAAAAAACATCTGCTCTTTATCGCGCTGATCGGCATTATATGCGGAGCAGCAGCCTTTGTGCTGTCTGAATTTGTTATGACAAAAAAATATGAGTCACGGGCTTTGCTGTATGTGGAAAACAACAAGCAGACCTCGGAAAGCGTGAACATAAACGATATCAACGCGGCTCAGAAGCTGGTAAACACCTGCCAGATAATTTTCAAAAGCAGCACGATGATGGACAATCTTATCGCAAATCTCGACCTGCCCTACACCAAGGATGAGCTTAACGGCATGATCACGGCTCAGTCTGTGAACAGCACCGAGGTAATGCGTCTCGTGGTCGAATCCACCGACCCCCAGGAGGCGGAACAGATCGTCAACGAGCTTGTAAGGCTTGCGAATATCGAGTTCCTCAGAGTTATCAAATCGGGCTCGCTGGAGATCATTGACTACGGCGAGATCGACACAAGACCGTCCTCTCCCAATGTTACGCTGATAACTGCGGCGGGACTTCTGCTGGGACTTGTTATTGCGTACATAATAGTTTTCGTGAACGATATGCTGGACGTTGTTGTCAAGCACGACGACAACCTTGCTAAGCTGTACGGCATACCCGTCTTTGCGGAGATCACAGATTTTCTGTCGGCTACCGAAAGCAAATACGGCTACTCCCGCTACGGGTACGGCTACGGATACGGCAGTACTCCCAAAAAACAGCAGAAGGCCGAAGCCTCAGTGGGTACGGAAAGAGCGGACAGACTTCTTTCGGACAGCACTCCGTTCGCCATTACCGAGGCATATAACACGGCCAGAACAAATATAATGTTCGCAGCTTCCACAAGCGAAAAAAAGATCGTAGCGGTAACAAGCTCAAACCCCTCCGAGGGTAAGAGCACAACCTGCGCGAATATTGCCATTTCCTTTGCAAACGCGGGCTTCAAGACCCTCCTTGTGGAGTGTGACCTGCGTAAGCCTGTTATGGCGAAAAGCTTCGGCGTAAAGCCTCAAAAAGGTCTGTCATCTATTCTCGGCGGCTTCTGTACGGTAAATGAAGCTATCTGTCCCGAGGTAATGGATCATCTGGATATCATCACAACGGGAGATATCCCGCCTAACCCCTCCGAGCTTCTTGCTTCGGATTCCATGAAAATATTCCTTAAGGCTTCCGCTGAGGATTACGATTACGTGTTCCTTGACACGCCTCCCGTAAACGTGGTTACCGACTCTCAGCTCATGAACACCGAGATCGCGGGACTTGTTTTCGTTATAAGAGAGGGCTCGACTATCCACCCCGATATCCAGGGAGCAATCGAAAAGATACGCCTTGCAAACGGAAAGGCTCTCGGCTTTGTCAAGACCTTCTGCAAGCCCGAAAAATCGGGACGCTACGGAAAGAAATATTCTTATTCAAAATACGGATATAAGTACGGCTACGGCTACGGTTATTCGTCCAAGGACGGGGCCGCGGAAAATTCCGGGGAGTAACGTAAATGCTGATATACTATATATTGCTTGCTTTGGCCTGCGCGGGTATGCCGCTTTGCAGCAAGAAGTGCGGCAAATGGGGAAAAATCGTATACTGCGCTGTTTTTGCGGTGCTGATAACAGTTGTTTCGGCAATACGGTTTCAGGTGGGATACGATTTCAACTCTTACGGCATGGTATATGCGGATATGTTTTTCAGAGAAGTTGACGATCTGTCGCTGATCAAAATGGAAAAAGGCTTTCTTATGCCGATGTATTTTTTCAGTCTCGGCTTTGAAAGCTACTGGACGGTTTTCGTCTATACGTCGATAGCGATATATCTTCCGATATTTGCGCTTATATATTTTAATTCCTCAAAGCCGTGGATAAGCGTCTGCGCATTCCTGTGCTTCGGGATATTTTTCAATTCCCTCTGCTTCCTGCGCCAGATCATGGCGGCGGTGATCCTTGCATATGCCATAAAATATGTGTGCGGAAAAAATTACCTGCGGTTTATAATTTTTGTTATAGCTGCGGCAGCCTTTCATTGGTCTGCACTGTTGATGGCGGCACTGTACTTTTTCCTGAGAATAAAGCCGTCGTGGATATATCTCGGCGTCGTTTCCGCGGGAACGATCCTGTTCTGTATCTTCTCCCATTCGGCTATGCTGTTCTTTACGGAAAAGTTTTATATGTACAGAGTCTATAATCCCGACACAAGCGGTGAAGCCATGGTCGGACTTCCGCTAAGATATACCGTAATGTTCGGCGTGCTTTTCATTGTGTGCTTTCTGTTCAGGAAAAAGCTTATCGAAAAGAACCCAAACAACGGAGTTTACATAAACTGCCTGATGTTTACAACCGTTTTCGAGGCTATGGGTATGCGGCACGCAATACTTTCAAGATTTGCGATTCTGACCTATCTTCCTCCGATACTGTATCTTCTTCCCGACGCGGCGGAGGCCGTGTGCGGTTTTGCACGCGAAAAGAAAGGTAAGCTTGCCGGTATACTTTCCGCAGCCGCTGCGGCTGTGTATTCGGTGGTATTCTATACAATACTGATGATAAATAATTACAACGGAGTCGTTCCTTACGCCACGCAGTTCAACAGACCCTACGACATCTTCGTGGAAATAAAAGCCACTGAGGAGGATGCGGAGGATTTTGAGGACGAGGACTTTGAGGACAGCGATAACGAAGAAGAGGGCGGAATTACAATAGATGTGCTGCCCGAGTTTCAGTGAGGAGCTTTTCCATGAGTGAGAAAAAACGTCAGCATTACGGAGCTGTCGACGATATGCTTGCAGCGTTTTTAATAACCTATGCGTTCGCAGCGTTAAGCTTTGAAAAATATATGCCGGAAAGCTTTGTCAGACTGTACAGGGCTGCAGTATTTATCGTATTTGCGGCAACATGGCTGGGTCTTTCGTTTAAAAGCGGACGGAGAGCCGGCAGAAAATTTCCGATATTTGCAGTTTTGTTCTGGATAGTTCCGCCGATAGTAGTATGGCTGGCGGATAACGGCCCGGAGGTATTCAGAATGAGCATAATAATGTATGTTCTTTCCGAATTTATGAACTTCTTTACCACGGTACCCTCCGAAGTGTGCGGAACGGCTGTCGGTATTTCCGCACCCGCCGCTGTTGCGGTGATCCTGCTTCTGTGCGGGGTGGCTTATATGTCGGGCTATTTTATGTACACGTTCCGACAGAGTAAAAAGGGTAATTACACTTAAAAAGTGTTAATTATAATTATTGAAGAAAGGAGGAGGCTTATCATGAGAAATTCTGCCAAGAAGCTTGCAAGTGCAATTCTTGCGCTGGCAATGACAGCGGCTATGTCCGTAACGGCTTATGCTGCTGACTACGGTATGGCTCCTGTACCTACTACAACCGCTTCTGAAAGCACTCCCGCTACAACTGAAGAACTCACAAGCGCTGTTGAAAGCGCTAAGGGCGGGGCTGTTGCCAATGTTCAGGTTGCAACTACAGTTGGTCTCACCGTAAAGCCTACAGTTCTGAAAGAACTCGCACAGAAAGCCGACGGCGTTCTTGAAATCGTTGCTCCCAAGGCTACAATTTCTATCGACGCTTCCACAATCACAAAGGCAAGGAATGTAAACCTTTCTATGAAGGTTACAAACACCAAGTCCAGGACTGTCATCAACATGGCATCCAAGAAAGATTTCGGCTGCGAGGTAAAGGTCACTCTTACAAGCTGCAAGTTGAGCGCTGAGAAGCTTGAGAACGCACACTGGTATTTTAACGGCAAGGATATGGGTCCCGTTGAACTCGACGACGACGGAAATCCTGTAGTTACACTTACCAAGGGCGGCAAAATTGAGATCAAGTAAGCTGCTCTGACCGTCTCAGGCGCATCAAAAACGCCTGAGCGGTTACGAAGTACGCCCACATCGAGCGTACTTCGTAACCGCTCAGCAGTTCTAACGAAAGGTTGTCACATGATCAGCATGAAAAAAAACACGCGTAAGGTCATTCTTGCTTTGTGTATAGCAGGCTGTCTGGGATTTATCTGGACAAATTCCGTAATGCCCGGGCATATATCAAGTGAATTCAGCAGCTATGCCGGGAAAATTATTAAAATGATTTTCGGAGAAAGCCTTGTCGTAAGTGAAACGATCATAAGGAAACTGGCTCATTGCTGTGAATTCGGCGTGTTCGGCTTGATACTGTCGCTGTTTTTTTATGAAAAGCTTGCAGATCGGCTTCCTCTGGTCGGATTTTTCGGTCTGGGCGCGGCTGTTCTGGACGAGACAATACAATTATTCTCTGACGGACGTTCTTCACAGATAAAGGACGTCTGGATTGATTTCAGCGGTTTCACAGCAGGAACGCTGTTTATTTTTATTATCTACCTTTTGGATAAAGAAGTGAAAGGAAAGCATGGACGACTATGAATATAAAACTGAAAATGACTTTTATAGCTGCTTCAATTTTTCTTATGCTTGCTGCCGCCGTGGTGGTAATTATTGCCGGCAGATCAGGCGCCGATTACGAGGAAAGGCTTGAAACGGCGGGAATTTATCTGGAAAACCGCGATTACGACAATGCAATAGCGATCTATAACAGCATAATTGCGGAAAACAGTTCCTGCGCGGAGGCTTATGCGGGACTTTCCGAGGCTTATTTTGCGAAGGATCGGTCGGACAAGGCTTTTGAGATACTCGAAAGAGGCGCGAGAAATACCGATCAGGACATAATCATAATGGATAAAATGAACGAGCTTTTCCCCGACGGTATGTATGCTGACGCTTCAGACGAAAACGATGACGGCTTTGAGGACGATGACACCGCTTTAACGGACGTTCCTCCAACGGAAGATCCTTTCGAGGAGATATCCGAAACCGAGGAGATAACGGTCACTACCGTTCCGGATGAAGCGGAAACCGAGTCTGAGACAACCACTGTCCCCACAACGGCGGCAACTACCGTTCCGACTACGGCTGCAACCACTGTTCCAACAACGGCAGCTCCGATCGTCGTAACTACCGCTCCGCCCGTGGTCACAACAGCTGCTACCACACCTGCGACTACCGTTCAGACTACGACAGTGACAACAACGGTTACTACTACAGAAATGCTGAGAGACGTTTCAGTACCCGACCTTACGCTTATGTCGCTGGACGAAGCGTATGCATGGTGTTCTAAAAATAATCTGATCTTAAGCGTGGTGGGAACCGAGTACGATTCCGCGGAAATACTGTCCCAGAGCCCCGCTCCAAATTCCGTAGTTAAGGAAAATTCCACCGTTATCGCAGTTCTTGCCGAATAGGAGGTTTATATGAAAAAACTGGTTTCTGTTTTGCTGACACTTATTATGACAGCTATGCTCCTGCCTGCCGCAGCGGTTTGCGCCGCGGACTTCACCGTATCAAAAAGCGGCGCGGCAGTGTTACCGAGCGGCTCAAAAAGCATTTCCGCAAAGGCTTTCAAGGACAACACAAAGCTGACCTCCGCAACTATCCCCGACGGCTGTGCGGTCGGCAAGGAGGCTTTCGCAAACTGCGTGAACCTTAAATCGGTGACCTTTGAGGGAAGCTCCTCTTACATTGACGACGAGGCGTTTCTGAACTGCACGTCGCTGGAGAACATCACTTTTAAAAATCCCGCCGCAAATATTAAGTACATAGGCAAAAGCGCGTTCGCAAACTGCTTTGCTCTCGAGACGGTATCCCTGCCCTCCAAAACGGGAGAGATACGGGAATTTGCTTTCGGCAACTGCACCTCACTGAATACCGTCACCATTCCCCAAAATGTTTCGGTAACCGGCAAATGGGCGATCGGCTATATGCACGACGAAAAATCGGGCGACTATTATGCCGCAGACGGAGAGACCGAAGCGTATGTAAGCTATTACCGTATGTTCAACGGCGACCTGCTGGAATGGTATTCGCCTAACAAGGGCTGTGCCGTAACAATGAATGTTGTCAAGGGCTCCTCGGCTGAGGAATATGCCAAAGACAATGGTATTAAGTACGCCAACTTCAAATCCGTAGAGCCGCCCGATGTTACCGCTTCCGCAGAAACAAACAGCGTTGTTCTTAAATGGAACAAGATAAACGGCGCGGACGCCTACAGGGTAAGCATACTGAAAAACGGCAAATTTGCCGAGTACAAAACAACTACCGCAAAAAAATGTACCGTCAGCGGACTTGAAAGCGGACAGTCCTATACCTTCAAAGTCTCGGTATTGAGCGCGGCAAAGAACGGCAAGTATACGGAGCTTATCAGCTCGGGAGAGATAACTGTCTCTACCAAGTCTGCCGAAGTGACGGCTCCCAAAAAGCAGAAGTCGGACATTCCCGAAGCGCCCTCCGTTACCGCTGAAGCAAGCACGAACAGCATTACACTCAAGTGGAAAAAGGTCGATAATGCCGACGCTTATCAGGTACAGGTATTCAACAGCGAGAAAAACAGGTATGAAAAATACAAGAACACAACCGGAAGAACCTGCACCGTGTCGGGTCTTTCAAGCGGTACACAGTACAAGTTCAAGGTGGTTTCGCTATACTCGGAGAAAAACAAATATATCGAGGGAAAATCCACCGACGAGATAGTTATTTCCACCGCGGAGATCGTAAAAACAAAATAAATCAAAAAACCGCCGTATTCGATTGAACACGGCGGTTTTTATGTTTTTATCAGACCTTAAAGGAATCTGTGATACCGCGCAGACGGCGGGCGTCGGCGGCGATCGCTTCCGCTTTTTCAGCGTCGGCAGCCTGTACGGCAGCGGCGATATCGGACTCGCAGGGAATGCTATGCGACAACGCCTCCACAGCAGCGTTTGCGGCGGACACATATTCGCTTACCGCGGCTTTTACACCGTCCAGCTGCTCCTCGGCATTATCCGCGCACACGACAGCTTCATTCAGTATCCCCACAGTTCTGTCGGCTATTTTCGCCCCGCCCGAAAGCGCGGAGACCGTCTTTTTGATAAGCGTCTCGGTGGACTTTGCCGCTTCGGAGCTTCTTTGGGCAAGGGTTCTTACCTCGTCGGCGACTACGGCAAAGCTTCTGCCGTTTTCGCCTGCCGCAGCCGCTTCGACCGCAGCGTTTATGGCAAGGATATTTGTACGGAACGCTATATCGTCTATCTGTTCGATAATATTGTTAATGCTGCCCGCGTATCCGTTCACCTCGGAGATAGCTCCCGAAAGCTCGGTCAGACTTTCCTGTTCGGCGGAAAGCTTGTCCCTGATCTCGCCGAGACTTTCCGCCGCTTTATCGGCACAGGCGGAAATATCGGTTCGCTCCGCAAAAAAGCTGTCTGCGGTTTCCCGTTCGGGGACAACCGTCGGGACGGTTTGCTGACCGACGGTTTCGCTGAGACTTTCCGCGCCGTCAATGACAGAATCGGATATTTTTCGTATCTGGGCAAGAGCCTCCCGCATGGAACGCTTCATGTCGGCGGCAGCCTTGTGTATCATCTCAAAATCGCCTGCGTAAACCGTTTTGACGTTGGTTCTGTCCGCAGAAATGTTTCCCTCGGCAACGTCGGATATCATTTCCGTGATCTCTTTCACACAGCCGTTCAGGGCGGCTATAGTTTTGTCGAGAGCGTCCGATATTCCGCGGGATTCATCGTTCGCACGTGTCTTTGGCACAGGCGAGGTAAAGTCTCCCTCCGCAAGCGCGGAAATTCTTTTCTCCATCTTTTTTATGGGACTTAACGTTCCGCTCAGTATCGCCGAAGCTATAATGCAAAGCAGAACCGCCAGAGCCGCGGAAAATCCGACAGCTTTCATTATTTCGGGAGTAAGGTCGGGCATAAGCTCGTCGGGAACGGCTTCAACGTGTACCGTCCAGCCTTCTCTGCCCGCAACGGGTGCGCTTGATGAGTACACATTTTCGCTGTCGGAAGTTTTTCCCGCGATAATGCCGTTTTCGTCAGAAACGTACACCGCGCAGGATTCGCCCAGAGAAATAACGCTGAACACGTCGTCGAAAAATCCGCAGCAGACCATGCAGACAAGCACGCATTTTTGGTCTCCGTAAGGCTCGGAAAGGGGAGCGGCGTAGCACACCACGGCCTGTCCGCTGCATTCGTAGGGAGCGGTCAAAAGGGGCTTTCCCGCGGCGGCGCTTTTTACCGCCTCATTTTTTTGGTAATCGGTAACTCCGTCTATGGAAACAAGGCTGTCCGAGTAGGCGATATCAAAGGTCATACCCTCCGAGACGTAGCTTTCGTTGCGCATATCAAGAAGCCGAAGTCTGATCTCGTCAACGGCACGGTTAAAGGCGGCGTCGTTGTCGGAAAGGTCGTCAGAGACCGCGGTTACGGCTTCGATCTTTCCCGAAAGGGTCTCCGCGGCGGAAACCGCGCTTTGCTCGATAAGGGAAACGACCACCGTTCTTGCCGCACGCTTTGCCGAGGAATAGGAGAGAAATGAGTATGCTGCCGCCGCTGCTGCAAAAACGACCAGCATAACGGCTATAAGCTTTGTTCTTACTGAATACCTCAACAAATCGCCTCCCATATTTCGACATAAAACCACATATTAATTATACACCATTTGTATTAGTTTGGAAATATACTTGTTAAATTTTGTATGTAAATATTTTGTGAACAAAAGCGCCGTCCCGCGCTGTTGACCTCGGGACGGCGTTGGCTTGTCACCTTAATCGGCAAGAGTATTTTTTTTGGAAAACTTCTTGACAAGAATATTCTATTGTGATAGAATATAGTTACATTCTACTTCAATAGAACAGTTCCCAACAGAAAGGAAAACCTGAAATGAAAAAGCTTATCAAAAGAATTTCCGCGGCAGCTTTGGCGGCGGCGACCGCTTTGTCCCTTGCCGCCTGCGGGGAAAATCCCGACGGAAACGATACTCAGACCGCCTCGGAGGAATACGCCTACCGCGCCGCTTCTGCGGAGCTTAACGAGGAGATAACGGGCGATTACGACGAATTTGCTTACTATGGGGACAAAATTTATTTCACGTCCATGAAATACCCCGAACGCGACGGCGAGGGCATGGACGGTTTCCTGAATATTGCAAACGCAGACGGAAGCGGCTTCAAATCGGTGCAGCTCTGCTCCCGCGAAGATAATGCAGGTGTGTCCGAAGTCATATTTACTCCCGACGGAAACGGGTATTATGTTTATACGGACGGAACGGAGGAAAGCCCAAAGTATTTGCTGAAAACCATTGACGAAAACGGCGCGGAAACAGGCTCGGTGGATTTTACTGCGGCGGCGGAAAAGTATTTTCCCAACGGTCTGTACGTTTACCGCTTCGGCGTTGACGGCGGCGGAAATTTTTACATTACCGACTACAGCGACATTATTGTCCTTGGAAAGGACGGCGGCTTTAAGGGCTTTATAAGCGTCGGAAACGGCATACAGGCTTTTGTTACGGACAAAAACGGCGGGATGTACGTATGGGTCTGGACAGGCAGCAGCTACGAGCTGAACAAGCTTGACATTCCCGACGGGGTATCGGAGGAAAAGCCAGAAACCGTTGATATGCCTTTCGAGGGCTACAACAATCATATTATCAGCGGCAACGGCGTTGATACGGATTTTTATGTTTACGACAACGAGGCGCTCTACAGCTGGAATATCGGCGAAGAGCCTCAAAAGCTTCTGGACTGGGTAAAGGCGGGAGTGAGCGTTATCGAGGTAAGCGACGTTTTCTACGCGGGGAATGACACTTTCGTCTGCGCGGGAAAAAGCTTTCCCTACGAGCACCCCAAGTTCTCGAAGCTTACTAAACAGCTTGTCTCAACGGGCGATAAAAAGGAAATTATCCTTGCGGGTGATGAGTACGGCATTTCAAGCTACATAAAAAATCAGGTGGTAAAATTCAACGCGGTAAGCGACAAATATTTTGTGACAATTAAGGAATACAAGTACGACAATATCAGTCAGCTCAATCTCGACCTGACGAGCGGAAACGTCCCCGACATACTTATCACAGGCTCATACACTCCCACGGAGACCTACATTGCAAAGGGGATTTTCGCCGACCTTTACGACTTCATCGACAACGACAGCGAGCTTAGCCGTGACGATTTTGTACCCAACTTGCTTTCCTCTTTCGAGACGGACGGAAAGCTTTACCGCTTCACCGACAGCTTTACGGTCTACACGGTTCTGGGCAAGACCTCCATTTTCGGCAATAATATGGGCATTACCGTTGACAAACTGAACGAGATAGCGGCTTCAAGGTCTCCCGACACGGAGCTGTTTGCGGGCTTTACCAAAACCGATATTCTGCGGTACGCAATGGAAATGTCGGGAAGCGAGTTTATCGACTTCAAAAAGGGAAGCTGTGATTTCAACTCCGAAGACTTTATCAAAATACTGGAATTTGCAAACGGTCATATAAACGACATCGACTTTGACAGCTACTTCGACGACGCTTTCTGGAGCCGTTTCGACACCATGTTTTCCGACGAAAGCGCGCTGCTTATGGTGGCATATCTTACGGACTATACCGACATTATCTGCTTTGAGCATACCCAGTTCGACGCAAAGGTGACCGCGCTGGGATTCCCCTGCACAAACAGGATAGGCACGTCCTTTGTGGTGGATTCTGGATTCTCAATAGCCGAAAAGTCCGCCAACAAAGAGGGCGCGTGGGAGTTCGTCAGAACATTGCTTCTCCCCGAATATCAGGACTGCATCGCACAGTTCCCCGTGAGAAAGAATTCTCTCGAAAAGTACGCCGCCTCTGCCATGAAATATGACCCCGACCGCGTTATTCAGCCTATAGTCATGATGGGCGGAATGTCGCTCTCGGTTGGCGTCAGAAATATCGACGCGATGAAGCAGGGTGATATCGACAAAATGAACGAGGTGATAGCTTCCGCAAATGGGATAATGTCCTATAACGAAAGCGTGCTGGAAATAATCACGGAGGAGGCTTCCTACTATTTTGACGGCTCAAAGACCGCCGAGGACGTTGCCGCGCTGATACAGACAAGAGTGCAGCTTTATCTTGACGAGAATGCATGACATATGAAATAAAGCGGAAAGGGGGTGATACAATGAAGATCGAAAACAGCGGTATCGGAGTTATGCAAAATATCCAAAGCGCAAGGCAGGCGGAGAAGCCGTCACCGAAAAGTACCGCGGAGGAAAACGAAGTCTCTAAGCGGGACGAATACATACCCTCCGAAAAGGACGAGCCTATCGGTCTCTACAGCATGGAGCAGGACGAAAACGGCGGTCACGGAATAAGGTTCGACGACCCGAACAAATCCGATAAGTCCGCGGACGAAGCCGAAAAGGAAAAATCCAAATCGGAGGAATGCACCTGCAATACCGACAAGGTTGACAGGGAGCTGAAGCGTCTCCGGGAAAAAGCCGAACGTCTTGAACAGCAGCTTCGTTCCGCGTCCGACGAGGAAGCCGCGAGGCTTCAGAAGCAGCTTGCAAGCGTCCAAAGCGAGCTTGCCCAAAAGGACAACGACAGCTACCGCAGAAGTCAGGCTGAGTTCTCCTGAAAACAAAAAATCCGTGCCGTTTTTATGGCACGGATTTTTATGTAATACTAATTCACGATCAAAAAGTGTACAAAAATTCAAGCAAAAACTTGCATATATGGTTTTTGTGCAGAATTTTTGTCTACACTTTTATCGCGAATTAGGATAAGCTTACAGGATATCAATATGTTCACCGTTCAGAGCCTTGTTCATGCTCCGCACCGCGCAGAATTTTCCGCACATGGAACAGGTGTCGTCGTGCTCGGGGGAACGGTCTGCTCTTATGGCTTTTGCGGTCTCGGGGTCGAGAGCGCACTCCCACTGAGCGTCCCAGTCCAGAGCGCGGCGGGCGTCTCCCATGCGGTCGTCGATGTCTCTTGCGCCCCGTACTCCCTTTGCGATATCCGCTGCATGGGCGGCAATTCTGCTTGCGATAATGCCCTGCTTAACGTCCTCAACATTTGGCAGAGCAAGATGCTCCGCAGGGGTAACGTAGCACAGGAACGCCGCTCCGTTCATTGCGGCGATAGCTCCGCCGATAGCGCCCGTGATGTGGTCGTAGCCGGGGGCAATGTCCGTAACGAGAGGCCCCAGAACGTAGAACGGCGCGCCCATGCATATTGTCTGCTGGACTTTCATATTCGCCGCGATCTGATCCATGGGGACGTGTCCCGGTCCCTCGACCATGACCTGAACGTCCTTTTCCCATGCGCGCTTGGTAAGCTCTCCAAGGCGGACAAGCTCCTCTATCTGGCAAACGTCGGTGGCGTCCGCAAGACAGCCGGGACGGCAGGCGTCACCCAAGGAGACGGTAACGTCATACTCCCTGCAAATGTCGAGAATTTCATCATAGTATTCATAGAAAGGATTTTCCTCGCCGGTCATGCACATCCACGCAAAAACCAGCGAGCCGCCGCGGGAAACTATATTCATCTTCCGCTTGTGCTTGCGTATCTGATCAATGGTCTTGCGGGTGATGCCGCAGTGGAGGGTAACGAAGTCCACGCCGTCCTGCGCGTGGAGACGCACAACATCTATAAAGTCCTTTGCGGTAAGGGTGTCAAGGTCGCGCTGATAATGGATAACGCTGTCGTACACAGGAACAGTTCCTATCATAGCGGGACACTCCGTCGTCAGCTTCTGACGGAACGGCTGGGTGTTGCCGTGGCTGGACAAGTCCATGATAGCCTCCGCGCCCAGATCGACCGCGGACATTACTTTTTTCATCTCAATGTCGTAATCCTTGCAGTCGCGGGAAACTCCCAAGTTAACGTTTATCTTCGTGCGGAGCATAGAGCCAACGCCCTCGGGATCGAGACAGGCGTGATTTCTGTTTGCGGGGATAACCACCTTTCCGCTTGCAACCAGCGGCATAAGCTCCTCCACGGACATCTTTTCCTTTTCCGCAACGATTTTCAGTTCGCGGGTAACAATGCCCTTTCGGGCGGCTTCCATTTGTGTTTTGTAAGCTTGTGTACTCATTTTAAGTTCTCCTTTTGTGTATTCAGTTTTTCTCTTCCGAGAATTTGCCGACAAGACCGAAAGCGTGGTTCATAGGGCCGCTTCCCTTTCCCAGATCAAGCATTGCGGCAAGGGCTTCGGAAATATAATTCTTGGCTCTTTCCACGTCCTCTTCGAGGGAAAATCCCTTTGCAAGATTTGCCGCTATTGCGCTTGACAAGGTACAGCCCGTGCCGTGGGTATTGGGGTTGTCAATGCGCTTGCCCCTAAACCATTTCACCGTGCCATTGCTGTAAAGAACGTCGTCCGCGTCGCTGAGAGAATGTCCGCCCTTTAACAATACGGCGCAGGAATTTTCCTCGGCGATCTTTTTCGCGGCGGACTCCATGTCCTCCCTTGTGCGGATAGTCATGCCCGACAGGATTTCCGCTTCGGGAATGTTTGGCGTTGCCACAGCCGCAAGGGGCAGAAGCTCTTTCACCAGAGCGGATACCGCGTCCGTTTTAAGAAGCTTTGAGCCGCTTGTCGCCACCATAACGGGATCGACAACGATATTTTTCGCCCCGTAAAATGTCAGCCGCTCGGCGATTGCCGAAATAAGCTCCGCGGAGGATACCATGCCGATCTTTACCGCGTCGGGGTAAATGTCCCCGAAAACCATGTCGATCTGACTTTTCAAAAATTCGGGTGAGACCTCCGATATTCCCGCCACGCCCGTGGTGTTCTGCGCCGTGAGAGCCGTTACCGCGCTCATGGCGTAAACTCCGTTCATGGTCATTGTCTTGATATCAGCCTGAATACCGGCGCCTCCGCAGGAATCACTTCCGGCGATTGATAATGCTGTTCTCATTGAGATTCTCCTTTTTGATGCATTATTTTTATAAAGCGGCAAAAGGTGGTGCCCCCAATTTGCCGCTGTTGGGCTATGGTCTGAAAATTATTTTGAGACCATTTCGCCCGAAAGCTTTTTCAGAATTTTACACTCCTCCTCTATGTTTTCGGCGGCAAATATTGCGGAAACGAGAGCAACGCCGTCAACGCCGGTTCCCGAAAGCTCCGCGATATTGCCTTTGTTTATTCCGCCTATCGCCGTGACTGGAATGTCCACGGCGGCGCAAATTTCTTTCAGCGTCTGGTGTGAGACCTCGCTTGCGTCAAGCTTTGTGGAGGTGGGGAAAACCGCTCCCACGCCAAGATAATCCGCCCCCGCGCTTTGGGCGGCAAGAGCCTGCTCCACTGTCTGAGCGGACACACCGATAATCATTTTGTCTCCCACGGCTTTGCGGACGTTTGACGCCTCCATGTCGGACTGTCCCACGTGTATGCCGTCCGCACCGCACTTTACGGCAATGTTAATATTGTCGTTGATTATAAGCGGCACACCGTAGCTTCCGCAGAGCTTTTTTAGGGCAACGGCTTCTTCAAGAAAAGCGGCTTCGTCAAGCTCCTTTTCACGAAGCTGTATGCAGGTCGCACCGCCTTTCAGAGCGGATTCAACCTGTTCGTACAGGGTCTGCTTTCCCACCCAGCTTCTGTCCGTGACAGCGTAAAGAAGCATAGTTTCCTTTGAGCATTTCATAGCAAAACTCCTTTCAGAATAAAATCAAAAGACAAGAAGCAAAAACGCGGCAAAATGAAAAGTCCCTTTATGCAAAAAGTTCGCCAGCCTTTCAAGGCTGCGAGTTTCCAAAGGGCAGAGCCCTTTGGTCGCGCTCCGCAGAGCGCGAAATCCCCTTTCGTCCGAAACGGAGAAGAGGGTGAGGAATGACGAAAGTCATTCCGAGGGGGAGCGGACACGACCGCTCCCCCTTGTTACAGTACAAAGCAAAGTATATCTTCAAAACGTCACAGTGTGACGTTTTGAACGGAGCAAAACCATGTCTTTACAGCACCTTATACCTCGCCCGCTTCTCCAAAATACCGCCGCTCAGATTATAAACCGCGTCAATAATATAATTCCGATAGGACGAATTTCCGTCCATTTCGGAAAGCCTTTCATGAGCTATCTCCCCGCACACTCCCATCGCGCATACAGCGGCGGCGGCAGCTTCAAGAACGCTTTCGGGATTTGCCGTAACATACGCCGCCGTCATTGCCGAAAGCTGACAGCCGGTTCCCGTAACGCTGCTCATCATGGGGTGTCCGTTAAAAATGCAGTAAGCCTTTTCACCGTCGGCAACAATATCAATCGCCCCCGTGACGGCAACTACCGCTCCCGTCTTAGCGGCAAATTCTTTTACAAAACCGCATACACGCTCTAAATTTTCCTCGTCAACACGGTCGGCGGAATCAGCGTCCACGCCTTTTGTCGTACCGCTTCCAGCGGCAAGAGTTTTTATTTCGGAAATATTTCCGCGAATTACCGTGAACTTTACCTCGTTCAGAAGCTTCAGAGCGGTATCCGTTCTCAGCGCGGACGCTCCCGCGCCCACAGGGTCGAGCAGGACGGGGTGTCCAAGCCCGTTGGCTTTTTTGCCCGCCGCAAGCATTGCGGGAATGGTGCGGCTGTTGAGCGTTCCTATGTTGATGTTCAGACCGCCGCAAATGGACGTGATATCCTCCACCTCGCCGATATCGTCGGACATGATGGGAGACCCTCCGCAGGCAAGCAGAATGTTGGCGCAGTCGTTCACCGTAACGTAATTCGTGATATTATGGATCAGAGGACAGCGTTCCCTGACGTTTTCAAGCATTTTCTTAAACATTTCCGTGGCCTCCCTTTGCTATTCCGCAAGACGTTTTATTACTCCCGTTTTACCCACAGCCGTCAGCAGTATTCCAGACAGAACCGAACCGCCGACTGTTGATATCAGAAACGGTACTATGTAGGCATAGAAAGCGATCTCGCCTGCGCTTTGTCCCATAAGAAATATTGCAACGGGATACGCACAAAATCCGCCTAAAATAGCCGTGCCGAAAACCTCGGCGATAAGCGTAAGGGGAAGATTTTTTGTTTTGCTGTACATTATCCCGCAGAGCAGCGCGCCGAACATACTTCCCGGAAAAGCCATAAGGCTGCCCAGACCGAAAATGTTGCGGATAAGGCTTGCGGTAAAGGCGACTCCCAAGCCGTACCAAGGGCCGAGAATAACCGCGCAGAGGATATTCACCATATGCTGCACGGGAGCGCATCTGCTTCCGAAAACGGGAAAGGAAAACATACTTCCCACCACAGCCGCGGCGCACAGAATGCAGGCGATACATAATTTTTTCGTTTGGATTGTTTGCGATGTTTTCATAATAATTCTCCTTTGAAATAAATTGAGAACGGCATAACAGCGTCGCTCCCAAAAGTATGCGGAACAATTTCCGCCGCGGAAAAACCGCGTTTGGTCGGTCGAAGCTTAATGGCTTCCTCTCACGCCGGAACACGGCTTCCCATCGCTGTTATGTCCCGCTTCTGCGGCGGGAATTTCGGTACAAAAGGCGCTCCCCTTCCGTGCCGCCCGAATGATATCGGGAACCGTTCTTCACTTCCTTTCAAAAGAATAAGACAAAAAACAAAGCCGCCCGATTCGGACAGCTTACTGTAAAAGGCTTTTTCAAGCGTTCCCTACGTTGGCATTATCCAAATCAGGTACGGTCGAAGGTCATACCTTCCTCTCAGCCTGTAGTACAAGCTCCCGCGCGTTTTATTGTCATTTTATAGTATACACCATTATTTTCATTTTTGCAATAGTTTTTGTAAAATATTGCGGAAATTGATTTTTACTGGTAAATTTTGATTTAGCGTGCTACGCACAAAGTAACAAATCTTTAGGCGGCGAAGCCGCCGACATCAGCTGGTCGAGCTGAGCCCAGCTCGCGAAGTCCAGAGGCGGAGCCTTTGGTCGCGCTCCGCAGAGCGCGAAACTCCCCTCCCCGCGCCCGCAGGCGCATATCGTTCAAAACGGTGAAAGGGGTGAGGAATGACGACAGTCATTCCGAGGGGGAGCGGACACGACCGCTCCCCTTTTGTACGGTGCGCGAC
>JAAVHL010000077.1 GCA_014799735.1 Ruminococcus sp.
GCTGTAGTCGGAGGGCTTTCTCGTGCCCACCACCGAAATGCTGAAATCGCTTTCGAGACAGCCCATATCGCCGCGGCAGAACAGTACCGCAGGCGGATTGTAGATAGACTTCAGCCTTTCGGGATAAAGCTCGTCGTCAAAGGTCAGTATGTAAATATTGTGGCTTTCGCAGTAGCCGATAAGCTCGCTTAGCTGCTCCGCCGTTGTCCTTTCGGCAAACCTGCGCTCACTTTCGGTAAGCAGGAGCTTTCTTTGCTCCTTATCCTCCAGAGCCGCCCTCGCCTCAGACGCCGACTTGAAGTTTCCCATAACTTCCCAGATACGGACGCTTCCACAGCCAAGACAGTTTACTATCCAAAGCCAGTCAAAAACGTTTTGTCTTTCCATAATTATGACCATTTTCCCGACAGGGAAAATGTGTCCTCCTCTCTCGAGTTTTGTGGTTTTGCGTCAGCAAAATTCCGAATGTCAATGAGGAAAACAAAACTCGTAGTTTGAAACCGAAGATTTCAAATTTCGCTCCATTTAAAGAGGATAGACGTTAGGGGATAGAAAATATGATTTTCTCTTGTTTCTATTCTCTAAGCTCCATCTTCTATTTAACCAATTCCCACATTATTATTCCCGCGGCCATTGCGGCATTCAGGGAATTTACCGTACCGTGCATTTTTATCGTTGTTCTGAAATCGCACATTTCGGACACTTCCCGCGGCAGACCGTTTCCCTCGTTTCCGATAAGGACGACCCCGCCCCGCGTGAAATCGCAGTCGGTAAGGGATACCGCGTCACCGTCCACAACAGCGGCAAACGTGGGGATTTCCCGCTGCGCGAAAAGAGGAAAAACCTCGTCAAGCTCAGTTTCGCAAACGTTCAGACGGAACAGGCTTCCCATGGTGGAACGGACGGTCTTAGGGTTATAGAGGTCGCAGCATTCCGCAAGGAAAACCGCATCCACGCCCATTGCGTCGGCGGTGCGGATTATCGTACCCAGATTGCCGGGATCCTGAACCCTGTGCAGCAGGATATATTTTCCCCCGCTTTTAATTGTATCAGAAATCGGCGGTTTGTCAAGACTTTCACAAACGGCAAAAATTCCCTGCGAATTATCTGTAGAGGACATTTTTTCCCCTATCCCGTCGGGAATAAGAAAAACCTCGGTTTCCGAACGCTCGGCGGGGAAATCCAAAGCCTCGCGCCGAATGACCGTTTCGCCGCGTTCGATCTTCTCCAAGCAGCTTTCGGTAACGAAAACAGAGTGCAGCTTCACATTTTCCGCAAATGCGTCCGCGATCAGACGCGTCCCCTCAAGGGTGAACATACCGCTTTCGCGGCGGTGCTTTTTGCTTGCCGCAAGCTTTCGGTAAAGCTTTATATTGGGGTTGTCAGAAGATGTGATACCGCGCATAATAACCTCCGCAAAAATAGTTGTGCCAAAATATACTGATTTTTAACATTAAAAACCGCAAAAAGTCAGAAGCAAAAATAGCTTCTGACCTTTAAACCATTTTAGTTGAGAGCCGCCTTAGCCTTTTCGGTAAGAGCCGTAAAGCCCGCAGCGTCGTTGATAGCGATCTCCGAAAGCATCTTTCTGTTCAGAGTAACGCCCGCCTTTTTAAGACCGTTCATGAATGTAGAATAGTTCATGCCGTTCATCTTGCAGGCAGCGGAAATTCTTGTGATCCAGAGCTTTCTGAAATCACGCTTCTTGAGGCGTCTGCCGATATAAGCGTAATTTCCGGATTTCATAACGGCTTCTTTAGCCATCTTGAAGTGCTTGCTCTTTGCGCCCCAGTAACCTTTAGCAAGCTTTAACGTTTTATTTCTTCTCTTGCGAGTAGCCATTGCTCCCTTAACACGAGCCATAATCTTTTACCTCCGTATAAGAATTTTAAGAATTTAAGAAGCAAGAAGCAAGAGTATCCTGCGTCCCGCCTGTGTCGTTTGCACCGTCAGTTCTTATTTATAAGGAATAAGCTGCTTTACGGTCGCTGTGTTTGCGGAGCCTGTGTAGCCTGCCGCTCTGTTGATCCTCTTGCGCTTTGTGGCTTTCTGAGTGAGCCTGTGGCGTCTGTTGGTCTTCTGGTACTTTACCATACCGTTCTTTGTGAGCTTAAAACGCTTTTTAGCGCCCGAATGTGTCTTCTGCTTTGGCATAATATATCCTCCTTTAGTTTAGACAGAGATACTGTCCTGACATTTATTTTGAAGCCTTTGGGGAAACGAACATCACAAGAGCGCGTCCCTCCATTTTGCCCGGCTTTTCAACTGTACCTACCTCGGAGCAAGCCTCCTTGAACTTTTCAAGAAGCTCCTCTCCCAGATGCGGGTGAGCGATAGCACGCTTCTTGAAGCGCACCGACACCTTAAGCTTATCCCCTGATTTCAGGAACTTTATTGCCTGATTGACCTTTGTGTTGAAGTCGTTTGTGTCGATGGTGGAGAACATTCTGATCTCCTTGATCTCAACGACCTTCTGATTTTTTCTTGCTTCCTTTTCGCGCTTGCTCTGCTCGAAAACGTACTTGCCGTAATCCATGATCTTACATACTGGAGGTGTTGCCTGCGGAGCGATCTTTACCAGATCAAGCTCCTTTTCCTCCGCGAGTCTGAGCGCGTCCTTTGAGGACATTACGCCAAGCTGCGAGCCGTCACTGCCTATCAGTCTGACTTCCTTATCCCTGATCTCTTCATTGATCTGAACCTCTTTGCTGTTGTTTGCTATGATAAGCACCCCCACAATATAAAAATGAGCGGAAACAGAACTGTTCCGCTCATACGAAAATCATAACCGAACCGCACGCGCCAAAAAAGAACGTGCCGCCGAATATTCGCATATTGACCGCTGCTCGCTTTGCGGCAGGGTGAGAACGGAAGATGTTCTGCTTTATTTTATCGCGCGTCATACAAAACGCTGACTTTGATATTATACCCCATTAAAAGTATTTTGTCAAGTATTTTTTCAAATTTTTCGGAAAATTTTTCTTCGGACTTATTCTTCGGAGTCCTCTCCGTCCTCAGAACCGCCTATGGGAGCGGCGTTGTTTCTGATCTTTGTCTGGTAGGACTCGTTGTCGAACCATTCGTCGAGAATTTCTATCGAAACGGAATATCCCGCATCTGTCCTTATGTACTCCATTATCTCTCCCGACGTCATCAGGGAAACCATCTTTTCCGTGGAAATATTGAGGTACTCGGCCGCGTCCTTTTCGCTGAGATATTTTCTCTGCGCGATACCCATGCTGTCGGGCACCGTGACCGTGCTTGAAGCCGCGAAGTTCTTTTCCTCAATGGTCTTGTTGAGCTTTCTGATACTTCCTCCCACAGACAGACCCGCTATAAGCATACATATGCCGAGAAAAACCATACCGATAAAATTTGCGTTGATACCGCCCGTTCTCTTAACGGGGTGCTGAACTGATCTGTTGTTTGCCATAGGAAATCCTCCTTAACGTCATTTTAAATTACCCTTATAGCCCGTCCGAAAGCAAAGGAATAAAGATACGCCTCCCTGACCCGTTTGCCGAATATCCTGCCGAGAGCCGCGCCGTACAGCTTTATCTGGAGGTCGTATCTGTCCGCAAGAGTTTTTTCGCCGACGCCCCGGTCGGTCTTGTAGTCTATCAGGACTATTTCGCCGTCCTCCTCGAACATACAGTCGGCGATACCTTGCAGCATACTATTATCATTATACTCCATAAGTCGCTCATCGTCAAGAGCGGCGTCGGATTTTTTGATTAAAAATTTCTGTTCCCGTCGGATATTGTCGGAATTTTTTATTCTTGCGTACAGCTCCGAGCCGAAAAATACCCTTATCTGGTCAATGTTCAGCGACCTGCTCTCCTCGGGACTTAGCAGACCGTACTCCGCAAGCCTTTCCGCTTCTGCGGCGGGATCGGCTTCTGCGGCGGCAAAATCCGCGTACTGCATAAAGGTGTGCATTGCCGTACCCTTTTCCGCGGCGGTAAGCCCCCCCGCTTCGGCAAATTCGGGGCGGCGCAGATAGAGCCTGTCCTCGTCCTCGCTTTTGGCGATCTCCGTTACCGTTATCTTCGCGGACTTGTCCGTCAGTACCCCGTCATAGCCGAACGCAAAGCCGTCCAGCAAACGCTTTACCTTTTCCCCGTCGGGCAGGACGTTTTCCTCGTCCGCCGTTTCAGTGAGTACTTCCCCAAAGCTGTCGGCTTTAGTGACCCTTACAGCCGCCGCAGTCTCCTTCAGGGGGACGAACTCGCCGTCCCTGAACCATTCTCCGTCCGGGTGGACAAGCATTGCCATTGATATCCAGTCAAGCATTGACTTTGCTTCCGCGGAGACGGAGGGCGTTATGCCCCTCTCCGTAACAATGCCCGAACGGACGGAGGCTATTTCACTGCGCACCCTTTTGTTGTCGGGCACGGTTATGAAAAGCTGTTCCCGCGCCCTTGTGAGCGCAACGTACAGAAGCCGCATTTCCTCGCTTTTGAGGCTTGCTCTGCCAAGCTCTTTCAGCACGTCCTGCGGGAAGGAATTGTACAGCTTTAATCTTTCCCTGTCCTGTATCTTCAAGCCTATGCCGTACTCGGAATTTATCTGTATCCTGCGCTTCAAGTCCTCCTCGTTGAAGTGTCCCGAAGAGCCGCACAGGAAAACAAACGGATACTCCAGACCCTTTGATTTGTGTATCGTCTTGACGGAAACCACGTCCTCCGCCGTGGATACAGCCGAGGCGCGCTTCAGGTCGCCGCTGCGGCGGATTATCATGTTTATGTACCGCACAAAGCCCGACAGACCGCCGCCCGAGTTTTTCTCGTAGCCCTCCGCAACGTCCAGCAAAAGCCGCAGGTTTGCCCGCTTCTGACTTCCGTCCTTGTAGACCTGTACTGCCGACAGAAAGTCGGTGCTGTCGTAGATAGTCCTGATAAGCCGCTCCAAGGTCTGGGAAGCGGCGCAGTATCTAAGCTTGCTGAACAGGGACATGAACTTTTCAAGCTTTCCGTAAAGAGGCGTATCCGCGCCGATATCGGTTTCGCCCGCAAGAACCTGCTTTATCACGCGGAAGTACCGTTCCTCGTCACTGCCCTTTGCCCCCGCAAGTCTCGCCATATCGTCCGCGGTAAGCATGAACATTGGGGACATCAGCGCCGCCGTCAGCGGAATGTTCTGCATGGGATTATCTATGACCGCCAGCAGGCTTGTCAGTACCGAAATTTCCCGCGATTCCAGATAGCCTGCGGGTTCTTCGGCATAAGCCTTTATACCCGCTTCGGAAAGCTCCCGCACGTACCTTTCCGCATTCTTGTTGCTGCGGAGAAGTATGCAGAAATCGCTGGGACGGCAAGGTCTGTTAGTCCCCTTGTCGAACACCGTTTCGGTACTCAGCATACGCTTTATTTTCGCAGCGGCGGCTCGGGCCTCGGCGTTTTCCTCCGCATCCTCACCGTCCGGGACGATAATTATTTCCGTCGTCCTGTCGCCGTCGGGGTACTCCAGACCCCTGACCAACGCCTCCGCGTCGGTGTAGTCTATCTCTCCCACGACTTTGCTCATCACACAGCCGAAAACATAGTTCACAAAGTCAATGACCTCGCCGCTGCTTCGGAAATTTCTGTTCAGAAGTATTGCCGCGTTGCTTCCCGAAAAATCGCTTCCCGTATAGCTTTCGGACACTTCAAGAGCGTTTGTGAACAGCTTGGGGTTAGCCTGACGGAAGCTGTAGATGGACTGTTTAACGTCCCCAACCGCAAACAGATTTGTGCCGCCGCGCGCCGTTGTACCGCCCTTTGAAAGCAGCTTGAAGATCAAGTCCTGATTGTTGTTTGCGTCCTGAAACTCGTCTATCATTATCATGCCGTAGTATTCGGAAAGCTCCTTTGCAAGCTTTGTGCCGACGATGCTGCCATCCTCGTTCCGTTCCGCAAGAAGCCTTATGGCAAGCTGCTCCGCGTCGGAAAAGCCGAGAGCGTTCTTTTCGGTTTTCAGCTTATCAAGCTCCGACCCGAACAGGACTATCACACTGTTAAGACTTTCCAGTATTTCTCCGTGGACTCTGTAATCGTCGGCAATTTCTTCCAGTCGGAAGATACCGCCTCCCACCTTGTCAAGCTCTTTTTTGTACTTGTTTCGGATATCCTTTATCCTCTCGGCGGTCTCCTTTTCGGTATCGCTCATGTTCCGCGGAAAGCTTATCCGCGTTTTCGGCTGGGGAGGCTGCACCACCCGCTCGTCCCAGCTATAGTCCGTACAGCCGAGATTTTTCAGCATGAGCTTTATCCTGTCCGTCTCGGCGTCTATGGCGTCCGAGACCTTTCCGCAAAGCTCAAAGTAAAGCTTTCCCGCGTACTCGGCTTGTCTCACCAAACGGCGGTAAACGTCCTCCAGACGGCTCAGATACAGCTTTGCAAGCGGATCCGTCTTTGGGTCGAAGCCGTTTTTGTACCTGTCCGCGGTGCTTTTCAGCCAGTCCTCGTAAAAGGGTATGGACATCAGAAACTCGTAAATTTTCAGCACCGCTTCTTCAAGCTCCTCGTCGCCGCGCCGCGAACCGCTGAAAAATCCCGCAAGACGTTCCGTCTCCTCGGGTCTTTCGTCGTAAAGCTTTTCAAAGACGTTCTCCGCCGCCCGCCTTTTCAGCAGCATTTCCTCAGTGTCGTCCAGTATGCGGAAGCCCGCGGAAACGTCCAGAGACTGGATATTTTCACGTATCAGGTCGAAGCAGAACGAGTGAATGGTGGATATCTTCGCCGTCCTAAGCAATGACTGCTGACGGCAGAGCCACAGGTTGTCGGGCTCGCGGGCTATTTTTTCGGACAGTGCCGCCGAGAGCCGCTGCTTCATTTGTTCCGCCGCGTCGTTTGTGAAGGTCACCACCACAAGCCTGTCCGCTGGCATTTTGTTTTCGGTGTCGGAAAGTATCCCAAGCAGTCTTTCCACAAGCACCGAGGTCTTTCCGCTTCCCGCCGCCGCCGAGACAATCATACCCGTGCCGCGGGCGGTTATTGCGTCAAGCTGTTCTTTTGTCCACGTTGAATTGCTCACGGCGTTTCATCTCCGTTCATGATTTTTTCGATAAGCTCGGCGGCGTTGTCGGCGTACTCCCGAACCCTTGTGGGAGGGTAATTGCCGCACACGCTTCTGTAGTCGCAGTAATCGCAGGGCAGACCACCGCCGTCTGTAAGTGGAACGGCTTCAATCCTGCCTTTTGCAAGACTTTCGGCGGTCTCTTTAAGCAGACTGTAGGAGTACCTGCGCAGATTTTCAAGCTGCTCGGCGGTGATAAGCTTCGAGTAAGAATAGTACCCCCCCGACGTTTTCTTCACTGGGATAAACACGCCGCCGCAGTCCTTTTCCATTGCGGCGATGACCTCGTCGTTCAGCAGTACCGTACCTTTCATTTTGTATGTATCGTTCAGCACTCCCTGCAAGGCTTCGTCCCCCTCGTTCCGACCAAGACCCGAAGCCGCGTCCTTTGCGGGCATATACAGAACTCCCGCAGGAATGTCCCCCGAAAACCGTCCGCGGCGGTTTCCCTCGGTGACGGCGAAAAGATACAGAAGCATCTGCATATTCACGCCGTAAAGCAAGTCCTCATAGCGGAACTCCTTTATGCCCGATTTGTAGTCGATAACGCGGACGTAGGTCTCCGAGCCGTTTCGGAACACGTCCACCCTGTCCACCGTACCCTCGAACCAGACGGTTATGCCGCTTTCGGTGACAAGCTTTAGCGGCTCCTCGTCGCCGTCCCGCCGAAGGGTGTATTCAAATCCCTCGGGTACGAATTTGCTCTGTTTAAACTCCGCGGACAACCTTTCCAGAATGTCCGCAAGGGTGTCGGAAAGCCGTGAAAACGCCGCCTTGTAACGCTTTGTCTTGCCGTAATCTCCGCCCACCGCGTCGCTTCGGTAGTATTCGCCTAAATGCTTTTTGACAAGCTTTAAGATGTCCTGACGGTTCATTGCGGTAAAGTCCTCACGGCTTTTTTCTTTAAGGGTCTTGCACAGGCAGTAGTGTATCGCCGTGCCGCGGGAGGGACTGTCAAGCTCCACCTTTTGGGGCGGGTAAAGCTTCAAGCCCTTTTGGCAATAGTATTTGAACGGACATTTCCTATAGTCCTCAAACCGTGAAGCGGACATGGAAATATGTCTGCCGAAAAGCTGTCTGCCCGTTTCGGGAGACAGGCTGTGCTCCGCGGAATTTTCGATATTTTTAAGGTATTCCAGCCGCTCCGCATATTCGGGGACGTTCTCCAGCGCCTGCCGCAGGCTTGCGGAATCCTCGTCTCCGCGGCGGTAGTTCCGCACGTACTGATAGTATGCCGCCCCCGCCGTTGTGCAGAACGACAGCAGTCCCCGCTGTTCAAAGGACGTGACAACGTCCTTTCCGAACATTTCCGACCCATGGCTCACCACCGCGGAGGGGTAAAGCTGTCTTCCCGAAACGTCCGACATTGGATATGTAACATAAAGCCGCTCCGAAGCCTGCGAAAGCGCGAAGTACGCCGCAAATCTTTCCTCGTCAAGCTTGTCCGCAGAGCCGCCCGAAAGGGTTATCCCCGCCGCTTCAAGCGCGAGCCTGTCGCGGTCGCTGAAAAGTCCCGAGGGCTTCGCCGCATAGGGGAACAAGCCCTCGTTCGCGCCGAGAACAAAGACCGCTTTCGGCTCGGCAAGCCTTGCCGTGTGCGCTTCAACGAACTGCACGCAGTCCAGCGTTTGTGGCGGGGAGGACAGCTTCAGTCCCGACACCGCCGCGGAGAAAAGCTCCGCAAAGCCTGCGGGACTTATTTTCGTGTCCGCAAGCGCCCTGTCGAGGGTTTCCAGAAGCCCGCAAAGCAGTTCCCAGAGCTGTTTTATCTCGCGCACCGCAGTAAGAGCGGCAGCGTCGTCCGAATTACAGTTTTCGCAGAAGCTATGCAGATTTTCATACAGTCCCGTGTCCTCAAAAAACGTCACCAGCGCGGTGCAGAAGCCCTTTCCGTCCGCGTCTCCAATGGCGCGGCGAAGCTTGAATACGGGTTCGGTGACCCGCTCCCTGACATGCTCCGCGCCGAATTTAACGTCGTCGTACTCGAAAGGCTTTTCCCACATTTCGCCCTCGATGTTCCATTTGTAGCAGCAGTCCTCGGCGGCGGCGATCTCCTCGTCCGTCAGACCAAGCATACCTGTTTTCATGTACCTGAGCCAGTCCTCGGTGGAGGTGTTTTTCCCCGAAGCAAGGGCAAGAGCCGTCCTGACAAAAATAAACAGGGACTTATGTGCGGCGGTGCGGCTTTCGTCGGTATAGAACGGTATGCCGTAACGCTCAAAGGAGCTTTCCATTACCGAGGAATACTGCTCCTTCTGCCTTGCCAGAACGGCTATGTCGCTGTAGCGGTAGCCCTCCTCCATGACCAGACGGCGTATCTCGGAGCATACAAAATCGCCCTCTCCGTAGCTGTCCGCGGAGCGGTACACTTTTACTGCGTTGCATTCCCCGCCATAGTTACCGCGGACGTTTCTAAGCACGTTCCCGCTATAAAAAGCCAGTTCGGGAGCTTTGAAGCGTTTAGGCTCGGCAAGCATAGTTTTCGCAACGTTTACGCCGAAGTCAGAAGCGGCTCTCGTGAGCCTGTTCACGGTCTTGTTTACCGCGGCGAAAACCGAGTATTCCACAGGCTGAGCGTCCGCCGTGGGGAGACATACCGTCACGCTTTCGCTTTGGGATATCATAACGTCAAGCAGGGCGTGCTCGTCGGCGGTGAAGCTTTTGAACGCGTCGATAAAAACGGTCTTTCCCTCAAAATATCCGTATTTCGCCGCCCTCGAAGCCGCTTCGGAAATATCCCCGCCGCTGTCCTTGTAGCCGCTTTGAGCGAGTATCCTGCAATATTCGGAGTATATCAGCGCGATGTCCGCGGTTTTGTCACGGACGCTTTCGTCAAGCCTGTCCGCGCAGGAGGACAAAGCCTCGGCGGTAATCCCGCTGAGGGTAAGCTCCTTTACGATTTCAAGGCTGCTTTCGGTAAAGGACGGGTTTTTCGCCTGTCTGCCGTAGAAAAGCAGACCGTCCCTTTCGGAAATTTCCGCAAGGGCGCGGAACATCATAACGTTTTTCACGGTGTCGTCGGCGTATCTGCCTTTCAGACCGCCGTGCTTTATAAAAATTTCCCGCGCCGTTCTTGCAAAGGAAAGCACGTCCACGCGGTTGAAAAGCTCCGCGCCCAGACGCTCGTAAAGAGTCCTGTCGAACTCGAACGAGAACTGGTCGGGAATTATTACAAGCACGTCTTTTCCGCTTTTTACGGCGGTCTCGATGCGGTTCGCCATTTCATAGGACTTGCCGCAGCCTGCGCCGCCGAGAATTAAATTAAGCATTTTTATTTCTCCGTTTTGTAGTTGTTGATATCAGCTTCGTTGAACTGGTCTCCGCAGCGGGCAAGCTCGCCCATGACGCGTTTTATGCCGTATGACGAGGTGTGCCAGTTGTCCTTTGTAACGTTTGTCTCACCGTTTCCGATATCCGCGGGGACTATTAAAATTTCCGTTTCGGGAAAGTAAGACTGAAAGAACATAAGGCATCGTCTTGCGTGAAATCTTTTGCACACTAAAATAATTTTTTCGGCAGGTATGCCCTGTTCTTTCAGGACAGCGGCCGCAAACTCCGCATTGGCGCGTGTATGACCCGACTTGTCCTCACGGACTATCGCCGTTTTGGGTACGCCGTTTTTTATCAGCACGTCCTCATAAAAATCACACTCGGTTTTGTAGTCGCCGCTGTAAATGTCCTTTTTATCCTTAACGCCCGCAAAAACTCCCGTTTTCACGCTTACCCCGCCGCCTGCAAGGACATAGTCCGAAAAGCCGCTTTTGTAAAGCTCCGCAGCCTTTTCCGCGATCTGGGGAAAGCTGCCGCCAACGGTAATGATAACATTGCACTTTTGCGGCTCGTCCTCTACAAAAATAAAATCGCCTATATCTTTTATCAAATCGTGCATAACGGTTCTCCTTTACTAATTTTTAAATTCTATCCAAAACTTACCCGCCCCCTTGAGGGGGCATAGAAAAGTTAAAAATTACGGCTTTTTACGGCGGGGGTGACTTTGCCCGCGGGGGCTTCCCCGCTCAGCAAATCTCCATAAAATGTCCCGATATTCGGGGGTCGCATAGTCTATGCCAACTCTCGGCAGGGTCTCGATTTCTGGACGGTATCCGTCGTCCTCAATTCGTATGCGGGGATTTCCGCAAAATGACTCGCCGTTGAAGCTTTTGTCGATACCCAGCTTTTTGGTAAGCTTTGCGGGACCGTCGTAAACTTCGCAGGCGCGGAACAAAACCGCCTGCGGCTGACCCTCCTCGCCAGTGACGGCGTTCATCAGCCAGTGTATACCGTAGCAGATATAGACGTATATCGTCCCCGCCTTGCCGTACAGAATTTTGGTACGCTCGGTTTTCCCTTTGCTTGCGTGACAGGCTGTGTCCTCCTCGCCGCGGTATGCCTCCGCTTCGGTGATACGCAGGGATATTTCCGAGCCGTCATCAAGAGTTCTGACGATAAGCTTTCCTACCAGATCGGGGGCGACGTCGAGAACGTCCCGATGAAAAAATTTTTCATCTAAAATAATGTTTCCCATAATATCACCTACAAATTATACGATATGCGTTTTGAATCCCACCGCATGAGTATTTCCGTTTCGCCAGTGGATATGTCGGGTTTCCTCCTGACGGGCAGAAAGCCCTCCCGCCTGTAGAAATCCACAGCTCTCACGTTTTTTTCATACACGCACAGGGACAGCCTTGGGTACAGCGTTTTCGCGAAGTCTATCAGTGATTTTCCAACGCCCTTGGAGCGGTGTTCTCCGTCCACAAAAATGCCCTCTATGTGACCGTCGTTCAGACCGATAAAGCCGACTATTTCGCCCTCGGACAGGGCGGTGTAGACCTCCGCCAGCGGGATAGCCTCAGCCGCGCCGTCGAAGCAGTCCTGCCAGTATTCGCGGCGAATGAAGCTGTGAGCCTCCAGATTTGAGGACAGCCATATTTCCATAATGCGTTTGAGATCGGTTGGTTCGTATTTTCTTATCATTTTGGTTCTCCGTTTTTTTATTAAGTATACCACATTTTTCTAAGTTTTTCAATAAAAATCAATTTGGGGAAGTAAATTTTGATTTTACGCACTACGTTCGGGGTTCTTAGGCGGCGAAGCCGCCGACACCAGCTGGTCGAGCTGAGCCCAGCTCGCAGAAGTCCAGAGGGCGGAGCCCTTTGGTCGCCGCCCGCAGGCGGCGAAATTCCCCTCCCCGCGCCCGCAGGCGCATATCGTTCAAAACGGTGAAAGGGGTGAGGAATGACGACAGTCATTCCGAGGGGGAGCGGACACGACCGCTCCCCCTTGTTGCATTGCGCGGCAAAGCAAATCTCCAAAACGTCACAGTGTGACGTTTTGGACGGA
>JAAVHL010000078.1 GCA_014799735.1 Ruminococcus sp.
ACCGTCCATCAGTGTGTCATATCCTTTTTCTGTGAAGTTATACTTGCCAAAAAATGATTTATTTAATGAGTTTTAAGCAAGTAGTAATTTATTTTTGAAATTGAAGTATGCCGAACTTTGAGGTATTGGCTGTAAAATTTTTAAAAAAGCTTGAAAACTGCGGGGCGGTATGATATAATTATTGAATAATATTGTCTTTTTTTGAAAAATTCGGAGGGATTTTATGAAGCTGCTTATGATCCACGTTTGGAACGGCTCCGAGCGGGCTTACAGAGGAAGATTTTCAAGTATGCTTTCATATCCGTCGCTGACGCTGGCTGTAATATATTCGCTTATTCCAAAGGACGCTTTTGAGCGTATCGACGTTATAGACGAGAACTCGCAGCGTGTGGATTACGACAAGGATAAATACGATATTGTTATGCTTTCCTTTGAGACCTCGTCGAGTATCTGTGCGTACGGACACTGCGCGGAATTTAAGAAAAGAGGAGCGTATACGGTATGCGGCGGATATCACGCAACTGCGCTTCCCGACGAGGTGGCGGAGCATTGCGACACTGTTATTTCGGGACCTGCGGAGGTTTCCGTCCCCGAATTTATACAGGATTTTCTGAACGGCTGTCCGAAAAAGCTGTACAGGAATTTTGACGTTTGCCCCGCGGATTTCCCTATACCCGCAAGGGATAAGATCACGGGAAAAAAGAAGCTGAAAATACCTGCAATAACTGCAAACAGGGGGTGTAAAAACAGGTGTAGCTATTGTTCTATGGGCATGATGTGGAAAAGCGCGCCACGTCCTGCGGAAAAGGTCGCGGAGGAGATCAAGGGACTGAATACAAAAATGCTGATATTCTACGACCCGAATTTTTTCGGGAACAGGGAATATGCCATAGAGCTTATGGAGCTTATAAAGCCGCTGAAAATTCTCTGGGCGTGCAACGCAACGGCGGATTTTGGATATGACGAGGAGCTTATGAAGCTTGCCTATGAAAGCGGTTGCCGAGGCGTTCTGATAGGTCTGGAGTCTCTTAATTCGCAGTCGTTAAAGGGTGCGGCAAAGCGTTTCAGCGATTCGGATAAATATGCGGAGGTCATAAAAAATATACATAAATTCGGCATTGCCGTGAACGGCTGTTTTGTGCTCGGATTTGACGACGATACCGAGGATGAGCTGCTTGCTCTTCCCGAAAGAGTGGACAGGCTGGGTCTTGATTTATGCAGATTTTCTGTGCTGACGCCATATCCGGGTACAAGGCAGTACGAAAAATTTGAGCAGAGCGGCAGGATACTGACAAAGGACTGGAGTAAGTACACTCAGCATAACGCTGTGTTCAAGCCTGCGAATATGTCTCCGGAACGGCTGGACGAGATTTACAGACAAGTTTGGAAAAAGGCGTACAGCTGGCGGAGAGTTCTGAAAAGGACGTTTACGTCTCCGTGGCGGAAAAATGCCTATGTTTTTATCCTGCTTGGGGCGAATATCGGGTTTAAATTTCTGGGCATCGATAAAAAACAAAGGTAAAGCTTTTCTTAATATGGAGAATATTTATGAATATTAGCATTGAACCTATACTGTTTGAACAAAAATCTGTTTTTGTTCAGATGATGGAATTGTACCGTTATGATTTTTCCGAGTTTTCAGATGATGATATAAATGAATACGGATATTTTGGCTATTCTCATATTGATGACTATTGGAATGAGGAGGGAAGATATCCGTTTTTTATCAGGGCCGATGGAAAACTTGCGGGATTAGTTTTGGTGAGGTCATGCTGTGAACATAATAATCTGATAAACCCTCACAATATAGCTGAATTTTTTGTGATGAAAAAATACCGTCATAAGGGCGTAGGCAAAGCAGCTGCCGTGAAAATTTTTGATATGTTTCCGGGAGGCTGGGAGGTATCGCAGTGGTCAAATAACCTGCCGGCTCGGAAGTTTTGGGAAAAAGTTGTTGCTGAATATACAAATGGAAAATATGATACTTTTACTGCAACAGAAAAAGACGTGGCGGGATTTATATTTGATAATTCACTATAAATACAAACGGGACGTTAGCTTCGTCATAAATCTGTCAATGAGCGGGTGAATATTCAAAAAGGGGGCTTTACCGAAAATGAAAATAACATTCATACGGCTGAATATGTTCGAGCATATCGCCTCAGACGCGATGAAGCCCCTGCTTTTCGGTATCATAAAAAGTCTTACTCCCGACAAACATGAGATAGAATTTATTGACGAGAGGGCGGAAAGGCTGCCCGATAAAATAGATTCCGACATTATCGCGTTTTCTGTGGAGACCTACACGGCGAAACGTGCGTACATAATGGCGAAGAGGTTCAAGACCGATAAAAATATTATCGTTATGGGCGGCTTCCACATATCGGCAATGCCCGATGAAGCTTTGGAATATGCTGATTCTGTAATAATCGGCGACGCGGAGGACACTTGGGGAAGCTTTCTTGCGGACTGTGAAAATGGTGCTCCCAAAAGAAAATACGTCTCTGATGAAAGCTGCGGCATGACGGAGCTTTTTGAGGACACCTCGGTTTACAGGCACAAATATTACGGGATAGGCGTGTATCAGATATCCCGCGGGTGCAAGTTCAATTGTGATTTCTGTTCCATAAAGACCATGTACAAATGCGTCCGCAGAAAGGACGCGGACACCGTTGCAAGGGAGCTTGGCAGGGCAAAGGAAAAAATAATTTTCTTTGCGGACGATAACCTTTTTTACAACAGAGCTTCGGCAATAGAGCTTCTGGAAAAAATAGCTCCGCTGAAAAAGAAGTGGGCTTGTCAGATAAGCATGGACGCGGCACGGGACGACGAGCTTTTGGCAAAAATGAAAAAAGCGGGCTGCTTCCTTGTGCTTATGGGCTTTGAAAGCCTTAACGCGGACAGTCTCGGAGAAATGCACAAGGCGGCTAACACAAGCCGCGATTACGAGGAAGTCATAAAAAGAATTTATCGGCACAAAATGCTTGTTTACGGGACTTTCGTGCTTGGGTGCGACGGCGATTTCCCCGATATTTTTGAAAGGACTTTTGAATTTTCCGTGAGGAATAAAATTGCCGTCACAAATTTTAATCCGCTGATACCTATGCCGAAAACAAAGGTATACGAAAAAATGGAACGACAGGGAAGACTGCGGTATGAAAAATGGTGGCTTTCGGACAGCTACCGCTACGGTGAAACGGCGTTCATACCCAAAAATATGACGGCAGAGGAGCTTTCCGAGGGCTGTCTGAAAATACGCAGAAAATTCTATTCGGTCGGGTGCATTTTAAGGCGGCTTTTCAGCAATCCGATAAATTTTACGCCTGTTAATTTTACGGTTTTTATGCTGGCAAATTTTATTTCCCGCAGAGAAATTGATAAAAAGCAAGGGCAGATATTAGGCAGGTAACTATACAAAAGCATTATTATTCATGGGAGCATTTTACCCTTATTGACATGGTATGCCTAAAAGGGTAAAGGCTCAGCCTTTGGGGGGATTTTATATGAAGCTGACGCTGATAAAGCCTAATATCGGCAGGCGCGAACATAGTCTATATGTTGACGAGGCAAGAATGGAACCGCTTCAGCTGGGTATTCTTGCGGCTCTTACGCCTGATGATGTGGAAGTGGTTATGTATGACGACAGAATGGAGCAGATTCCCTACGACGAGCCTACCGATATTGTGGCTATAACCGTTGAGACCTTTACGGCGCGGCGGGCTTACGAAATAAGCGAGGAATTCCGCAAACGCGGCGTGAAAACGGTTATGGGCGGTATGCACGCAATGCTTATCCCCGACGAGGTAGCCGAGCATTGCGACTGCGTGATAATTGGCGACGCAGAGCCTGTCTGGAAAGAAATGATAGAGGACTTCCGCCGCGGGGAGCTTAAACCGCGGTACACGGCAGTCCAGCCGACCTGCCCGCAGATAAATGTTATAACAAGGCGGGATATTTTTGAGGGAAAAGGCTATCTGCCCATAACGCTTTTGCAGTTTTCGAGAGGGTGCAGCCACAGGTGCAGCTTCTGCGCGTCCTCGGCGTATTTTAAAGCGCATCATTACTGCCGTCCCGTTGAGGACGTTATCAAGGAAATAAAGTCGCAGAAAAGAAAGCTTTTATTTTTTGTGGACGACAACATAGTCTGCAACCGTCAAAGGGCTAAGGAGCTTTTCCGCGCGCTGATACCGTTAAAGATACATTGGGTAAGTCAGGGCAGCATGGATATGCTTGAGAACGACGAGCTTATGGAGCTTATGGTAAAAAGCGGATGTCTCGGGCTGGTTATCGGGTTTGAATCAATATCCCCTCAATGCATTTCCGAGATGAACAAAAATACCAACAAAAAAGCTTCGGGAGAGATGTACGCGGCGGAGATAGAAAAGCTTAGAAAATGGGGTTTGCAGACATGGGCGGCGTTTACGGTGGGACATGACGGTGACACATATGAATCCATAAAGGCTACCTGCGATTTTGCAATAAAAAACAAGTTTACATTTGCGGCTTTCAACATTTTAATGCCCTACCCGAACACGCCTCTGTACGAAAAAATGGAGCGTGAGGGACGGCTTTTGTACGGCGGAAAATGGTGGCTGGACGAAAGCTACCGCTTCAATTATGCGGCGATAGTTCCGAAAAATATGACTGCCGACGAGCTGACGGAGGTCTCATTTGACTGCCGCAAGCGGTTCAACAGTCCCATGTCGATATTCACGCGGGCGTTTGAATTCCGCACGAATATGCGCACGCCATACAGGTTCGGGACGTATCTGGTGTACAACCCGCTTTTCAGGAAAGAGGTTTTCAAAAAGCAGGGAATGAGGTTCGGACTTAATTCCGATGAAAATAAAGAGAAATAATTTTGCGTAAGGAGGGCGCTCCTGTATTATGCTGAAAGGATATGTCAAGCCCATAAGCGAATACGGCGAAAATGAAATTGCGGCTATGTACGGGCTTATGTCGCAGTTTTACGACAATACCGACGAGGAAATTTTCAGGCGGGATTTTTCCGACAAGGACTTCTGCCTTGCCCTTTATCACGAGACGGACGGTCTTGTGGGCTTTACAACCCAAAAGGTCATGGAAATTTTTGTGGACGGCAGAACCGTTCACGGAATGTTTTCGGGAGATACGATAATACACAAGGCATACTGGGGAGATATCGAGCTTTTCAGAGTATGGGCGCGGTTCTGGTTCGAGTATGCGGAGAAATATGAGGAATTTTACTGGTTTCTTATTTGCAAGGGGTACAAAACGTACCGTATACTTCCGCTTTTCTGGTCGGAATTTTATCCTAATTACCGCTGTGAAACTCCCGAATATGCAAAGAAAATCATTGACGCATATGCGGGAAAAATTTACCCTGACGAATATAATGCCGAAAGCGGCGTTATCGAATATAAAACTGTCAAGGACAAGCTGAAAATCGGCGTTGCGGACGTGGGTGAGCATGAGATGAAAAACAAGGATATTGCATTTTTCTGCAAGGTCAACCCTAATTACACCGAGGGCAACGACCTTGCCTGCATAGCGAAAATAGACAGGTCTGTGCTGAAAAAACGTGCTGCGGAGCTGCTGCTGTAATGAGCTTCACGTGTGAAATTCTGAACGGGATGTGCAGGCTTCTTTATCGGAGAGAATACCGCAGATTTTCCGCGGACTGCGATGTGGAGCAGGTTCAGCGGGATCATCTTATGAAGCTGCTGAAAAAGAATTCCGATACGGTGTACGGCAGAAAATTCGGCTTTGAAAATATCCGCAGCTATGAGGATTTTGCGGAACACGTCCCGCTGACGGTCTATGAGGATTATGAGCCTTATATAGAAGCCGCCGCACGGGGAGAGAAGCGGGTGCTTACAAAGGAAAAAATCAAGCTTTTTGAGCTTACGAGCGGCTCGTCGGGCGGCAAAAAGCTGATACCATACACAAAAAGTCTCAAAAGGGAGTTTCAGAACGGTATCAAGCCTTGGCTGTATGATATTTACAGCAGTGTAAAGGGTGTTTGCGGCGGAAAAAGCTACTGGTCGATAACTCCCGTAACGGAGGGGAAAAGCTATACCGAAGGTGGTATTCCCGTCGGCTTTGAGGAAGATTCGGAGTATTTCGGCTTTATTGCTCAAATGCTGATGAAAAAGCTGTTTGCGGTGGACGGAAGCGTTAAATTTTCTGACAGCACTGAGGATTTTTATTTCCGCACCTGCGAAAAGCTTCTTGACTGCGGAGAGCTTACTCTTATCTCGGTATGGAGTCCCTCTTTTCTTGCGATACTCTGCGATTTTATCCGCGATAACGCGGACAGGCTTTTCGACAGCAGCGACCCGCGGAAAAAATTTGCCGAGGAAAATAATTTCAGCGGGGTGTTCCCCGACCTGAAAATTATAAGCTGCTGGGCGGACGGCAGCGCGGCGGATTGTATTCACGGTATCGAAAATCGGTTCGGGGACGTATTTATTCAGCCAAAGGGTCTGCTTGCTACGGAATGCTTTGTATCGTTCCCGCTTATTGGCGAAAGCGGCGGCAGACTTAGCATATACTCGCATTTTTTCGAGTTCCGCAGTCTTGAAAACGGCAGGATATATACTGCGGGAAATCTGAAAAAAGGCGAATACGAGCTTATCGTTACCACAGGCGGCGGTTTTTACAGATACTGTATCGGGGATATTATAGAAGTTGTTGAAACTTATAAAAGCCGTCCTCCGCTGATAAAATTTTTACGGAGAAAAGGCGCTTCCTGCGACCTTTTCGGTGAAAAGCTTACCGAGGATTTTGTGCGGAATATTCTTAAAAAGCTCGGTATTTCGGAAAGCTTCTGTCTGCTTGCTCCCGAGGGGAACAGATACCGTCTTTACACGCAGGCGGAGGGTATTACAGGCGAAATGCTCGACAATGCGCTTTGCGAGGGGTATCATTACAGCTACTGCCGAAAGCTTGGACAGCTTGAAAGGGCGGAGGTCGTAACAGTTGCGGGAGACCCGCAGAATGATTACATAAAACGGCTTGCTGCCGAGGGAATGAGGATAGGGGATATAAAGCCCGCGTTTCTTACCTCCCGAAGCGGCTGGGAAAACACATTTAATCCTAATCTCCAATAAAAGTGTAGACAAAAAATCTGCGCAAAAATCATATATGCAAATTTTTGCTTGATTTTTTGTACACTTTTTAATTGGATATTAGTATGAAAGGAAAAATTAAAAATGCTGAAAATTGCCTTGCTTGCTCCTGCGGGGGCTATGCACAGATATTCGGGCAGCTTCGGGAAGTCGCTGCACTATGCTCCGCTGACACTTACCACTCTTGCGGCTCTCGTCCCCGAGGACGCAGAGGCAGATGTCGTTATATACGACGAAACTGCGGGTAAAATACCTCTCGACATTGACGCGGAGCTTATAGGGATAACCTGCATTACAGGCACTGCGCCGCGGTGCTATGCCTATGCGGATTATTTCCGCAAAAAGGGAAAAACGGTTTTTATGGGAGGAGTTCACCCGTCAATGCTTCCCGACGAAGCCGCACAGCACGCGGACGTGGTTTTCACGGGATTTTCCGAGCAGACCTTTCCTCAGTTTATACACGATTACATAAAAGGCGAGTACCGTAAATTCTATCATCAGAACGACGATTTTACCATTGCGGGAAAACCCATACCCCGCCGCGAACTGCTGAATAAAAAGCGTTACATAACCACAAAAACCGTTGAGGCGATAAGAGGCTGCTGCCATACGTGCAGCTTCTGCGCATATCCTGCGGCATTCGGGCACTGCGTTTACAAGCGTCCCGTAAAGGAGGTCGCTACGGAAATTGAGGCTTTGAACACTCGGCACGTAGTTTTCCCCGACGTAAATCTTGTTACCGACAGGGAATATGCAATAGAACTTTTTACCGCGCTTATACCGCTTAAAATTATATGGCTGGGACTTGTAACTTCCTCGGTTGGAATTGACGAGGAGCTTATAAAATTATTCCGCAAAAGCGGCTGTAAGGGGCTTCTGATAGGTTTTGAATCAATTACGCAGGAATCTCAGAAATATATCCACAAGGGCGTAAACAAGGTGGACAGCTATGTGGAGCTTATGAAAAAGCTCCATGAAAACGGCATACTCGTTCAGGGCTGCTTTGCGTTCGGCGGGGACGAGGAGGACGAAAGCGTATTCGACCGCACCGTGGAAATGGTTATAAAAGCAAAAATAGACCTGCCGAGGTATTCCATACTTACGCCGTTCCCGAAAACCCAGTATTACGAGCAGCTTGAACGTGAGGGACGCATCACCGAGCGCAACTGGGCAATGTACGACGTTGAGCATTGTGTGTTCCGGCCGAAGCTTATGACAAAGGAACAGCTTGAAGCGGGTACGGACAGAGCTTGGCGGGCGACCTACGCCACCTCGGCAATAATGAAAAGGCTTGCGCCGTTCAGCCACAGCCCATGGCTTTCTCTGCCCCTTAATATGGGGTATAAGGGCTACGCCGACAAGTGGCACAAATTCACCCGCGAGGTAATGTGCGACAATTCGGATATTCCAATTCTTTAAAAATCAAAAGGAGCCGCTATGAAGATAACATTTATACTTCCCGCGATAGGAAAAAAGGCGGGAAAAAAATACATCGGCACGTGGAAAATGGAGCCGCTTACTGTAGCGGTTCTGAAAGCCCTCACGCCGCCCGAAATCGAAACGGAGTTTTTTGACGACAGGATAGAGCTTATTGATTACGATACCAAAACCGACCTTGTTTGCATAACCGTCGAGACCTATACCGCAAAGCGAAGCTATAAAATCGCGGAAAAATTCCGTCAGCGGGGAATTCCCGTAGTCATGGGAGGTTACCACGTCACACTTTGCCCCGAAGAGGCGGCGGAGTACTGCGACAGCGTTATTGTCGGCAACGGCGAAACGGTCTGGAGGGAAATGCTTGTGGACGCTTCGGAGGGAAACCTGAAAAAGATATACCGCGGCGGTGTTGGGGAATATGTCGTTCAGCCCGACAAAAGCATTTTTTCGGGTAAGAAATATCTCCCCGTATCGCTGGTGGAAACAGGCAGAGGCTGCTGTCACAGCTGTGAATTCTGCTCCATTTCAAAATTCTATTGCAGCAAATATTACTGCCGCGACCACAGCCTTATTGTGGACGATCTGAAGCGTTCGGAGCACAAATACACCTTTCTTGTGGACGATAATCTTGTCGCTGACAGGGGCAACGCTATGCGTCTGTTTGAGGCTATAACTCCTCTCGGCATAAAGTGGGCGGGGCAGGGTACTCTTTCAATGGCAAAGGACGAAAAACTTCTGCGGGCTATGAAAAAAAGCGGCTGCGAGATAATACTTATCGGCTTTGAAAGCCTTAACGAAGCCAATCTTAATCAGATGAACAAGTCGTTCAACTATGCTCTCGGCGAACGTGACGAGCTTGTTAAACGTGTTCACGACGCGGGAATGGGTATCTATGCGACCTTTGTTTTCGGCTATGACAACGACGATGAACGGACGGTAAACGACGCGGTGGAGTTTGCAAAAAAGCATAATTTTTACACGGCGGCGTTCAATCATCTTCTGCCTTTTCCAAATACCGCGCTTTATGAACGTCTTAAAGCGGACGGTCGGCTTATCTACGACAAATGGTGGCTTGCGGAGGGTTACAATTACGGCGAGCTGGCGTTTAACCCTAAACTGCTTTCTGCGGAGAAAATGAGTTCCCTTTGCCGTGACGCGAGAAAGGAATTCTCCTCGCCGAAAACGGTTTTAAGCAGGGGATTTGCTTCCCTCGGCAGGACAAGTCCGCTTATGTGGGGACTTTTCTGGGCTATGAATCTGCGGCTTGGGGAAGAGATAGACCAAAAAATGAACGTCCCGATAGGAGAAAATCTTGATGAACTTCCAAAATAACAAATACACCCTGCGGCTCGCGGACAGCGGCGACAACAAGGGAATTGCTGAAATATTTGAAAGCGAGGGCTTCAGCGGAGGGATAAGCGTAAAATACCTGCGTGGGGAAAAGCCTTACGAATCCTTTTGTGCGGACGGCGACAGCGCGAAAATAATGGTCATAACAGACAACGAAAACGGCAGGACTGCCGCCGTGGGCGGAGCAGTAGTACGGACGGAGTACCTCTGCGGCAAAAAGGAAAAATGCGCTTATCTGACGGGACTTAAAATACACTCCGATTACAGGGGGAAGCTGCGCTTTATTTCAAAGGCGTATTCTTTTTTGCGGCAGGAGCTTTACGACTGCAAATGCTGTTATACGACTATTCTCGACGATAACGCCGCGGCTATAGCTCTGCTTGAAAAGGGTCACAGAAATATGCCGAAATATAGGTATCTCGGGCATTACACCACCTACTGCTTTCACGGCGGCAGGAAAATTATTGAGGTGGAAAAAAACAATACCGAGGGCTTTGACGAGCTGATGATATCCCATTTTTCCCGGAAAAGCCTTGCTCCCGCCGACCCCGACTGCAAAGGCTTCGGGGAAAAAAATTTTTACTGCGTCAGAGAAAAGGGCAAAATTATTGCCTGCTGCTTTATCGGCGATCAGCGGGCGCACAAGCAGTACAAAATGTGTTCTTACGGCGGTATCTACAAGCTTTTGTCGCGGCTGCCAACAAAGCTTCTGGGCTATCCCGAATTTCCGAAATCGGGGCGGGAGATAAATTTCGGCGTGGTCTCATACCTCTATGTCAGGGACAACAACAGTCGGCTTTGCGGGGACTTCCTCCGTTCCGCCGCGGCTGATACGGACTTTTCGCTCCTGCTGTGGGGAGGCTTTGAGAATGACCCGCTTTGTGCCGCTATGGACGGTGTAAAAGCGGTCA
>JAAVHL010000079.1 GCA_014799735.1 Ruminococcus sp.
GTGAGGATATTTCCGATATGCTTATGCCGTTTTACTTCACGCTTAAATGTGCCGACGGCAGTGAGAAAATTCTCGGACAAAGCGGTTTGGCGGGAATTGAAAGTTTTACACGCGCAGATATTGACGGTTCGTATTGCCTGACGTTTTATCTGACCGACCATAACATTGCGGGAAGTACTCTTGAGATATTGTCGGACGGTCTGTATACGGCAGATCAGATCGAAATGGCTCATAAAATAAAATTGGAGCGTCAAAGACAGGAAAGAGAGCAGTTTGAAAGCGATGAGGAATGGCTTGCACATAAGGCTGTCGCCAGTTATTCACACAGCCCTTATGAAGCTGAGAGGCTTGACTTGCAGAAATATGCTCCCGACGCTTTCGGAGCGATTTCGGCGGAAATTGAAATTCCCGAAACGTCGGGCAGACCGACGGAAGCCAATGCATACGGCATATCCATGCGGCTTGACAGCTTGTCTCTGTATATTTCAAAAATACCCGATGAGCTTAAAGGCGATATGTACGCGGGCGCTGCCTATACAGTTTACCTCAAAGACGGCAGTGTCATTTCGGATGAATTTTTCATGTTTGACGATGTTGTCCTGACCGATAACGGTTATGATTTTAACGGTACACGGTACAGCCAATACGCCTATATGAGGGGTACTGAAACAGGTTCTATCAGATGCTTTGACCGTCCTATAGCCGCAGACGAGGTGGAAAAAATCGCTGTATACGTTAAGAGCTATGACAAGGAGTACAACGAGCAAGTAACGGAATACACAATTTACGGTGAATAAAATATAAAAAATCCGAACTGCCCAAAAAGGCTGAGCCTATATGCTTGCCGCCATCTATAGTGATGGCGGCATAATTTTGTTTCAGAGACGAGAAAAAGCTTTTGTATCGACATTGCAAAACAGTTCGGATTTTTTTTCTGTTACAGTATTGACAACCGTCTTACGGTGTGCTATAATGCTTATCAAAGTAATACTGTGGTATATATCACTATACCACTTGTCAAAGGGTGAAGAGCCGATGAATTTATCACAAAACGGCGATAAAATGATATATATACAGCTTGCCGAATGGATTGAGGACGAGATACTCGCGGGCACATTTGCGGAGGAAGCTCAGATACCCTCGGTAGCAGACCTGTCCGCAAATTTCAAGATCAACCATATGACCGCTCTTAAAGGCATTGCCATACTTACCGACAGCGGAATTATCTATAAAAAGCGTGGCGTTGGAATGTTCGTGGCGTCGGGAGCGGTAAAAAAGCTTCGTGCCAGACGGCACAGTGAATTCTGCGGCAAATACCTTAAGACAGCCGCCGCGGAAGCCAAAAAGCTGGGGATAGGATTTGACGAGCTTATTGAAATGATGAAAGGGGAATATTACGATGAGTGAGCTTATTGTCGCAAACGTTACAAAGAGGTACGGAAAAAAGACGATCCTTGACGACCTGACCGTAAAGTTCGAGCAGGGACACAGCTACGGTCTGCTGGGCAGAAACGGCGCGGGAAAGTCTACGCTGATAAATATTATCATGCAAAGGTGCAAGCGAGAGGACGGCATTATCACTCTTGACGGTCAGCTCATGGACAACAACGACAAGCTTATGTCAAGGCTTTTCTGCATGAACGACAGCACTCTCTACCCCTCAAATTTTCGGGTAAAGACCATATTTTCCATAACGGATTCGATGTACGACAGATTCGATATGGAGTACGCCGTGAAAACCGCGGAGATGTTCGGACTTGACCTGAAAAAGCGTCTGAAACAGCTTTCCACGGGCTACAACACCGTTTACAAGGTAATACTTGCCCTTGCCTCCAATGCGGACTTTGTTTTCCTTGACGAGCCTGTTCTGGGCATAGACGTTAATCAGCGCGAACTTTTCTACAAGACACTGGCTCGGAAAATGGCTGACGGTACTTCCTGCTTTATAATTTCCACCCACATTATCGAGGAGATACAAAACCTTATCGACAGGACAATGATACTGCACAATGGAAAAATACTTCTTGACGGCGATACCGAAACACTTATGAGCCGTTATGCGGCAGTGTCCGGCAAGGCGGAGACGGTAGACGCTTTTACGTCGGGAAGAAGCGTTGTCTGCACAGAGAGCATGGGCGTGTTCAAAAAGGCTGTGTTTGAAGCGGGGAATTTTTCAGAAAATGATGTTCCTGAGGGACTTTCCCTTGATACGGTGAATTTGCAGCAGCTTTTCTATTATCTTACAGGCGGCGCGCCAGAAGAAAAGTAAATCGACAGAAAGGAGACGAGATCATGACTGTCAAAAGGACTGTCGGTACGGGGAAAATATTCTGGTATTCCTGCGGAGCGGTGCTCGCTCTTGCGGGAATTGTATGGCTTATCATAAACGGGATTTATGCCGTACTTATCTCAGGTGAAGAGCCGAGATGGACTTGGTTCCATAGTTATACTAAAAGCTCAGCGGATATTGTAACGCCTTGGCTGCTTATGGCGGCGTCTATGGCGATATGTTACCGCTATATGAAAATGTGCAGAGCAAATAATGTTTCGTATACAAAGCAGACGGCTGTGTTTTATTTGCTGTCGGTATTTGTTTCAACGGCGTTTGCGGCGGCCGATCTGCTTACTGCAAAGCTTGTTCTTCAGCCGCTTTACGGCGGTATCGTAATAACCCGGCTTGAGGATAAAAGCACTTATTTTTGGTACATTATAACCAATTATGTACGCTCGTTTGAAGAAGATATTCCGCAGACGATCTCTCCGTATACAATGAATACCCTGCTGCTGCTCTTCGCGCTTATGGCGGTATATTATTACTGCTTTTTCCTTGCGGGATGTTATATTGTTCGGTGCTTCAGACATGGCGGCAGGAAAATACGTATATATTATGTCGTTATGACAGTGCTTGGAATTATTGCTTTTTTTGCCGGTCCAGAGCTATCGCATAAAGATACGGCTCTGGCTATTATTCTGACGCTTATTCTCATTGCAATAATTATTGTTAATGTTTTAACTAATCCTGTTATATTTTTGTATGTTTTGCCAACTTTGATATTAGGAAACATTGAAACAATCATAGTCGGTTTTATTATAATGACTGTATTTGTTTTTATAACTATACTGAGTATTAAAATTCTCGAATCGGAACAATTTCCGAAAAAAAGAAAAATCAAAAAAGCACTCAAAAATTACAAGGCGCAAAATAGCTTCAAAGAGGGAGGAACAAGTCAATGAACGACAGATTAAAAAGCACAATTTCATGCTCGCTGCTTTTGGCGAGGAAATATATTATTATCCTGCTTGCGGTAGAGCTTCTTACAGCGGCGGCGTTGTACATATCAAGAGACAGCTTTGATTTTGCGGTGGGAACCGATATGCTGCCTCTGCTTCTGACAATGCTTTCGGGTATGTCTTTTTTTGAGCGGCACAACGCTTTCTGTACTGCAAACGCTGTATCAAGGAGAAACAGAGTAATATCCGCAGGGGTGACTTCCGCGGTGATATGCCTGATTGTAGCTGTAGGGAACGGCATTGCATGGGGTATAAGCACAGACATATGGATATCGTTTGCAGAGATTATTCGGACGGTTGCGCATATGCGAATGATGTCCGGCGGAAATATTCCCATAGATATCATAGAATTGTTCTTTTTTGCGGAAGCATTGTTTTTCCTCGGCTATTTTCTCGGCGGACTGCGTTATACCATAGGAAATACACTTACCATGATAATTCTTGCCGTCCTTGCGGCAGTTATGACTGGGAGCATTTTCCTTGAGGAGACAATGAATTTTACTCCCGCAATGGCGGTGCTGTATATTCCCTCGCTTATGCAGAGGAGCATTTTTACCGCCATACTTCTGAGCATAATTTTTGCGGCGGCGTTTTTCTTACTCTCGATAAAGCTTTCCGAGGTAACGGTTGAAAAAAGGAGGGGCGGCTGATATGAAAAAGAAATTATTTTCGGTATTACTTATGTGCGCAGTTTCTGTAATGTTTTTTTCCGGCTGCGACTACGATTACAAAGATATATGGACAGATAAAATAGATACTTACTTTGACGGATTAAAGTCAAATGCTTCCGGAATGAAGAACATAGACAGAGCCCACAAGGAAGCCTTTGATTCCGTTTTCAATAATATTGAAATATTCGGAGCAAGGCTTTGCGTGCCTATGAAAGTTTCCGACCTGCCCGATAAATTTGAACTGAGCGATTCATGGTCGGGATACGTACCTCTGTCCGAAGATGAACCGAACGAAATAGAGTTGGACGGAGGTTTAAAAAGATATTCTCTGAATCTGTATTATGACAGGGAAGTATGTGCTGCGGGTGTTTCCGTTATATGCAAAGAAAATCAAAGCATTGAAGAAGGAATTATCTACAAAATAGAATTAGGAGTTTTGTATGTTCAGCCTATTCTTTTTGGAGAAAAGATTGAAGAATGTTCCGATATTGACGAGATAAAGGAATTTCTCGGAGAGGGAAATGAATTTTACTATGTCTCAGATTATTTAGAATCAGAATACTGCACTTTATTTTACACTGACGGAAACAGAATAATCGAGCTTACGTATAGTATACAGGGAGATGATATTGATTTCCTTTCGGGCGCTGTAAGAACATATAATAGCTATGGCAGTATCTGAAATAAAGGGGTGGTATTGTGAAAGAAACGGTATATAAATTTTTTACCGCGGTACTAATGGCTTTGATATTTTTAGGAATGCTTCACTCAATGAGCATTTTGTCCGACCTTAACGATTATAATTATGTAAAGAGAGCGGCTGAAAAAAATTCGGGGCTTGCAGCGGCAGGACATGAAATTCCTGCTGTATCGGCAAAGGCTCCCGCCGAAGCAATGCGCACTGAGCCTGCTCCCATTACAGCCGAGGATCTTTCCTATGTTTATATTGACGGGATAAAATTTGATTTTCCCTGTACGCTTGCGGATATTCAGCGGCACTTTGAGACAAAAAAATACACATTGCAATATGATGAGGAAAGCTCCAGATACAGGGGAGTAGAAATACTGCTGAAAAACGGCGTCGGTTCTTACAGGATAGTCTATGCCGCCGAATCAAAAAATACTCCTCCCGAGGAATGTATTGTTACGTCGATATGGACACACGGTTACAGTGAAAAATATTCTCCGCAGCTTACAATGGCAGGTATGGATATTTATAATATCTCCGATGAGGAAATTCTGCGTCTTGCCGCTCTTGACGGCAATGAATATCTCAAAAACAATTTAATAACATATCCGCACGGAAATGACGGCTATATTTCGCTGAATTATAACAACAAGGCAATTGTATATTATGAAAAGGATAACCCTAACGATATGAAGACAATTGAAAAGTTAAACCCGATCCTGATAAAAACCGAACTGCGCTTGCCCTATGACTACAACATTGAGAACGTATCCGAGAACAAGGAGGAGCTTGTGAAATTTGCTTTTGAGTATTTTACCCCTGACGATGATACGTATACATTATATACCAAAGACTATCGTGAAAAGGCAGAGGCAACGATAAATGATCTTTACAGTACCGCATATGAATTTCTTGCAGAGGATTCCGACGAATACAATGCTTTATATTATGAGCTTACAGAGATCGAAAGTTTGAAAAAGTATGATGATAACTGGTATGGCTATGATACAGGTTATCTGAAGGTAACCGCCAACTGCTATATTGAGGGATATGACGACCCGGCTAAGATGGACATGATATTAAAGGCAGGAGATAGGTTAGGGGATGCTCTGCTCATTCAAATAGATCTGTAACGCCGCCGCCGTGAAATTAGTACGGTATGGGCTTGAAATTTTGGAAATATTGTGCTATAATATCAGAGTGGAAATTTATGTTTCCGCTCTGATTATGTTTAGGGCAGTGCGTGCGCAGTCCTTTTGCGCCGCCTTATGCCGAAAGGGAGATTTTTTTGAATATTAACGAGACACTTGCCAAGGAGTTCAAGCTCAGGCAGGAGCAGATCGACAACACCGTTACGCTTATCGACGACGGCAAAACAATACCGTTTATCGCCCGTTACCGCAAGGAGCTTACAGGCTCGCTGGACGACCAGATACTCCGCGAGATTTTCGACAGGCTGACCTATCTGCGCAACCTTGAAAAGCGCAAGGAGGAGGTCGCCGCGTCCATAACCGAGCATGGCAAAATGACCGACGAGATCGCCGCCGCTATCGAAAAAGCAGCCGCTCTTGTTGAAGTGGAGGATATTTACCGTCCTTTCAAGCCCAAGCGCAAGACACGCGGCTCTGTTGCAAGAGAGCGGGGACTTGAACCTCTTGCCGCTTTTATCATGGAACAGAACGTTTCCGCAGACCCAAATTCCGAAGCGGAAAGCTACATAGACCCCGAAAAGGACGTTCCCGACGGAGCGGCGGCTTTGCAGGGCGCAATGGATATTATTGCCGAGGATATTTCCGACGACGCGGAGCTGCGAAAAGAGCTTCGCGCAATGATAACCCGCGAGGGCATGGTGTCCTCAAAAGCGGCAGACCCCGAGGAGGAAACCGTTTACTCCAACTATTACGATTTTTCCGAGCCTGTGTTCAGAATGGCGGGACACCGCGTTCTTGCCATAGACAGGGGAGAACGTGAGGACAAGCTTAAGGTTGGCATAGTCGTTCCCGACGGCAGGGGCGAAAAATGCGTTACGGACAAGTACGTCAAGAACGATTCTCCCTGCGGAGAGCTTGTTAAAACCGCCGCTGTTGATGGTTACGGACGTCTTATTTTCCCCTCGGTGGAGAGGGAGATACGTGCAGACCTTACCTCGAAAGCCTGCGAAGCGGCGATTAAGGTGTTTGCTTCCAATCTGAGACAGCTTCTTATGCAGCCGCCTATTAAGGGACGGGTTGCTCTCGGTCTCGACCCCGGATACCGCACAGGCTGCAAGCTTGCAGTCGTTGACGGTACGGGAAAAGTCCTTGACACGGGCGTTGCATACATTACCACAGGTGAGCAGCGCAAGATTGAGCAGGGCAAGGTGCTGGTAAAAAATCTTATCCAGAAGCACGGCGTATCCATTATCGCTATCGGAAACGGCACGGCTTCCCGCGAGTCGGAGGCGTTTGTTGCCGACCTTATAAAGGAACTGCCCGAAAAGGTGTCCTATATGGTTGTATCCGAGGCGGGAGCGTCGGTTTACTCGGCTTCAAAGCTGGCAGCGGAGGAATTTCCCGAATATGA
>JAAVHL010000023.1 GCA_014799735.1 Ruminococcus sp.
TGACAGAAAATCAAAAACAGAGGACAGATTTTATTTCTGTCCTCTGTTTTCGCCAAAACCTGTATTAAAACACGGGGATTGACGTTGTTTGCTTAATATGTTAATATATAGTATATAATAAATTTATTCCGCATTTACGGAGGTTATGAATGAAATACGATTGCCTGATAATAGACGACGAAAAAATGCTTGCGGACAGTACTGCCGAATATTTCAATCTGTTCGGCGTGACCGCTGCTGTTGTGTACGATGCGGCCGAGTGCCGTGATTTTTTTGAAAACAATTCGGCGAGCCTGCTGCTTCTTGACATAAATCTCGGAAACGAGAGCGGCTTCGACCTGTGCAGAGAGCTTCGCGAAAAAACGCAGATACCTATTTTGTTTATTTCCGCAAGGTCAAGCGACGACGATAAAATTATTGCCCTGAACATAGGCGGCGACGATTATATTCAGAAGCCCTACTCTCTCGGCGTACTGCTTGCAAAGGTCAAGGCGGTTCTGAAGCGTTACGGACAAAGCGCGGATACAGCGTATTCCGACGGCTGGCTTACTGTTGATTTCAACGCCAAGCAGGTTCTTGCGGACGATGTTCCCGCAAAGCTTACGGCTCTGGAATTTCGTCTGCTGACCTATCTTATGAAAAACGAAAACAGGGTAATTTCCAAGCAGGAAATTTTCGATAATGTCTGGGAGGACAAATTCACGGGCGACGGCACGCTTAACGTCCATATAAGAAAGATACGTGAAGCCATTGAGCGTGAACCGAGTTCTCCCCAATACATACTCACCGTTTGGGGAGACGGCTACAAATTTACCGGAGGCAAACAATGAAATACAAAGCTTTTCTGCTATTCCTGACAATAATTTTTTTAGCGGAAATCTCCGCTCTTGTATGGTTCATGAATACCTCTTCCAACGACTTGCAGGACGCTGTTGAGATAAATGCGGCGGTGCAGTCCGTGCAGTCGGACTGGGAAAATATTTACTCTCACAAAAATTCTACAAGCCTTGATTACACTGTCCTTGACAGGGACGGGAATGTCCTGTTCAAAACAAGAGCGGAACTTAGTGAAAGCACAAACGAGGCGGTGATAAACCGTGACACGATACTTGATATTGAAGCGGCGGGAGAAACTGTCGGGAAAATAATTATACACAACAACAGCCGTAAAGGTCTTGCCGAAAGCAGAAAGAAAACCGCCGCAGTAATTGTGTTTACGGCGGTTGTTCAGTTTGTGCTGTGCGCGGCATATTCGGTGTACATTTACCGCAGAGTGATAAAGCCTTTCAAAAAATTAGAGGGATTTGCCGAAAGCGTTGCGGGGGGAAATCTTGATATTCCCCTGAAAATGGACAGGGGAAATATTTTCGGTGCGTTTACCGAAAGCTTTGACATAATGCGTTCCGAACTGAAAAAAGCAAGGCTTGCCGAAGCGCGGGCAAACGCCGAGAAAAAGGAGCTTGTTGCAAAGCTTTCCCACGACATAAGGACGCCCGTTGCAAGCATAAAGGCAGCTTCGGAGGTGGGCGCAGCAATTTCCGAAAGTGAAAAAAACCGGCAGAATTTCACCCACATTATTCACAAGGCAGACCAGATAAACACACTTGTCACAAATCTTTTTTCGGCGGCCTTGGAGGAATTGCAGCAGCTTACCGTTGAGCCGGTCGATATGGAAAGCGGCGAAATTTCCGAAATGTTAGCGGGCGCAGATTATTTTCATTACGCTGAAATTCCCGCTGTTCCCGAATGTCTGATTTTTGCGGACAAGCTTCGGTTGCAGCAGGTTTTCGACAATATTTTTGCAAATTCCTACAAGTACGCAAACACTAAAATAGACGTGGAAATCCTGCTTGAAAACAATCGTCTTTCGGTAAAAATTGAGGACTACGGCGGCGGTGTTCCAAATGAAGAAATACCCTATTTAAAGGAAAAATTCAAGCGGGGCAAGAACTCGGAAAATATTGAGGGTGCAGGTCTCGGACTGTATATTTCCGACTGCTTTATGAAAGAAATGGGCGGCGAGCTTGTTATTGAAAACGGACAGCACGGTCTTTCCGCAACAATTTTTATTAAGCTAAGCGGAACGATTTAAGGAATATTTAAGGATTGCTTAAAGACACTTAAGGATTGAAAAGGTATAATTGAACGTGAAAGGACGGTTTTTATTATGAAAAATACTTTAATTAAAACCGAACGTTTAAGCAAAAGCTTCTCCAGCGGAGGGGCTATGCAGCACGTTCTGAAAAACATTGATCTGGAGCTTTACAAGGGCGACTTCACGGTGATCATGGGCGCGTCGGGCGCGGGAAAATCCACGCTTCTGTACGCTCTTTCGGGAATGGATACACCCACTCTCGGCAAGATCACATTTGGCGACAAGGTCATCACGGATCTGAGTTCCGACGGTCTTGCGCTGTTCCGCAAGGAGCATTGCGGATTTGTATTCCAGCAGATTTATCTTATCGACACAATGAGCGTTCTCGACAACGTTCTTGCGGCGGGACTTCTTGTGAACAAGGACAAAAAGGCTCTTGCCGCAAAGGCGAGGGAGCTTTTCAAGGCGGTGGATATCTCCGAGGAGACCCTTAGCAAATTCCCCACACAAATTTCCGGCGGTCAGGCGCAGAGAGCGGGAATTGTCCGCGCGCTGATAAATTCCCCCGAAATTCTTTTTGCGGACGAACCTACAGGCGCGCTCAATTCAAAGTCGGGACTTGACGTCCTGGACACCCTCACAAGCTTTAACGAGCAGGGACAAAGCGTTGTTATGGTAACTCACGATATGCGCAGCGCGCGGCGGGGAAACCGTATTCTGTACTTAAAGGACGGCATTGTCATGGGCGAATGCGACCTCGGAAAATACGCTCCAAACGACGAGGAAAGACACAATAAGCTGTCGGAATTCCTCACAAGAATGGGGTGGTAAAATTTGAAAATCTACGATTTTCAAATTGTGAGTTTTGCTTTTCCGACTGCCGTCGGAAATTTGCTTCGCAAACCGCAAAACTCGGAAAGGATTGAATTTATATGAATAGAAATATACTGCTTGCCCGTTCAAATATCCGCAAGGCAAAGGGGCAGACCGCCGCAATTATCGTCCTCGTTCTGCTGTCGTCGCTGATGATGAATTTGTGGCTTATGCTTTCAATGGACTACAGAAAAAATTTTGAACGCTGTCATGACAGGCTTAACGACGGTCACGTAAATATTGCCGCATATGTTACAAACGACGACTTCAAAAATTTTATTTCGGACACCCTTGAAGAACGTTCAGACATTACGGACTATACCGTCGGCGACGCTTTTTGCGCCCCCTTTTCCTTTGAGTACAACGGCGGCGAAGTGACCCAGCTTGGAGTTCTGCTTAAAAAGGAGGACGCTCTTTCAAGAAATGTGGGAAGCTTTGAAATTACCGAGGACAGCGACTATAAAAGCGGAATTTATCTCCCCATGCTTTACAGTACGGGAAATAATTACTCCGTTGGCGATACAGTAAAAATAACACTTTTGGGTGAAGATTTTGAGTTCACCGTGTGCGGATTTTTCAACAGCGCAATGAACGGTTCTCACAACTGCGGAATGACGGCGTTCCTGCTGACGGAGGATAAGTTTGAGGAATTTTCCGAAGAAACCGTCGCATTGAATTCCGTGTATGTTTCCGCAAGATTAAACGACATATCAAAATGCGAGGAAATTGCTGCAGAGCTTAAAGATGAAACAGCAAAGGAATTTCCCGACGTTGTTGTAACGTCAAACGACTACAAATTGGTCTCCACGTCAAGGTATGTTTCACAGATGATATGCGCGGGAATTTTAAGCGCAATGGCGTTTCTGATACTGCTTATCGGGGTGGTTGTAATTGCCTCAAATATCGCAAATTACATTCAGGAAAATATGCAGAATTTAGGCGCGCTGAAAGCCGTGGGCTACACAAGCGGACAGTTGGTTTCGGCATTGCTTGCCCAGTTTGCGGGAGTTTCCGCAATTGCCGCGGTTATCGGAACGGTGCTTTCATACTGCGTTTTTCCCGCGGTAAATGAAATGATGATAGCCCAGACGGGTATTCCCTATGCGGTGCGTTTCCAGCCCGTCCCCGTATTATTTTCGGTAATTTTTATTACGGGAATTGTCTCGGCGGCAGTATATTTTTCCGCAAAAAAGATAAAAAAAATTGAACCCATAACAGCCATACGGCAGGGAATTTCCACCCATAATTTCAAGAAAAATCACCTGCCCCTTGAAAAAACTTCTCTGCCCATAAACGCCGCTCTTGCAATGAAAACCACTCTCAGCGGACTTAAACAGAACGTCACGGTATGCGTTACAATGCTTGTCATTTCGCTGGTTTTGGTGTTTTCCGCAACATCGTTCAGGAATACGATAGTTGATATGCAGCCTATGGTAGAAATGATAGCGGGAGAGTTTGCGGACTCGGGGATAAACGTCAGCCTTAACAGGGAAGACGAGCTTGTTTCCGTACTGGAGAACGACAGCCGTATAGAAAAATTCTATATGTTTATTTTCAATAGTGTGGAGGTGCAGCATGTAGGCGGTGTTTCCTTGTTCGCGGCTGTTGTGGACGACTGCTCCAAGATGAATAATCAAAGTATGTCTGTGGAGGGACGTTACCCCAAATACGGCAACGAAGTTTCGATCGCCGCAAAATACGCAAAGGAGAACGATATAAAAATCGGAGACGAGATACTGTTTAAAGTGGGCAATTCCGAAGAAAAATATATTGTTTCGGGATATACCCAAAACTCAAACTATCTTGGCAAGGACTGCATTATGACCCGCGAGGGTTATGAAAAATTAAGCGCCCTGACTAATGTTACCTACTATATCAATTTGGCGGAGGACATAGATATTGACGATTTTAACACCGAACTGTCCGACCGCTTCGGCAGCGACGTGAACGCTGTACAGAATTTTCAGTCGATATTGGAAAGCACAAGCAGTGTGTATGTTATGCTGATGACGTTCCTCGTAATAGCAATTGTGATAATAAGCTGTATTGTAATTATTTTTGTAATGTACCTGCTTGTGCGTACAATGCTGAACAACAAAAAGCGTGATTACGGCATTTTAAAGGCTCTCGGCTATACAACGACCCAGCTTGTGGTGCAGACCGCAATGAGCTTTATGCCCTCCGTAATAATTTCTACAGCTGTGGGTATAGCTGTAAGTATGCGGCTGATAAATCCGCTTTTTGCGGTATTCCTAAGCGGTGTCGGAATTGTCAAGGGAATGTTTATCATACCTGTGGAATTGTGCATAATTTCTGGTATTGTACTTGTCATATTCGCGTTCGGCGCGGCTTGTCTCATGTCGCTTAGGGTGAAAAAAATCGCTCCCCGTGAGCTTCTGATTGGAGAATAAGCATTCAAAGGTCGAAAAAAATAAACTATACAAAGCGGCTGAGAGCGATCTTGGCCGCTTTTGTCTTCCGGAAATCAATCGGAGATAAAATTTGCAGCCACTTTCAAGTTATGCGGTTATATCAATGTTTTTTCATGACCGTCTGTGCAGTTATTGACAATACAGGCAAAAACAGGTATAATAATATAAGAATCCAACCAGAGTTGCAGAATTTAACTTTATGAATAAAAAGTTAAATTTTGCAAACCCCTTGACTTTCCAATTATTATATTGTACAATGTGACTGTAATCGTTTACAGATATGCGGCGGTTGCTCTTAAAAAAGTATATTTTTTATGTAAAGGAGTTCGGTATATATGAAGTTTTCAGACGGTTTCTGGCTCAACAAAAGAGGCTATGAGGTAAGCTATGCTTCGCAGGCTTACGAGATCAAGACGGGTAAAAACTTTATCAACGTTCTTGCTCCCTCAAGCTACATTCAGAACAGAGGCATGACTCTCGGCGGCCCCGTGCTGGACGTGACTTTCTCCTCCACTCAGAAGGACGTTATCAAGGTCTCGATCGACCACTTCAAGGGCGGTCTTGACAATATGCCCAAGTTTGAGCTTTACGAAGATCAGGGCTACACTCCCGAAGTCAAGGAGTACGACGAATACTGGGAGCTTGCAAGCGGCGACACTAAGGTACGCGTCGGCAAGTGGAACTGGAACATTCAGTATTTCTACAGGGACAAGAAGCTGACAGGCGGCTCATGGAGAGCTACAACTGTCATCAACGAAAATCAGTTCAGACTTTCCTCACGTCTTTCATATACGCAGGACGACACCTTCTGGGATTACCCTCAGGACGCAAGAAACTCCTACATAAGAGAGCAGCTTACCCTTTCCGTCGGCGAGAACATTTACGGCTTCGGCGAGAAGTTCACAACATTCGTTAAGAACGGTCAGACCGTTGAGACATGGAACTCCGACGGCGGCACTTGCTCGGAGCAGTCCTACAAGTGCATACCTTTCTACATTTCCTCCCGCGGCTACGGTATTTTTGTAAACAGCTCGGACAAGGTTTCCTACGAGGTTGCTTCGGACACGGTTTCCAAGGTTTCCTTTACTGTTCCCGGTGAAAGCCTTGAATATTTCGTTATCGGCGGTGAGAACCTCCATGAGGTACTTTCAAACTACACCACACTTACAGGCAAGCCCGCACTCCCCCCTGCCTATACATTCGGACTTTGGCTTACGACTTCCTTTACTACAAAATACGACGAGGAGACTGTTACTTCCTTTATCGACGGTATGGCGGAAAGGGATATACCTTTACAGGTGTTCCACTTTGACTGCTTCTGGATGAAAGAATACGAGTGGTGCAACTTTGAGTGGGATACACGTCAGTTCCCCGACCCTCCCGCAATGCTGAAGCGTCTTAAGGACAGGGGTCTGGAGATATGCGTTTGGATAAACCCCTACATTGCACAGCGTTCTAAGCTTTTCGACGAGGGCGTACAGAACGGCTACTTCATCAAAAACCTTGACGGAAGCGTTTTCCAGTGCGATATGTGGCAGCCCGGCATGGCTATTGTGGACTTCACAAATCCCGCGGCCTGCGAGTGGTATGCTTCCAAGCTGAAAAAGCTCTGCGAAATGGGCGTTGACTGCTTCAAGACAGACTTCGGCGAGAGAATTCCCACAAAGGTAAAATATTTCGACGGTTCTAACCCCATTGCAATGCATAACTATTACACTTACCTCTACAACAAGACGGTATTCAACGTACTTAAAGAATACTACGGCGAGAACAAGGCTTGCTTGTTTGCACGTTCCGCAACGGCGGGCGGACAGCAGTTCCCCGTACACTGGGGCGGCGACTGCTCGGCAGAGTATACTTCCATGGCGGAGACCCTCCGCGGCGGCTTGTCACTCTGCGCTTCGGGCTTCGGCTATTTCAGCCACGACATGAGCGGCTTTGAAGCAACTGCAACTCCCGACATCTACAAGAGGTGGGCGGCGTTCGGACTGTTCTCCACACACTCGCGTCTCCACGGAAACAACTCCTACAGAGTGCCTTGGCTCTTTGATGAGGAATCCGTTGATGTACTCCGCTTCTTCACAAAGCTTAAAGGTAAGCTTATGCCCTACATCTGGTCTCAGGCCATAAAAACCTCCACGGTGGGCGTACCTATGATGAGAGCAATGGTTATCGACTTTGCGGACGATCCCGCTTGTCTCAGCCTTGACCGTCAGTATATGTTCGGCGACAATATTCTGGTTGCGCCTATTTTCAACGACGAGGGCACTGCCGAATTCTACGTACCCGCAGGAACATGGACAGACATTATTTCGGGCAAGCAGTACGAGGGCGGCAAGTACTACAACGAGAAATTCGATTACTTCTCTCTCCCCTGCCTTGCTAAGCCCAGCAGCATTATTGCTTACGGTAACTTTGAGAAGAATTTCGAGTACGATTACCTGAACGGCACCGAGTTTGTTATCTACGAACCCGAGGACGGAAAGGCAATTGAGTGCAACATTTACAATACCGAGGCTGAAAAGGTATTCACCCTTACAGCCCTCAGAAACGGCGATAAAGTTGAAGTTTCCTACACAAATACCCCCGCTTCGTTCACCGTTAAGGTATTCGGAAAAGAACCTGTTAAGGCTGACGCTTCCTGCGGCGGAAAAATTGTTATTGAGCTTTAAGAAAATTATAAATAAAAGCCTCTCGTAA
>JAAVHL010000080.1 GCA_014799735.1 Ruminococcus sp.
ACCAAAGGGCTCCGCCCTCTGGACTTCTGCGAGCTGGGCTCAGCTCGACCAGCTGATGTCGGCGGCTTCGCCGCCTAAAGGATTGTTAATTTGTGCGTAGCGCGCTAAATCAAAATTTACACTTTTTCGACATTTTGAGACGGCAGTATCGTTTATGTGATACTGCCGTTTTTCGGCGTGTGACAAATGTCATGCCGAAAACAAGCAAAAGTCACTTCCTTTTTTGCGTGAGACCGTGGTATAATATTATTACAGAAAGGATGATTTTGGATGAAAGAATTTCTGACGGTAAAAAATCTGATAAAAAATTACGGAGATTTCTGCGCCGTCGATAATTTAAGCTTTTCGGTATACGAGGGCGAAATATTCGGTCTGCTGGGACCGAACGGCGCGGGAAAGTCCACGACCATGAACGTTATAACCTCGCTCAGTGATTTCAGCAAGGGAAGCGTTTCGGTGAACGGAATGGACATTGTAAAGGAAAAGGATAAGGTAAAGCAGATCATAGGAATGGTACCCCAGGAGATCGCGCTGTATCCCTTTTTGTCCGCGGAGGAAAACGTAAAGTTTTTCGCTTCGCTTTACGGTCTTAAGGGTGCGGCTCTTAAAAAAGCGGCTGCGGAGGCTCTTGAATTTGTGGGACTTGCCGACCGCGCCAAAATGAAGCCCAAGCAGATGTCGGGAGGCATGAAGCGCCGTCTTAACATTGCCTGCGGTATCGCGCACAGTCCCAAGCTTATAATTATGGACGAACCCACCGTAGGCGTTGACGCACAGTCCAGAGAGCATATTCTGGGTTCGATAAAAACTCTGCGGGACAAGGGCGCGACGGTGATCTACACCTCACATTACATGAACGAGGTTGAGGAGATATGCGACAGGATAGCCATAATCGACCACGGACACTTTATCGCCTGTGGAACGGAGCGGGAGCTGATATCTCTGGTAAGCGACGTTAAGACGTTAAAGATATTCACCGAGTTCCCCGCGGAATTTGACAGGGACGGATTTATCTCCGAGCTGACAAAGCTTCCCGACGTAAAGAGCGGCAAAACAGACAAAAACGAGATCCGCCTTGAGGTTGCGGGAAGCTGCCGCGATTTCTCGCTGATACTGGAGCACCTGAGAAAGCGTGAGCTTCCCATATCGGGTCTTTCCACCGAATCCATAAACCTTGAGGACGTTTTCATCGCCCTTACCGGCAGCGAGCTGAGATAGGAGGGGTGTATGTTCAGTATTATTTTAAACAGCGTCCGTTCCTTTCTGCGGAGCGGTTCAAATCTGTTTTTCACAATATTTTTTCCGTCGGTATGCGTGTTTTTTCTTGGCACATTCCTGGAAAAAATTGAGGTTTCCGACAAGGCTGTAGGGGAGCTTAATATTGCTTACAGCTCTGAAAACGGAGATGTGTTTTCAGCGGCAGCCTTTGAGAATTTCATAGACGGTCTTGAAAGCGAAAATACTCTTACAGCGGAAAAGGTCTCGGCGGAGAAAGTTAAAAATTTCGACAGCTCAGTTTATTCGGCGGCTGTGCTTCTCGACGGGGCGGACATAATTGTCTACAATGGCTCGGACAGAATAAAAAACCGCGCTGTAAAGGCGATGTTTGACAGCTACAGCAAGACTGCTTCGGCGTATATGTCGGCGGCGTCGGTAAATCCAATGACCCTGACGCGGATAGAGATCTCGGACGAAAGCTATGTACAGCACAAGGATTTGGGTACGAACCGTTCCATGATGGATTATTACGCGGTCACAATGGCGGTCATGATAATGTTTATGGGCTCGTGCATAAGCGGAGCTACCGCATATACCGATGAACATGAGCTGTCCACAATAAGCCGCCTCGATATTTCGCTGGTAAGCAAAACTAAAATTTATTTCGGAAAGATAATCGGAAATCTGCCGATGGTCGCAATACAGATCGCTTCGGTAATGCTGGCAAGCACGCTTTTTTTCGGTGCGAAATACTGTAAAAGCGTTTGGCTGAATCTTCTGCTTATCGCAATGTTTGTCAGCGTATCTCTTGCCGCACTGGCGGTCGGAGTGCTTATAAACCTGTTTGTGCCGAAAATCCCCGCTCCCGCCGTTCTCCAGCCTGTGCTGTGGACGATGATGTTTTTGTCGGGAACTTTCCAGAAGGATATCCATATTGACGGCTTCAGCGAACATCTGCCGCCTTATGCCGTCCAGAGCGCGGCTTTCGACCTTACGGTTTTTGCAAGGACGGAAAAAGCGGTCAGCGTAATAATTGTCTCGCTGATAATATTTGCCGTAATAGTTACTGTGGGAGCGGTAAAAGTAAGCGTTAGGAGTAAAAACGTATGAGGAATATATGGCTGATCTTTAAGCACACCGCCGCGCGGAACCTGCTTATGATTATAATTTCGGCGGTAGTGGCGGCAATGATGATAATGTTTTTCGAGCTTCTTACGGCTTCGGGAAAAAAGCCCGAGCAGAACGCCTCCGAGGAAAGCGGCAAGATGCTCATAGAAGTGGGAAATTCGGGGCTGAGAGTGGGAATAATCGACTATGATGATAGTCCGCTTTCGGAGGATCTGAAAAAATACTTCACAGACTGTCTCGGCATGGAGATCGAGGAAGAAAAAAATTACGATTTTCAGGCGGACAGGTTGATTGACAGGAAAATTTCTGCTATAATAGAAGTACCGCAGGGATTTTACAGCGGCGCGGCGGCAGGGGAGCTGAAGCCGCTCACCATTACGACCCTCGATGATTACGAAAACGCCGCCTTTATCGAGGTATACGCCGATTCCTATATGCGGAGCGCGGAGGTCATTTCCTCAGCCGCAAAGGGAAACGAGGATATGTTCCTGAAAATACTTTCGTCAGACGTGTCCTCGGGCAGTGTATCGGCTGTGGAGTATACCGCAGAATCCGACGCGGATGTAAAAAATTATGAAGCTTTTTCGGTCACCGAGGGCTTTATGATGATGATGACAATGGGAGTATTGTTCTTTATTTCCAATATGATCCTGTCCGACAGGCTGAGCGGCGTGTACAGCAGGACGGTCTGCTCGGTAATAAAGCCTTTGGAATATGTGGTGGGCATAGGTCTTTTCGGAGTGATATGCTGCTCGGCAATGAATCTGATCGTTACGCTGTGTGTTTTCGGTACAAAAAGCGGAAATATAGGTCTGCCGCTTGGGACTGTTATTCTTGTCAACGAGCTTTTCGTGCTGTTTTCGGTGGGAACGGCGATAATGTTTGCGCTGCTTGTAAACGGCAGACAAACGCTTTTCGCCATTGATATCGGCTACACAACTCTCGGCTGTATGCTTGGCGGAGCATGGTTTCCCATTGCGGACGGTCTTGGCGCGGTGGGAAATATTGCAAAGTTCCTGCCCCAGTACTGGCTGATGGATCTGGTAAGGAATATGCCAGATAATCCCGAATTCAACGCGCTGCCGAATATATTGATCCTTGCGCTTTTTGCGGTTCTGGTATACCTTATTTCTGCGATAATATTTACAAGGAAAAGCAACTGAAGATGTATAAAAGCACTCTTTATCTTATCTCTGAGCTGACCGCTCTGGCTGCGGTTACGGCGTTCAAAATAATTTCGGCGAACTCGGCGGACGGTTTTAATATCGTCGCCGTGCTCGCCTTTTGCTGTTTGTTTCTGACGGATTTTCTTGTTGCCGCCGTCTGCTGCAAAAACGGCGGACAGCTCAGGAAAGCTCCCCGTATGTTATTCGTAGCCGCAGGAATTTTAGGCTGTATATTCTGCGGCGCGGAGGACTATTTTCCCGTGCTTGCGGCTGTCATATTTGAGCTTATTGATACGTTTGACGCAGGCGTATATTTTTATTGTATTTTTGCCGCGTCGGAATTGCTTTCCGCATTTATTTTTGAGCCGTCTCTGTATGCGGCCGTTACGGCGGGCATTATTTTGGCAATGGATACATTGGGAAAGAGCATTACGGAAAAGCTGGAGCATTTCAAGGAGATATCGGAAGAACAGCGCAGGACTATATCGTCTCTGGACGCTAAGGTCGCGGGACTTAAAGCCTACTCGAAAACCCTGCGCGAGTCCGCCGCACTTGAAGAACGGGGAAGATTTTCCGCGCGTATCCACGATAAGCTCGGACACGGTATCTCGGGAAGCATAATACTTCTGGAGGGCGCAAAGCTTAACATAAAAACAAATCCCGATCAGGCTGAAAAATGTCTTGAAACTGCTGTGGAAAACCTGCGCGGAAGCGTGGACAGCATACGGGAGGCTCTGCGTGAGGAGCGTCCCGTAAGGCACGTGGCGGGCATGGCGGAGATAAACGAGGCTCTCGAAAAATTTTCCGTCACCTATGAAATAAAAACGGATTTTTCTGTTGACGGTGACGCGGAAAAGATCACTCCGCAGATATGGATATGTCTCAGGGAAAACCTTACCGAGGCCATGACAAATACCGTAAAGCATTCGGAGGCGGACAGCTTTTCCTTTAAGATATCCGTTTACAATAAAATAATTAAGGCAGAGTTTTCGGACAACGGAAAAAGCGCGTCCTCATTCAAAAAAGGGATAGGTCTGGAGGCCATAGAGGAACGTACCGCAGACTGCGGAGGAAGCTGCGTTTTCCGCAAAAGCGGCAGCGGATTTGAAATACTGAATATTTTCAGATTGTGAGGGGCTTAAATGATAAAGGTATTGATTGCGGACGACGACGCTATCGTCCGCGAGGGTTTAAAGCTGATACTTTCTTCTCAGCAGGATATGTCGGTAGCGGGTGAAGCCTGCAACGGAAACGAGGCGCTGAATTTGTGCCGAGAAGCGCGTCCCGACGTGGCGCTGATGGATATACGTATGCCTGTCTGCGACGGTATCACCGCTGCCGAGAAAATGCTTGCCGAAAGCCTTTGCGCACCGCTTCTGCTTACCACATTCGACGAGGAGGAGTTTATCCTGCGCGCACTCAGAAGCGGCATAAGCGGGTACATTCTCAAAAACAGCCCCGCGGAGCGCATAATCGGCGCGGTAAGGACGGTAAGCGCGGGCGGTACGGTTTTTCAGCGCGATATTATGGATTATATCCGCGGCAGGATTGATATTGCTCCCGGTGCGGACGGCAGAGAGATTTTCAGTATGCTGTCTCCGCGCGAAATTGATATTGTAAAGCTTATTGCCGACGGGCTGTCAAATCAGGAGATCGCGGACAGGCTTTACATTTCCAACGGCACGGTGAGAAATCATATCAGTACTGTGCTGGAAAAAACAGGTCTTGAACATCGTACGCAGCTTGCGGTACGGTGGCTTAAGGGCTGAGATACAGGTCAAAATTTGCAATGTTCGGGAAAGTATGCTATAATCGTCTGAGAAATGGGGTGCGGCATGATTTTTATGTGATTTTTCGGCAAACGTTTGAGGCATTGACTTTTCCGCCGCCATGCGCTATAATATTTTCAGTACATATGTACAGCAAAGATAAAAACACAGTTCCGGTAGGTAGTCCGGACGTACCTTTACGGTATCAGTAACCCTCCTCCTTGGTCGTCCCTTCTTTGCTTATTTTTTAAGGAGGGCAGCTATGGATAAGGTCATCGGTTCGCTGAGAGTGTACTTCGACGACCCGTTCTGGGTAGGCTTGTTTGAGCTTTACTCCGAGGGGAAGATGTCGGCGTGCAAGGTCACTTTCGGCGCGGAGCCTAAGGACGGCGAGGTGTACAAATTTATTCTGAGCAGTTATTATCGCTTGGATTTCAGTCCCGCCGTCGAAGCCAAAGCTAAAGAGACGAAGTCAAATCCGAAGCGTATGCAAAGAGAAGCCCGCAAGTTTGCCACGGCCTTTGCGGGTACGAAATCTCAGCAGGCTCTGAAGCTTCAGCACGAGCAGTTAAAGACGGAGCGCAAGGAGTTCAGCCGCGAACAAAAGGAAGCAGAAAAGCAGCGTCGGTTCGATTTGAAGCGTCAAAAGAAAAAAGAAAAGCACAGGGGAAGATAAAATACTGTGCGGAAGCCGGCTGTTGGTCGGCTTCTTTTTTATGTATTGACTTTTCCCCGCGCTATGTGCTATAATAAAAAATATATATGCAGTTTGTGCAGTTTTGCTTTCGGGGGGCGGCAGCGTGGAGGACAGCGAAAACTTAACAAAGCTTGAGGGCGTGGTGGACACGGTGCTGTTCAGCAACCCTGCAAACGGCTATGTTGTGCTTGATCTGGACGTGAACGGCGATTATGTTACCGTGGTCGGAGAGCTGGGCAACATAGAAGAGGGTGAGGAGCTTATCGTTTCGGGCGGATACACCAAGCACGCCAAATTCGGTATGCAGTTCAGGGCAAGCTACTGCCAGAGAAAAATGCCCGCCACAACAAATGCCATTCTGAAATATCTTTCGTCGGGAGCGTTAAAGGGTATCGGAAAAACTCTTGCGGTACGCATTGTGGAGGAGTTCGGCGACAAGGCTCTGGACGTTATCGAAAACGAACCCGAACGCCTTGTGTGCGTAAAGGGCATCACCCCCTCCAAGGCGGAGGAGATATCCATGGATTTCAAGCGTGTGTTCGGTATGCGCGCGCTGATGATATTTCTTTCGCAGTACAATATACCGCCCTCCGCGGCAGTTGCGGCGTGGAAAAAATGGGGTCAGTACGCGGTGGAGATAATCAAGGAAAATCCCTATATTCTCTGCGGAAACGGCATCGAGCTTGACTTTGACAAGGCCGAGGGCATGGCGGAGAAGATCGGCTACCCCATGAACAGCGAGGCGCGGATAGCTGCGGGAATAACCTATATCCTTGTGAACAATACCTTTTCGGGACACACTTGTCTGCCCGCTGACAGGCTCAGAAGCACCGCCTTAAAGCTTCTTGAAATAGACGGTAAGCTGTTTGAAAAATGCGTTGA
>JAAVHL010000081.1 GCA_014799735.1 Ruminococcus sp.
CTCCCGACGCATATCATGATTGGAGTATAGATTATTACGGAAATATTATCTATACCCGAAACGAGATTCCGTATGCGGATACGGATATGGACGGTTATTTATGCAAGTCGGTACTTGATGAACAGGGCAGGCTTCTGGAGGAAACTTTTTTCGCAAATGAATGGTTCGCTGGTATTAATTCTTACAGGGACGTTAAGGTCGGAGATGTTTTCAGACGTATGTTTTACCGCTATGACAGCTTCGGAAATAAGATATACGAGGAACTCGACACCGCTATTTATGAAGGAAAAGATTCTATACAGGACTATGTCGAGACGTGGGAGTATGACGACCTTAACAGACTTGTCAAGCACACTTTCAGCTATTGGGTATATGATTCTGTCGACGAATATATCTATGACGACAACGGCGACATGGTGAAGCGTATCCATACGTTCACAGGCGGCGATGACGAGATGGACGGCAGAAAAGAGGGCGTTTACGTCACGGACTACAGCTATGAAAAAGACCTGAAAGGCGGCGTTACCCGCAGCTACGGCAGGGGCAGCGGTTACTATGACGACGATATTATCGAGAACATTTACTATGCGCCCGTAAGAGTTGTAAAATGATTTTTAACAGTCTATGAACTGTTTTAAATAATAATGGTTAAGGAGATTTTTATGGTTATCATTGAAATGGAAAACGGCAAAAAGATCAAGCTGGAGCTTTACCCCGACATCGCTCCAATAACGGTGGAAAACTTTGAAAAGCTTGTTAAGGACGGCTTTTACGACGGACTTATCTTCCACCGCGTTATACCGGGCTTCATGATCCAGGGGGGCTGTCCCGACGGAACGGGAATGGGCGGTCCGGGACACCACATCAAGGGCGAGTTTGCGTCCAACGGTGTTAAGAACGATCTGAAGCACACCCGCGGAGTTATCTCCATGGCGCGCTCCATGATGAAGGACAGCGCAGGCTCACAGTTCTTTATCATGCACAAGGACGCTCCCCATCTTGACGGAGAGTACGCCGCTTTCGGCAAGGTTGTAGAGGGCATTGAGGTCGTGGACGAAATTGCCGAGACCGAGACAAGCTTCGGCGACAGACCCGTTAAGGAACAGAAAATGAAAAAGGTCTATATCGAGGAATAAAAAATGGGTACAGCTTTTGCGGCTGTACCCATTTCAGTTTGCGGACTGAAATCACAGTTCAATATCGTTTCCCGTGTCCTTTTTGTACTGCTCGCGGACAGCCTTTTTTATGTAGGCGTTAAGGCTGTCGCCCTGCTTTGCGGCAGCGGCTTGGAGTTCGGACTTTTTGCCTTTTTTTACAATAATTTGCAGTCTGTCATAAGCTTTTGCGGCATATTTATTTTTTACTGCGGCTGACGTTTTTCCCATAATATCACCTTTTATAAATTATTTCGCAAAACATCATATCATACATACGCAAGTATAATTTTGCACATACATACTCATGTATATTTAGTTAAGATGTCAATAGTCATACATGAGTATGTATGATATAATAATATTAAGGTCAATGCAGACCAATAAATCACAAAGGAGCAATCAAAATGAAATACCCCACATTAAAAAGCATTTTCTGGGAAAACGACTTCAGACATGAAGCAGACCCCGAAATTGCGGAATTGGTAAAGTGTACCAACAACTATCTGAACAAGCTTGTGAAAAGAAAACACCTTTCCGACACCGAAGCCGAGCGCCTCGGCGAGCTTTCCGAGGAGCTGAGCGACGTGTCAAAAGCCGCGGGCTTCGAGCAGGGATTTCGCTTTGCGTTAAGCCTGTTTCTATAAAAGGCGGGAGAATTTCCCCCGCCCTGTAGTTACCAAGGTTTAACCGTACCGACAATTTCCTGCAAATTGTTCAGCTTGTTGTCCTGTACGTATTTTTCAAGTCCCTCAATTATTTTCACGGGGGTCATGGGGTCGGCAAACAAAGCCGCTCCTATCTGGAACGTGCTTGCGCCCGCCATCATCATTTCAACAGCGTCCTGCCATGTGGAAATTCCTCCCATGCCGCAGACTGGGATTTTCACTGCGTTTGCGACCTGCCACACCATTCTCACCGCCACGGGGAATACAGCAGGACCGGAAAGTCCGCCCACGTTGTTGTGCAGAATTGGACGGCGGGTTTTGATGTCAATTCTCATTCCCAGAAGCGTGTTTATCAGCGATACCGCGTCCGCACCTTCGGCTTCAACTGCCTTTGCAATTTCCGCAATGTTGGTAACATTCGGGGAAAGCTTCATCATCACAGGCTTTGAGGTCGCCGCTCTGACGATTTTTGTTATCTGGGAAGCCCCCTCACAGGTCACGCCGAAAGCCGCTCCGCCCGCTTTTACGTTGGGACAGGAAATATTTACTTCTATCATGTCAACGTCGGTCTTGTCAAGCTTTTCCGCAATTTCGCGGTACTCGTCCGCTGTAGAACCCGCAATATTGGCGATAATTACAGTATCCTTTGTTTTAAGGTTCGGCAGTTCGATTTTTATAAAATGGTCTACGCCGGGATTTTGAAGTCCAACGCTGTTCAGCATACCGCTTGGAGTTTCAGCAACTCTCGGCGGGAGATTTCCGTTGCGCTTTGCACCCGTTGTACCCTTGACGGAAATTCCGCCCAGCGTTGACAGCGGATAGAAATGTTCAAATTCACGTCCGTAGCCGAACGCTCCGGAAGCGGGTATAAGGGGATTTTTGAAGTCCACACCCGCAAATTTCACAGCAAGCTTATCAGTCATCAAAAATCACCTCCTGAGCGTTAAAAACGGGACCGTCCTTGCAGACGTGAGCGTAATATTCCTCGCCGTTGCGGATAGTCCTGCAAGCGCACACAAGGCACGCTCCCACACCGCAGCCCATTCTTTCTTCAAGTGATACCTGACAGGGAATGTCGTTTTCCTTGGCGATCTCCACAATTCTGCGGAGCATAACGTTAGGTCCGCAAGCATAGATAACATCGGGCTTTTTCTTTTGCAGGACTTCTTTCAAAGCGTCCGTGACAAAGCCCTTTTTGCCCGCCGAACCGTCGTCGGTGCAGAGAATTGTTTCCGCTCCCGTTGCCGAAAAGTCCTCCTGCAAAATAACTGCTGATGCGTTTCTGAAGCCGCTGATTACAGTACCCTTTTCGCCGAATTTTTTCGCAACTTCAAGCATGGGGGGATTGCCGATACCTCCGCCTATTATCACGGCAGTCTCGTACTGGTCAAGCTTGAAAGCCCTGCCGCCGAGAGGGGCAACAATATCTATCATTTCGCCCTCCGCAAGCTGGGACATGACCTTTGTTCCCTCGCCCCGAACCTCGAAAATAATTCGTAGAGTACCCTTTTCCTTGTCGATAGAGCATATGGAAATCGGGCGGCGGAGCATGAAGCCTTCCGCCTTGACGTTGACGAACTGTCCCGCCTTAGCAACTTCCGCAACCTCGGGGCAGAGTATTATCAAGTCGTATATTTCCTTTGCCAAAGTCTTTTTTGACAATATCAGGTAATTGCCCTGTTTGTATTTCATTCAAGCGTCTCCTTTCATATTAAAAAATTTACTGTCACTTACGATCAGCTTCATACCGATTTCATTTCCAACCACTTCGCCTGTTTCACGAAATCCGAACGATCTGTAAAGATTTTTTGCCACGTCATTTGCCGAATAGTACGCGGTATAAATTTCTTTTGTTTTGAAACGTTCGATCAAATAATCAATGCCAAGCTTTAAAGCCTTTCTGCCGTAACCCTTATTCTGATATTTTTCGTCGATCATAAATTTCCATAAGGTATAATAGCCTTTGGCTTCATAATACCCAAGCATAATAAATCCGACCATTGTATTGTCCGCATAGACGGCGAAGGGAAAAGCCGTGTCGTGATAAACCCATGCCTGCGCCAGTGAGTGGGCATTTGATGAAACAAAGCATTTTTGGCTGTCGGCAACATTTAAGCTAAGACATTCTTCATAGTTTTCCTTTGTGATTTCTCTTAACTCAACCATTATGACCTCTTTCTCAGTTCAGTACAGCAACAGTCAGCATAATATTTAATTTACGCCGAAATTTCAATGATATACCAAAAATAAATATATTTTATCACACCCGCCCCCGCGACAGGGGGCTTTGTAAAGTTAAGAGCTGTAACATCTTTCCGTGGGGGCGAACACGCCCGCGGGGGCTCTCTGCTTAGATTTTAGTAATATCTATCATTTCCATTTCGTCTATCTTCTTGCCCATCATAAGTATGTCGGCAACAGCGTTTGCGGTGTCTATGGCGGTCAGACAGCAGATAGAACGCTCAACCGTCTTGCGGCGGATCTTTACGCTGTCGAACGCAGGAATACGTCCCTTTGCGGAAGTGGAGATAACATAGTCCACCTTGCCGCTGTCAAGCAGAGACATAACGTTCGGCTTTTCTTCCGAAGCGCGCTTTACAACGTTTGCCGCAACCATATTTCTGTTCAGCATTGAAGCCGTGCCGCTGGTTGCGTAAATGTCAAAGCCGAGATGCTCGAACTTTTCGGCAACGTACAGAATTTCCTGCTTGTCCGTGTCGCGGACGGTTATAAGCACACCGCCGCCCTGTTTCTTTTCAAGGTTGTAGCCCGCCGCAACAAGTCCCTTGTAGAGAGCGTCCTCGAAGCTTCTTGCAATGCCCAAGCATTCGCCTGTGGACTTCATTTCGGGTCCGAGAGCCGTGTCAACGTCGTGGAGCTTTTCAAAGCTGAACACGGGTACTTTTACTGCGATAAAGTCCGCCTCTTTGTACAGACCGCTTGTGTAGCCCTGCTCCTTAAGGCTTTCGCCAAGCATAATTTTTGTGGCAATATCTACCATTGGTACGCCTGTTACCTTTGAGATATAGGGTACAGTTCTTGAGGAACGGGGGTTTACCTCGATAACGTAAACCTCGTCGTTATAAACAACATACTGAATATTTACAAGACCGATAACGTGCAGCTCCATAGCGAGACGGCGCGTGTATTCTATGATAGTCTCGCGGATTTTCTTTGTAAGTGTGAGCGCAGGGTAAACCGAAATAGAGTCGCCGGAGTGAATTCCCGCGCGCTCGATATGCTCCATAATTCCGGGGATAACGAAGTCCGTGCCGTCGCAAATTGCGTCCACCTCGACCTCCTTGCCCATCATGTATTTGTCGATAAGGACGGGGTTTTCAAGTCCGCCGCGCATGATGATTTCCATGTACTCGATAATGTCCTGATTGGAGTGGGCGATAATCATGTTCTGACCGCCAAGAACGTATGAGGGACGCATAAGAACGGGATAACCCAATTCCTCGGCGGCTTTCAAAGCTTCCTCGGTATTCATGACAGTATGACCTGCGGGACGAGGTATTCCGCACTTGTTCAGAAGCTCGTCAAAACGCTCTCTGTCCTCGGCGGCGTCAATGCTGTCCGCGGACGTACCTAGAATATTCACGCCCATGTCGGAAAGGTGCTTTGTCAGCTTGATAGCGGTCTGACCGCCGAACTGTACAACAACGCCGTAGGGCTGTTCCGTCTCAATAATTGCTTCAACGTCCTCCTTGGTAAGAGGGTCGAAATAAAGCCTGTCGCCTGTGTCAAAGTCGGTGGAAACCGTTTCGGGGTTGTTGTTGCAGATTACCGCTTCGTAGCCCATTTCCTTTAACGCCCATACGCAGTGTACGGAGCAGTAGTCGAACTCGATACCCTGACCGATACGGATAGGTCCCGAACCGAAAACAATGACCTTTTTCCTGCCCGAATTTTTGCGCTCGATAAATTGTTTAGCTTCGTTTTCCTCGTCGAATGTGGAGTAGAAGTATGGCGTTTCCGCCTTGAATTCTCCCGCGCAGGTGTCAACCATTTTGAACACCGCTCTCGTCCGCTTGGGACACTTCTGTCCGCTCAGACGCTCGATAGTGCTGTCAAGGTAGCCGTAACGCTTTGCAAGGTCGTATTTTTCCTCGGTCAAGTCGCCGTCCTTAAGAAGCTTTTCAAGCTCCACAAGGTTGTTGAGCTTGGACAGGAACCAGCAGTCTATTTTTGTAATTTCGTGTATAGTTTCAATTGGAATACCACGTTTCAAAGCCTCGAACACAGCAAAGGAACGCTCGTCGTCCACGGAGTACAACAGGTGCTTGACCTCGTTGTCCTCAAGCTTTTCAAGCTTTTTCAAATTCATGGTATCCATTCCCAGTTCTATGGAGCGGACGGCTTTCATCATGGCTTGCTCAAAGGACGTGCCAATCGCCATTACCTCGCCTGTAGCCATCATCTGCGTGCCGAGGGTACGTTTTGCGTAAACAAATTTATCAAACGCCCATTTGGGGAATTTTACAACAACATAGTCCAAAGCAGGCTCGAAGCAGGCGTAAGTTTTGCCCGTTACCTGATTGATAATTTCGTCAAGACTATAGCCAATAGCTATCTTTGTTGCAACCTTTGCAATGGGGTAACCGGTCGCCTTTGAAGCAAGCGCGGATGAACGTGAAACCCTCGGGTTTACCTCAATTACAGCATACTCAAAGCTTGTGGGGTGGAGCGCAAACTGACAGTTGCAGCCGCCCTCTACCTTTAGCTCGGAGATAATATTCAGCGCGGCGGTACGGAGCATCTGGTACTCCTTATCCGTCAGCGTAACGGCGGGAGCGATTACGATAGAGTCGCCCGTATGAACGCCCACTGGGTCGAAATTCTCCATGGAGCAGACGGTTATAACGTTGCCCTTGCTGTCACGGATAACCTCAAATTCTATCTCTTTCCAGCCGCTTATGCACTTCTCGATAAGCACCTGTGTAATTGGCGAAAGCCGCAAGCCGTTTGTGGAAATGTCCCGAAGCTCGTCCTCGTTGTAGGCGATACCGCCGCCTGTTCCGCCGAGAGTAAAGGCGGGACGGACGATAACAGGGTAGCTTATTTCCTCCGCAAAGTCGACCGCGTCCTCAACGGTCTCAACGACTTTTGAGGGAATACACGGCTCGCCGATTTTTTCCATAGTGTCCTTGAAAGCCTGTCTGTCCTCGGCTTTGTGGATAGTTTCGGGGTTCGCGCCCAGAAGCTTCACGCCCTGCTCGTCCAGAAAGCCGCACTCCGCAAGCTGCATTGAAAGGGTCAGACCCGTCTGTCCGCCAAGGGTGGAAAGGACGCTGTCGGGCTTTTCGATTTCAATAATTTTTTTCACCACGTCAAGGGTAAGCGGCTCTATGTACACCTTGTCCGCCATAGCCTTGTCGGTC
>JAAVHL010000082.1 GCA_014799735.1 Ruminococcus sp.
CGAAATGCTGTCGCATTTCTCACCTCTTTCACCGTTTTGAACGATATGCGCCTGCGGGCGCGGGGAGGGGATTTCGCGCTCTGCGGAACGCGACCAAAGGGCTCCGCCCTCTGGACTTCTGCGAGCTGGGCTCAGCTCGACCAGCTTTAGTCGGCGGCTTCGCCGCCGAAGTGCTACGACCGTTGGTCTTGTAAATCAAAATTTGTTTTACATACGGCATTCTTTTTTGTTATTGCAAATTTTTCTGATAAGTGCTATAATTGCTATAATAAAACATATTACCAAAGAAATGAGCTGATACAATGAACATTATTCTCGCCTCTGCTTCTCCAAGGCGAAAGGAACTGATGGGCTATATCGTACCCCGCTTTGAGATAATCCCCGCCGACGTGGACGAGACCCTGCCAAAGGAAATCCCCGCCGAAAAAAGCGCGGAATTTCTTGCTGTAAAAAAGGCGGAGCACATATCCGCGCAGTACCCCGAAAGCATTGTCATAGGCAGCGACACGGTGGTGATAGTTGACGGTGAAATTCTCGGCAAGCCCGCAGATGAAGCGGACGCGTACCGAATGCTGAAAAAGCTGTCGGGGAAAGTCCACACCGTTATCACGGGAGTGTGCATTTTCAAAGGAGAAAAAAAGAAAAGCTTTTCCGAGGCGACGAGGGTGGAATTTTATCCGCTGTCCGAAGAGGAGATACGCGGCTACATTGCCACGGGCGACCCCATGGACAAGGCGGGCGCATACGGTATACAGGGCGAGGGCTGCGTACTTATAAAGGGCATTGAGGGAGATTTCTTTACGGTAATGGGGCTTCCCGCCGCAAGACTGAAGCGGGAGCTTGCAGAATTCACCTCAATGAAAGGAGACGGCAAAAATGCTGACTAAAATAATTGTTGCGCTTATCGCAGGACTGGGCGCGGGTCTTGGCACTGGAATAGCAGGACTTTCCGCCGCGGCTGTAATATCGCCCATGCTCATAACCTTTCTGGACGTGGAACCATATCAGGCTGTTGGAATAGCCCTCGCTTCTGACGTCCTTGCGTCGGCTGCTTCGGCGTACACATACGGGAAAAATAAAAATCTTGATATCCGCAACGGCGTGATAATGATGATCTCCGTGCTGTGCTTTACCCTTGTGGGAAGCTTCATCGCATCGCTTCTTCCGGGGACGGCGATAGGCGGCTTCTCGGTGGTAATGACAACTCTGCTGGGCGTTAAGTTTATCGTAAAGCCCGTTACCGCAACGGAAAGCAAGATGATGAAAAAGGATAAAAAAACTGCGGCGGTGCAGTCGATACTGTGCGGAATGATGATAGGCTTTATCTGCGGATTTGTGGGCGCGGGCGGCGGCATGATGATGCTGTTCGTGCTGACAAGCGTGCTGGGCTACGAGCTTAAAACCGCGGTGGGAACGAGCGTGTTTATCATGAGCTTCACCGCCTTTACGGGAGCGGTTTCCCACTTTGTCATAGACGGCGCTATGCCCGATATTTTTATACTGGCGCTGTGCGTTATTTTCACTCTTGCGGGAGCGGCGGCAGCTTCAAAATTTGCGAACAAGGCTTCTCCTAAAACGCTCAACAGGGCGGTGGGTGTTGTTCTGCTGACATTGGGTGTGATCATGATTTTTACCGAATACGTTTTTTAGGCAGAAATGCGGTTGGAACGGGAATGCTTGACAAATTCGGCGGAGATGGTATAATAGAAGCAGGAAGTGAGGCAATGTATCGAAAAAAATCTCCGAATAAAATTGAACCTATGCCAAAGAAGCAATTCAGAGCTATTAAAAAAGCTTTTCAGCAACACTGCGGCATTATACAGCAAAATGACGAAACCGACGCATATTTGGAGAGTAAGCATGCCGAAGGTATTACATATAACGCTGAAATAATTTTATTAAAGCAAAATCCAGGCAGGGCAAGCGTATTTGAAGAGCTAATCCATACTGCACAATATAGAAACGGAAAAAATGATGGCTCTGTAAAAAGTAGTTTAATAAACGAAATTGAAGCTCAAAAGAAGCTGATAAAACACGCAAAAGCTTATAAATTAACAGAGCCTGAAATAAAACAAACTGAAAAGGTTTTGAAAAAGTATCAAGAAGATTTAGATGCATATATTAAATTAAACGGAGGTGACTGATATGTTTAGAGTTATTGATATACTTCCAATTGGCAACAACCTTTCTGTTGCACTTGACGGAGACATTGATAAAATCGCAAATGGCTGTAAACTTGTTGATGATAGCGGCAATGTTATTGTTGTAAAATCAGTTGCTATGGTAAGATATACTGATCCGCAGTATATCGGCAAGAATGTTACCGTCCTGATTGACAAATGCGATATTGCTGTAGGCAGCACGTTATCAATAGCTTAACTAATATTAATTAAACCGCTTTGATTATTCAAGGCGGTTCTTCTATACCACATAAAAATCCTGCCGCCGTCCGAACCTTTTACGGTATCGTACGGCGGCAGCTTTATTCGTTTATTTATTCAGACCTGAGCGCGGCAACAGGGTCTTTCTTAGCTGCAACGCCCGACGGGATAAGTCCCGCAATAAGGGTGAGTGCCATGCTTATCACCACAAGAGCCGTTCCTCCCACGGCGGGCAGACTGCAAAGATTTTTCACGTCCGTCAGATATTCGATAATAATATTTATCGGAATGTTCAGCAGAAGCGTTACGATTATTCCCAGCGCTCCCGAGGTGAAGCCGATAATAAGGGTCTCGGCGTTGAACACTCGGGAAATATCCTTTTTGGACGCTCCTATAGCGCGGAGTATGCCTATTTCCTTTGTACGCTCCAGTACCGAAATGTAGGTGATTATTCCTATCATTATGGAGGACACCACAAGGGATATCGCCACAAACGCTATCAGAATATAGCTTATTGCGTTGATGATGGTGGTAACGCTGCTCATCATAATGCCCATGATGTCGGTGTACTGAATGCACAGGTCGTCCTCGCCCGCGTCGGTCTTGCGCTGATTGTAGTCGTCGATTATGTCGGTAATGTACTCCTTGGACTCGAAGTCAATGGGGTAAATATTTATGGAGCTTGGATTGTCCAGATCGGACACGCCCATGATCGAAAGGTTCTCATCGTAGGTAGACCTTGAAACGGTGGGAGCGCCGTTTTCATCGGTCTCTATTGCAGCGGTCAGACCAAGCTGTTCACCAAAGGCAGCCGCTATCTGGTCGTCGGGCATACCCATCTGCTGCGCGCCCATTATCTGCTCTGTCATCATTGCCTGAGTTTCGGGATCGAGGGTCGCTATATACGCCTGCAAGTCCTCTATAGTCATGGCAGGAGCTTCGCTTTCTGCTTCCGCTTCTTCCGTTTCGTCTGCGTCAACAGTGTTTGCAAAGGGAAGTCCGGTAAACACATCGGTGTCGGGATCGTCCTTTTGTGCCTTGACGATATCGCTGTCGTTCACCTTGCCTATAAGGCGGGTCATAAGCTCGGATTTGTAGCCGATAGAGCCTATTTCATTTGCCGCCGCGGTGCTGTCCGTGGGACGGATAATTCCCACTATTTCGATATCCTCGGCATTGTCTATCTGCTTTATCATAAAGTCGTCGTCGCTGCTTTTGTCCACCCAAATGCCGTCCTCCTCGGCGTAGTAGTCGGTGTTTACAAACAGCTTGAATTTCAGTCCCAGCAGTTCGTCGAAGTCAATAGATTCCAGCGAGTTTATATTTTCCACGGTCTCGCCCTCTATGGTGCGCTGTACCGCGTCGGTAAGCTCGCTGTTGTCGAGTATTCCAAGGCTGTAGAGAGTGTAGTCCGTGACCTGATTGTACTTGTTTACGATAAGCACCACTTCGTTTGAGCCTTCGGGCATATGTCCCGCAAGAATTTCATACTGGGAGTCCAGAATTTCCTGCTTGGAGATAAGCTCTCTCCAAATAGTGAACATACCCGACATCATGGAGCTTTCGTACATCTGGGTCATTTGTGTCATGTGGGACAAGCCCATGCTGTCATAAACAGCCGTAGGATTTACGCGGTACGGGCCGTCGGAGGTGTCTGCCTTATAGATCGTCAGCGGGGTGCTGTAGCTGTACTTGATATCGCTGACAAGGTTTTGTATATCGCTTTCGCCGCTTTCAAGGAACGTCTTGAAGGTCTTCAGATCGTTTGCGGCAATTTCCGCGAACATGGCTTCCATCATTGTGGTCATAACGTTCTGCGGGTAGACCTTGTCCTCCTCGAAGTCCTCGCCGTTTGCCTGAGCCATATTCATCATAGTAGTCATCATGGTGGTCATGTCTATGGACGTGCTTTCTATCGTCAGCGGATAGCTTGAAAGGGTGTCCTCCTGAACGCGGTCAATATAGTCCTGCGCGCCGCTTGAAAGGGACATTATCAGCGCGATGCCAATTATGCCGATAGAGCCTGCAAAGGCTGTCATAAAGGTGCGTCCTTTTTTGGTCATAAGGTTGTTCAGGGACAAAGCCATAGCCGTGAAAAACGACATGGAAGTCTTTCTTCCCGCGGACTTTTCCTCCGCTTCGGCAGCGCCGTCAAATGGGTTGGAATCGCTTTTCACCTCGCCGTCCAAAAGACGGATTATCCTTGTGGAATACTGCTCCGCAAGGTCGGGGTTGTGGGTAACCATAATTATAAGCTTATCCTTTGCGATCTCCTTGAGAAGCTCCATTATCTGAACGCTTGTCTCGGAGTCCAGCGCGCCTGTAGGCTCGTCCGCAAGAATTATATCGGGCTCGTTCACCAATGCTCTCGCGATAGCAACACGCTGCATCTGTCCGCCGGACATCTGGTTCGGCTTTTTGGTAAGCTGATCGCCAAGGCCCACCTTTTCGAGAGCCTCGGTAGCACGCCTGCGGCGTTCCGCCTTGGACACGCCCGACAGGGTAAGGGCAAGTTCAACGTTGGACAAAACCGTCTGATGGGGAATGAGGTTATAGCTCTGGAATACAAATCCAACAGAATGATTGCGGTATGTATCCCAGTCTCTGTCCTTGTACTGCTTGGTGGATCTTCCGTTGATGATAAGGTCGCCGCTTGTGTACTGGTCAAGACCGCCGATAATGTTGAGCAGGGTGGTCTTTCCGCAGCCCGAGGGTCCCAGCACCGATACGAATTCATTCTCGCGGAACTTTACGGAAACCCCTCTCAGCGCGCGGATATCCGTGCCGCCCACGGAGTAATTTTTCACTATGTTGTTAAGTTCAAGCATTAAAACTATCCTTTCGATTTGATTTTAAGACTATATAAAGTATACTGGAAAATACCCACTATTTTTTTACTATATCATTAACAATGTGTAAACTTAACTATGTTAAGCTTTACGCGTCATCCGACAAAACCTTTAGGCGGCGAAGCCGCCATGGAAAAGTTTCGTCCACCTTTTCAAAGGTGGCGAGGTCCACGGGGCAGAGCCCCTGGTCGCCGCCCGCAGGCGGCGAAATCCCCTTTCGTCCCGAAACGGAGCAGGAGGTGAGAAACGCGAAAGCGTTTCGAGGAGGGGCAAACACGACCGCCCCTCCTTGTTACAGTACGCAGCACAGTAACCCTTGAAAACAGTCCGGTGGACTGTTTTCA
>JAAVHL010000083.1 GCA_014799735.1 Ruminococcus sp.
TCACAGTGTGACGTTTTGGACGGAACAAACTTATAGTTATGTTTGGAAACCCACACAAAATATTGTTCGTTTAAAACAGTCCACCGGACTGTTTTCAAGGGTTACTATACTGCAAACTGTTACAAGGAGGGGCGGTCGTGTTCGCCCCTCCTCGAAACGGCTCTCGCCGTTTCTCACCTCCTGCTCCGTTTTGAACGAAAGGGGATTTCGCCGCCTGCGGGCGGCGACCAAAGGGCTCCGCCCTCTGGACTTCTGCGAGCTGGGCTCAGCTCGACCAGCTTTAGTCGGCGGCTTCGCCGCCTAAATGTTTGTTACAAGTGCGTGGTGCACTAAATCAAAATTTGCCGTTTAAGCACCTGTGCAAATGCCCAAAATCTCTTTAACCAAATTGTAATTTGTATTTTTACTCAAAATGTGCTATACTGTATTTATATTGTGCTTACTAATTTTTGAGAGGTAAAATTATGACGGATCAGGAAATAAAAAATGAAATCATTCCCATTGCAAAGGGAATTACAGATGAAGTGAAAAAAGCCGTTATCGGCAAGGACGAAATAATCGTCAAGACCTTGCTGGCGATAATCGCGGGAGGACATATCCTGCTGGACGATATCCCCGGCGTGGGAAAAACCACCCTCGCCCTTGCGTTTTCAAAGGCTATGTCTCTGGACTACAAGCGTATGCAGTTTACCCCCGACGTGCTCCCTGCCGACGTTACGGGCTTTACGGTGTACAACAAGCGCACTGACAGCTTCGACTACAAGCCCGGTGCGGCTCTGTGCAGCCTTTTCCTTGCGGACGAGATAAACCGTACCTCCAGCAAGACCCAGAGCGCGCTCCTCGAAGCCATGGAGGAGGGCTCGGTCACCGTGGACGGCGTTACTCACCCGCTCCCAAAGCCCTTTGTGGTAATCGCTACCCAGAACCCTATCGGCTCGGTGGGTACCCAAATGCTGCCCGATTCCCAGCTTGACAGGTTTATCGTCAGGCTCACCATGGGCTACCCAGATCTTGAAAGCGAGATAGCCATACTGAAATCCAAGGGCTCGGCAAAGACTGCGGACACAATAGTCCCCGCCGCCGAGGCAAAGGACGTGCTTATGCTGGTAAGCGCGGCCGAGGAGGTTTTTATTGACGATCGGGTGTACAAGTATCTCGCCTCCATTGCGGCGGCAACACGTACTCACCCGCAGGTAAAGCTTGGTCTCAGTCCCCGCGGAACGGTCGCTCTCACGTCCATGGCAAGGGCCGCGGCTCTTATGAGAGGACGAAGCTACGTCATTCCCGACGATGTGAAGTATATCCTTAAAGACGTCGCAGAACACCGTATTATCCTGAGCGCAAAGGCGAAAGCTGCGGGAGCGTCCGTATCGGACGTTCTGCGGGACATAAGCGCCCGTATCCCCGCGCCGTCAATACGCTGAAAAATCTGTCCGAAAGGAACTAAAATGAGGTTCGTTTATACTATAATAACTGTGTTTTCGGCGGTTTTCTATGTGCTTTACAAGGGCGACCTTTCCTTTTATCTGCTGGCATTCCTGCTTGCGCTGCCGATAATCCTGCACATCATTCTTGCGGTGGGCGCGGCGTTTCTTAAAATAAGGGTGTACTGCGACTCCCCCGTCACGGAGCGGGGCAAGGCCGCGTCGGTAAAGATAAGCGTGTACAACCGCTCGCCGCTGCCCGTATCCTCCTGCTCGGTAAAGATACGCTACAAGGTATCCGCGCCTTTCGAGGAGGAGCTGCCATTTATCCATACGGCGGCTGTACCGCTGGGCGGACGGACAAGCGAAACGGTGTCGCTGAATTTCCTGCCCAAGCACTGCGGCGCCATATCGGTCTCGATAAAGAGCGTCCGTCTGCGCGACCTTATGGGGCTGACCTCGGTGCGGAAAAAGATCGGCTTCAGCACGCAGATAACCGTCCTGCCCGCCGTTCTGCCGATATCGGCGGCTGTTGAGAGCAATTATGTCTACAGCGCGGAGAGCAACGTTTTCTCCCGCGAAAAGCCGGGGGACGATCCCTCGGAAATATTCATGCTCAGAGAGTACCGCGACGGCGACAGGCATAATCTGATACATTGGAAATTAAGCGGCAGAAGTGAGAATTTTATTGTAAGAGAGCTTTCAAAGCCCGTTGGCAGCAGGCTGCTGATAGCCGCCGACACGGGAAGCTGCCGTTCCGCTGAGGGTGCGGACAGAGTTCTCGACGCGGCGTTCTCGCTTTCCTGCTCCCTTGCGGAAAGAGGGGTCGCGCATACTATTGCTCTGCCCTGCACGGGCTACGGTCTGCGCACCGCTGAGATCTCCGACGCGGACGCGCTTTACGCCGAAGCCGCGGAGATTTCCCGAAGCATAAAGGAACTTGAATGGACAAGCAGTGTCGCTTATATTATTGAAATTTCCGACAGCGCCTATATCATCAACAGCGGCTTTTCAAGGGTTATAGCCGTCTCGGAGCGTGACGGCGGAGCATATGCGGACGAGCTTTCCTCCGTCTGCGGAGAAGCCCGTCTTACTGTGATATGCACATCTCCACGCTCTCTTGACGATGTGACGGACAAGGAATCCTCCGAGACGGAGTTTATTTACGCCGACGCGGAAAAGCTCAGCTCGGACGATTTCGGATACCTTGGCGGGACTGACGCCGCACGGGAGTAATCCATTAAAAAATAAAAAGAAAGGAGCGCAGTCATGAAAGCGGAACGCCGTCCCTCAGCCGTTATATCGGCAAGCATTCACGCGGACAAAAAGCTTGGCGGAGCAAAATTTACCGTCCTCTCGGACTTCGCTCCGATCGTTATAAAATTCATACTGGCATTATGCGGCTGTATCGGCTCGGCTATGACGTTCCTTTCCTGCCTTAATCCCGGAATGAGCCTGTCCCTTACCGCCGCCGCGGCAACAGTGCTGTGTCTGGTATTCACATTTATTTTCAGCCTTAAGGAAAAGCTTTTCCGCATAGTGTCTCTGCTTGCGGCGGCTGCGCTGATAATTGGCACGTATATTTTCAGGTACGAGATATGCGCGGGCTTTGCTTCTTATGTCAACCTGTTTTTCTCGGCAATACGGGAAGCGTACCGCTCCGAACCGTTTATAACTATAATCGAGCCTGAGCTTGCGGAATACCATATCCGCGCGTTTTCGCTTTTTGCGGACTGCGTTATGTGCGCGTTTGCCTGCCATTCCACAGTACGAAGCAACTCGGCTTCGGGGGTATGCATTTCGACCTGTATGCCCGTGTTCGCCGTGCTTGTGTACGGTCTCGAACCGAACTTGGCCGCGTTCTTTGCTGTGGTGGTCTGCTGGACGGCTATGTTCGCTCTGGAATCAAACGCGGCAGAGGCTATCTCCGACCCGCGCTGCAAAAAATATTCAACTTACTGCGGCTTCTGCACGGCGGTGATAGCCGCACTGTGCATAGCGGCGCTGCCCGGGATATCCAAAAAGCTGGGCTATGAACGTCCCGAAAAGCTGAATATCATGTACGACGAGGCTGTGGACTATATCAGCGGCGGAGGCGTACAGCAGATCATAGACGAGATCGTTATTGTTGCCACCAGAAACGTCGCCCCCACGGGAGCGATAAACCACGGAAAGCTGGGAGAATTTGATGAGATATCCTTTGACGGAAAAACCGTGCTGGAGGTAACTATCCCCAAATCCGACGAGACTATCTATCTGCGCGGGTTTGTGGGCTCGGTCTATACGGGCAGAAGCTGGGAGCAGTTCCCCTCCGCAAAGCAGAGGCAGCTTGACAGCATAACCGAATCCTTTTCCACAGAGGGACTTTCCCCTCTGCTTCTGGACGGCTACAATCTGAAATACACCCGCACCGAAATACCGCGGTATAATTTTTCCGTGAAAAACGTCGCCGCCAACACCAACTATCTTTATATGCCCTACAATCTTGTTCCCGAAAGCGTTTCGCGGTACAAGAAAAACTCAAGCGGCTTCGGCGACTCCTCCAAGTCGTATATCGGACAGTTTTACGATCCGGCAGAATATTACGGATATCAGAACATTTTCCGAATGAAATGGTCTACGCCCACCGTTCTTTCCGAGGACGAGGCTGCCTACAGAAGCTTTGTGTACGCAAACTATCTGGACATTCCCGAAAGCTTTTCGCCGACAGAAATTTTTGACGAGAGCTATTACAGCTACATCACCGCCGAGGAGATAAAAACAGGCAAAAGCACTCTTGACGAAATGACCGTCCTCAGCCGAAAGCTGTACTTTATAAAAAAGTGGCTCAGGGACAACTGCGAATACAGCCTTACTGCGGGCAAGCTTCCTGCGGGAAAGGATTTTGTACAGCAATTCCTCGATACCCGCGAGGGAAGCTGTTCACATTTTGCTACGACGGCGGTCATAATGTGCCGCTACGCGGGAATACCCGCAAGATATGCGGAGGGCTACGTTATAAAGCCTGCGGACTTCCCCCGCGGAACGGCGGTGGGTACCTCTGCGTCGGTAAGCGTTTCCGACCTGCGGGGTCACGCATGGGCGGAGATTTATATTGACGGCTTCGGCTGGTATCCCGTTGAGTTTACTTCGGGATACGGAAACGTCCGCACGGCTATACCTACGGAGACCACCGTCTCAGAGCCCGAAACGGAAACCGAGACCGAGACGGAGCTTTCCGAAAATACGGAGGAGGATCAGCCCGACGAGAACGGCGAAGAGATCACGCCGCCTATGAACGAAGCTGCCCAGACCACGACTGTCACTGTCACGGCTGTGCCTGAAACTTCGGTGCAGGAAACCGAAGCCGCGGAGACCACCGTTACCGAAAAATCCGCTCCCCCGCCTCCCGTCAGCACGGAGGATAACCGCAGACCCACCGTCGGCTTTGCTGTTTTCGGCATAAAGGGCGAGGAAAAGGTGGACGTTCTGTACGACCTTACATGGCTTGTTATTCTGGCGGCGGCCGTTATCATTGTACCCGCGGCGTTTATCCTCCGCAGGAACGCCGCTGCCGCAAAACGCCGCAGGACGGCTCTGCACAGCGCAAGAGCCGCGGCTATCGACGACTACAGGCGTTTCGGGAAGCTTCTGCGGCTTATGGAGCTTCCCGAACAGGGCGACATGGAATTCGGGGAGTATGCAAAATTCCTTTCGGAGCGTTCGGAAATGCTTGCGGACGGCACTGCGGAATTTATTATCGGCTGCGCTCTGAAAGCGTCCTTCGGCGGAGAAAGCCTTACCCGAAACGAGGCCAATGAAATGCGGCTGGCGGTGAACAGTCTGGCGAAGCGTTTTTGCGCAAAGCTCTCGAGGTTCGGCAAATTCAGGCTGAAATTTATTTACTGTATTTTATAAACACTGCTGATGTCCCCTGTCTTTAAGGCGGGGGACAAAAAGTATCGAAAAAGTGTAAATTTTGATTTAGCGCATCACGCACAAAGTAACAACTCTTTAGGCGGCGAAGCCGCCGACTAAAGCTGGTCGAGCTGAGCCCAGCTCGCAGAAGTCCAGAGGCGGAGCCCTTTGGTCGCCGCCCGCAGGCGGCGAAATCTCCTTTCGTCCGAAACGGTGAAAGGGGTGAGAAA
>JAAVHL010000084.1 GCA_014799735.1 Ruminococcus sp.
GACAGCGGCTGCGGTATACCCGACGTAAAAAAAGCAATGGAGCCCCTGTACACCTCCGCTCCCGAGGAGGAGCGGGCGGGGCTTGGCTTCGCGGTCATGGAAAGCTTTATGGATTCGGTCACGGTGAGAAGTAAGCCCGACAAGGGCACAACGGTGGTCATGAAGCGGAAGATCCTTTCGGGCAAAGAAAATACATAATACTTAAAAGAAAGGAAAACCGCCGTGAACTCTCTGAAAGAAAATAAGCTTGCGGAAGAAAATCTGGGACTTGTTCACCTGTGCGCAAACCGTTTCAAGGGCAAGGGTATAGAGTACGACGACCTGTACGGCGCGGGCTGTGTGGGACTTGTCAAAGCCGCCTCCGCTTTCGACCGCGACAGGGGAGTGAAGTTCTCCACCTACGCCGTACCTGTTATTCTCGGCGAAATAAAACGTCTTTTCCGCGACGGAGGCTCGGTAAAGGTAAGCCGTTCCGTGCGGGAGCTTGGCATGAAAATCTCCCGTTCGCGGGAGCAGTTCATGCTTCTGCACGGCAGAGAGCCTGCCGTTTCCGAGCTTGCGGAGATGACCGGTTCCTCCGTCGAGGACGTCGCCGAAGCGATAGCGGTAAATCTTCCCGCGGTGTCTCTTACGGCAAATCCAGAAAACGGCGACGAGGGACAGATAGACATAGCCGAGCCTGCTCCCGACGCGGAGCTTGTGGACATACTCTCCCTGCGGCAGGCTCTTGCCGCCCTCGACGAAACCGACCGCCGTCTTATATACTTCCGCTACTTCAAGGACATGACCCAGACCCGCACCGCCGAAGCCTTGGGAATGTCGCAGGTGCAGGTGTCCCGCCGCGAAAAAAAGCTTCTCCTGTTTCTGCGCGGAAATCTGTTGGACTAAAAAAGAGGATAGAAACCGTACCGTGTGATACGCTTTCTGTCCTCTTTTTATGTGACGATGATATCAGAACTTTCCTCCGCCCCCGCCGTGGGTGCTTCCGCTGGAGCTTACGTGAGTGCTGCTTCCTCCGCCTCCGCCGCTTCCCGAATCCGTCTCTATCTTTGTTTTTGAAACGGTATTGTAGAGAAAAATATCTCTCGAATGATTTACCCTCATGCTGCCGTTCTTGACGTACACCCGCGCGGCAGTCTGCTTTACAGCGGTTTTAAGCTGACCCATCATGCACAGGCAGACGATCACTGCAATCACAAGTCCGCCCAAAAAGGAAGTCCCAAGCATCTGGCCGTAATCCTTAGGCTTGTTTCCAACGTCGTAAGCGCTTCCGCTGCTTTCGTATTTTTCTATGTATGAGTCAGCCTGATCTGCAAATTTTTTAAAGGCATCATAATAATCTCCGTCGCTGAGATAGCTTGCCACCTTGTCGCCTATCTGGGATATGCCGTAATCGGTAAAAGCCCGTATGCCCTTGCCCTTTGTGGAAATGTGCCAGTTCCTGCCGCCCATGTCAACAAGCAGCAGAAGTCCGCTGCCCTCGCTGTCATAGCCGTAATAGTTGTAATCGTAGTAATCGTCAGCATAAGCCTCGGCGGATTTTCCGTCGGTGGAATTGACCGTTACAACAGCTATGTCGTACTTGCGGCCGTGCCTTTCGATTATTTCCAGAATATGCTTTTCAAGAGACTGCTCCTCGCTGTCGGAAAGCAGGTCGGCATTGTCAACAACTTTATCTGCATTTTCCGCCGAAACGGGATATGACAAAGCCGTGCACATGACCGCCGCCGCAAGGACTGCGGTTATTTTTTTCAGTAATTTCATTTGCGTACCTCCCCGAATGCTTTACATAAACAGCTGAACGATAAACGCCAATGCCGTTACAGCCGCGGTCACGCCAGCGAACAAGCCGAATAATCTTCCGTAATCGGCAGGGAGATTTCCCACAAATTTGCCTGTCTGACCGTTCATTGCAAAGCGGTAGACCTTTCCCTTGTAGGTGGTGCTGAGCATCCACACGGGGAGAAGCGCGTAGCGTATTTTGCCGCTGTTCAGCCTGATGTTCACGGTTTCGGGCACGACAGTCGCATAACCCTTAACTGTATTGCGGAACTCCTGCTGAGTGCTGTTCCGTATTCTTTCGTTGGCACGGTTACGGCTCTGCTCGGCGCTTACGTCGTATTTGTCCGCAAGATAGCCCGCAAGGTACGCCGTGTTGAAATTCACGCAGTCGCCGTAGTTGTACGGCTCTATAGCCTCGGAAAGCTCGTCGGGCATTTTCTGGGAGCCGTCCACGGGAACTTTTTCAAACCCTATCGAACCGTCCCGAACTATCAGGTAATGTGAGGTCTCCGTATAGCGGTAATTTCCCGAAGTCCACGACCTTACGCGTGTGGCGCGGTAGCGGATATTGGCGTCCGCGTCGCAGTCAAAAAGCCAGAACGGAACGTAAACGCCCTTTATTTCGTCGATACGGTGTTCGTCCTTAAAGCTTCTCGGCAGCAGGAGCTTGCCCTTAAGATAGTTTGAAAGCGCCTTTTTGGCGGCTTCCTTGTCTATCTTGAAGGGTATTATCATATCGGGTCTGAGACCGCCCTCAAACTGACCCGTCATAACTATGGGATTGTCGCAGTAAGGACAAGCCGAGGCAGCCGTGGTCTTGTCGGTAACGATCTGACCGCCGCAGCTTTTGCAGGTATAGACGTTCATTCCCGCGGTCTCCGACGCGCCCCATTGGGAATCGGGACAGTCCCAGTTAAGGCTGTCTCCCGCGCTTTGGGAAGCCTCTGTAAATTCTTTTAAAGCCTCTATTTCAAACTCGGTGTCGCAGTAGGGACACTTCATTTTCTGAGAATTGCTGTTAAATTCAATCGCGCCGCCGCAGCACGGGCATTTATACTCAACCAGAGCAGACATAAATATCCACCTTTCGGAATTATAGGTTATAAACAATAAATATAATATACTGTAACTATAAGGGGAACGCCCTCTATCGCAGGGCGTTCCCCTCTTGAAAACATCACACTGTGATGTTTTCAATTCACCCCTTTGCGGAGCTTCTAAACGAAAAGGAGTTTCGCGCTCCTTCGGGGACTCATTCGTAGAATGAGTTTGCGACCAGGGGCTCTGCCCCGTGGACCTCGCCACCTTTGAAAAGGTGGACGAAACTTTTTGAGTAAGCGGCATAGCCGCTTAATTAACACTATTATTTACTTAATATCATTTTCGTCGAATTTGTCACCGCATTCGGGACAGAACTTCGGCGGATTTTTCGGGTCTTCGGGTTCCCAGCCGCACTTGTCGCAGCGGTAGAGAGGCTCGCCCGCAGGCTTTGCTTTTCCGCATTCCGCGCAGAATTTTCCCTTGTTTACCGCGCCGCAGGAGCAGGTCCAGCCGCCGTCGGCGGGCTTGGGACCTCCGCATTCGGAGCAGAATTTCGCCGTGTTCACCGTGCCGCAGGAGCAAGTCCAGCTGTTAGCGGGAGCGGCCGGCGCGGGCTGTGCGGATTGCTGAGCCTGTGCTGTCTGAGCCGCCTGCTGCTGTTGCTGAGCCGCCATTCCGAAAAGAGCCTGAGCGTTCATGCCGCCCGCCTGCTGAGCCATACCCATGCCCATAAAGCCTGTCATAGCTCCCGAGCTGTTGGAGGCGGCCGCTTTCATAGCGTCTCCCTGTGCGCCGACTAAGGTTGCCGCCGCCATTGAGGGATCGCGCATTACCGCAGTGCGCTGAAGCTCCTTTATCATCTTTTCGTCCTCGGGAGAGCAGGTAACGGAGTTCACTCCGAACGAAGCGATCTTGATGCCGCGAAGCTCCGTCCACTTCTTGGAAAGAACCTCGTTGAGAGCGTCTGCGATCTCCATAGTGTGACCGGGGAGCGCGCTGTAGCGTATGCCCATATCGGATATTTTGGCAAACGCGGGCTGGAGCGCGGTCATCAGCTCGGTTTTGAGAGTGCTGTCTATTTCGCTTCTGCGGTAAACATCGTGAATGTTTCCGCACACGTTAGTGTAGAACAGGAGCGGGTCAACGATACGGTAGGAGTACTCGCCGTTGCAGCGAATGGAAACGTCGATATCGAGACCGATATTTCTGTCCACAACTCTGAACGGAACAGGGGTGGGAGTGCCGTATTTGTTTCCCAGAATTTCCTTTGTGTTGAAGTAATACACACGGGTGTCGGTAGAAGCCTGTCCGCCGTGAGCAAAGCGGTCAACAACGCTTCCGAATGTTTCCTTTATACTTGTACCCAGATCTCCTGCGAAGATGGAGGGTTCGCCCGAAATGTTAAAGGTGTACTCGCCGGGTTCTGCGCATACGTCGAGAATCTTACCCTGCTCAACAATGATCATGCACTGACCGTCAGCAACAGCGATACCCGAACCCTGGGTGATAACATTGTCGTCCCCCTTGGTATTGGAGGATTTGCCGCTTACTTTTTTCCGACCCTTGCAGACGAGAATGTCGGTACTCATAGCCTCGCAGTAAAAGAATTCTTTCCACTGGTCGGCAAGAACGCCTCCCACGGAATTTACAGCCGCTTTAATAAGACCCATATGTAACAGCTTCCTTTCATAAGTTGGATTTGAGACATAATTATGAATATATTATACAATATTTTGAAACAGATTTCAATAGTTTTGGGCAAAAAAGCGAAATTGGTTCGGTAAATTTTGATTTAACGCGCTACGCACAAATTAACAATCCTTTAGGCGGCGAAGCCGCCGACATTAGCTGGTCGAGCTGAGCCCAGCTCGCGAAGTCCAGAGGCGGAGCCTTTGGTCGCCGCCCGCAGGCGGCGAACCCCCCTTTCGTTCAAAACGGAGCAGGAGGTGAGAAACGGCGAGAGCCGTTTCGAGGAGGGGCGAACACGACCGCCCCTCCTTTGTACGGTGCGCGACAAAGTAAACCTTGAAAACAGTCCGGTGGACTGTTTTCAACGAACGATACTTTGTTTGTGTTCAAAACATAGTAGGGTCAATATCAGCCATAGTTTGCTCCGTCCAAAACGTCACACTGTGACGTTTTGGAGATACAGCTTGTTTAAAGTCGCAAGAAGGGGGAGCGGTCGTGTCCGCTCCCCCTCGAAATGCTGTCGCATTTCTCACC
>JAAVHL010000024.1 GCA_014799735.1 Ruminococcus sp.
TGGAATTACAACTGATATAAATATACTCAAGATTGTCTAAACATTCGAGAGGAGACAAATCGGAAATGTTCGTTTCAATTATGCTCACTTTCTTCAGATGTTTTAAAGATGACAATGGAGTTATATCTGTAATGCTTGCATTACAGATATATATTTCTTCAAGATACGTAAGATTTTCAATACATGATATATCATATATTGGAGTTAAATCAAGATATAACTTTTTTAGTTTTTGGCAATATTGTATATTTTCAAAATCTGATTTTATATGGACACCTTTAATGTAAAGTTCTTCAAGATTTTCCATTTCAGATATACTGTTAAACCCCGTAACGTATGAATAACCTTCTTCTACATTTAAAAGTTCAAGAATTTGTAAGTTTTTTATAAAAGTTATTTCAGATATATCAACACCATCTATAGTTGCCTCAATTGTAACGGCTGCATCACCAACAGAAAATTCCTGCCCCGCAATAATTACAGTCTCCGCGATATTAGCTTCGCTTTCGGCGGAGGTTTCTGTTTCTGATGTTTCAGCATTTTCAACTGTCTGTTCGGTCTGCTCTGTTGTTGTTTCGGTAGTCTGTTGAGTTTCGGAAATAGTTTGCTCCGTATCGGTCTGTCCCGTCGAAACGTCGTCATTCTGCTGACAGCCGACCATACTTAAAGTCAAACAAACCGCCGCAAGTACCGCCAAAAATTTTTTCAACGGCATATCAGCTGTCCCCCTTATTTTTCTTTATCATATCAATGAACTCGTCGAAAAGGTACGCCGTATCATGTGGACCTCCGCAAGCCTCGGGGTGGAACTGCACCGTAAAGCATGGGAAATTTTTATACCGCACGCCCTCGCAGGTCTGGTCGTTTGAGTTTTTGTGGGAAACCTCTCCCACCTCGGGGGAAATGCTGTCACTCACAACGGCGTAACCGTGGTTCTGTGAGGTAACAAAGGTCTTGTCCAGAGCAATGTCGTCAACAGGCTGATTTGCACCTCTGTGACCGTATTTCAGCTTTTCGGTGTGCGCGCCGTTGGCAAGGGCGGTAAGCTGGTGTCCCAAGCAGATACCGAATGTGGGTATGCCAAGCTTGTTTATCTCTTTGAGATTTTCGATAATTTCTGTATTTTCCGCAGGGTCGCCCGGTCCGTTGGAAAGCATTATTCCGTCGGGGTTCAGAGCCTTGACCTGCTCCGCTGTTGTGCCTGCTGGTACGACAGTTACATTACAGCCCCGTTTCAGAAGCTCCCGTCTGATGTTGAATTTGTACCCGAAATCAAACAGAGCAACGTGATACTTGGGTTCGTCCGCCTTGAAAAATTCCTGCTCCTTGACAGTAACGGACTTTACCGCGTTGACTATCTTGAACTCGTTTATCTGCTTCAAAAATTCCTCTTTTTTCTCGTACACATTCTCCGTGGTTATAACGCCGTTCATAACGCCGTGCTCACGGATAATTCTCGTCAGACAGCGCGTGTCTATTGAGTGTATGCCGATAATATTGTGCTTTTTAAGGAACTCGTCCACGTTACCCTCGCTGCGGAAATTGGAGGGAGCGTTGCACCACTCACGAACCACATAGCCGCTTACCACGGAGGTCGCCGACTCATAGTCCGTATCGTTCACGCCGTAGTTTCCGATAAGAGGGAACGTCTGGGTAACGATCTGACCGTAGTAGCTTGGGTCGGAGAGGGTTTCCTCATAGCCCGTCATGCTCGTTGCAAAAACGATCTCGCCGAAGGACGTACCCTTTGCGCCGAAGCTGTAGCCCTCGAACACCCTGCCGTCCGCAAGCATAAGATATGCCTTGTCGCCTAAATTAAATAAAGACATTTTACCAGTCCTTTCAAATAAATACGTTGGTTATGTCTGCTCACGATTGATTTTATTTATGTAAATTAAAATTATAGGTCTATCCTCATTTTAGTTATTTCACAACTTTTTTCAATTTCAGCAAATCCAAGTTTTTTATATAATTTTTCAGCTTCCGTATTGTCATTATCTACCTTTAAGATAACATAAGAATATCCCTCATTTTTGCTTGTTTGAAGTGCATACTTTATCATTTTAGTTCCTATCCCTTGATTACGATACTCTTCTTTCACAACCAAATATGATAAATATATCGTTTTGTTATCCACAGGACACAAGGGCATACCTGCCACATATTTACCATTGAGAATATACGCATGCATTGTTCTGATTTTATTGTCAATTTCGCGCTCTATTCTTTTTCTTTTTTCTGAATTATTTTCAAAATCCCAAAAAGAAAAACAATTTTGAAGCTCGCTGCGTTGTATTCGCCTTATACAATTATTCTCAATCTTAATATCCATACAGCAATCCTACTTCTTCAAAGCCGTAACAAACCCGGTAATATCCTCTCTCATGCGTATGCACTCACGTCTTGCCGCACCTGCAAAATCGCGGGGGTCGCAGCCCTCTTCCTTTTGGTAAGCGCACATAACCGCGCGGGACGAGTTCACGATAGCTCCAAGACCCTTTTGGTCGAAAGCCTTTGCAACGCCCTCTGCGCCGCCGCCCTGCGCTCCGTAGCCGGGGACAAGGAAAAATGTGTGGGGAAGCTTCGCACGCATTTCCGCAAGCTGTTCGGGATAGGTCGCTCCCACAACCGCGCCCACCGCGGAGTAGCCGTATTCACCGATTGTAACCTCTCCCCACTTTTCGCACATATTGCCCATTGTCTCGTAAACCGTTTTGCCGTCATCTAAAAGCCTGTCCTGCAATTCTCCGCTGGACTTGTTAGAGGTCTTGACAAGAACAAAGATACCCTTGTCATTCTTTTTGCAAGCCGTTACAAGGGGAGCGATACCGTCCGTGCCCAGATAGCCGTTTACGGTGAGAGCGTCCGCGCCGAAGCCCTCGAAGTCCAGACCGTCAACAACGGTCGTGCCGAGATAAGCGTTTGTATAGGCTTCCATGGTCGCGCCGATATCGTTGCGCTTGCCGTCAACAATGACAAACATACCTTTTTTCTGTGCGTATTCAATTGTCTCGTGCAGAGCCTTAACGCCCTGCCAGCCGTACATTTCATAGTACGCCGCCTGTGGCTTCACCGCGGGAACAATGTCGCAGACCGCGTCGATTATAGCCTTGTTGAATTTCCACAGCGCAGAAGCCGCGCCTTTCAGGTCTCTGCCCTTGTCCTTAAAGGCTTCTTCGCGCAGGAACGCGGGAACGTAGTCAAGCTTGGGGTCGAGACCCACCACCGTGGGGTTTCCCGTTTCGATAATTTTCTTGATAAGTCTGTCGAATGACATAGTATCTCTCCTTTTCTTTTATTACATTAATATTGATACCCGCCCCCTTGAGGGGGCTTAGTTAAGGTACGATTTCTAATATCTGACTTTGGGGTGTGACTTTCTTGCACTGCGTGCAAGCGCCGCGGGGACTCCCCGCTCGAATGACATAGTATATCTCATTTTTATTCTTTATTTTCATCATTTAACTCGGATATCCACGTTGAAAGAAAATCGGGGTTCACGACTACCTCTCCCGTTGAGTGAAGCCTGTACTCACCTTCGGGAGCAGGCTGTATCGCGCTCAGGTCGGGCGGCAGCGAAAGTATCTCGCCGTTTTTCTGCTCAATCAGAATTTTGCCCTTGTCCGCCTCTGTGACCGTACCCCAGAACTGCTTCCGCTCCTTAACGTTTCCGTCGCTGTCGTTATAGGTTATCCCGACCAGCATTACCTTGCCGAGCAGATTTTTATACGTTATTTTCATGACCTTGCTCCATTTTTAGTCTGCCTGTTATTTCCTGCCGATCAATTCCACCGACGCTTTACCTAAAACGTGACCTTTTATCTTGTCCAAAAATTCGTTGAGGTAGTAACCCTCTTTAAGATCAAGCTTGCAGTCCAGCGCGTAAGCCGTAAGAGTGTACTTATGATCCTGATCGGGAGGTGTCGGACCCACATACCTGTAAACGATATTTTTATCGGTTTCTCCCACAAATCGGGATATGCAGCTGTTTGCTCCCTGCACCATATTCAAAGCATTTTCCGCGCTGGCGTTTTCGGGAAGAACCGCCGTGTCCGCGGGAATATTCGCCGCAAGCCAGTGTATCCACGCAAAGCCGCAGACAGGTATGGAATCAAAATCCACAAACACAAGCGCAAGACTTTCCGTGCCGTCGGGAATTTCCTCAAAGCTCACTGGAAACGACCTGACAGGTCTTCTGCCATTCAGATATTCGGCCGCCGCGTGCTTGGAATATTTATCTTCCAGAACGCCGTTTTGGGTTGGTACGCTTATTTTCATGCTTATCGCTCCTTACAGCTCGTAACGGATAACTCCGTCCGAGATCGTCATAATATTTCTGCCCTTCAGCTTTTCGCCCTTGAACACCGTGTTACGGGACTTTGAATGAAGCTTGTCAGGCTCAACTGTCCACTCCGCGTCGGGGTCGATGACCGCAAGATCGGCTTTCGCGCCCTTTTCGATATGGGTAAACGGAATGCCCAGAAGCTTCCGCGGGTTCACCGACATAAGTCCCGCAATTCTGATAAGCGGAAGCTTTTTAGTGTGGTAAAGCTGCGTAAGCGTTACCGCAAGGGAAGTCTCCAGCCCCACAACTCCGTTGGGAGCTTTCTCAAAATCCGCCTTTTCCTCAGCCGCGTGTGGAGCGTGATCGGTCACTATACAGTCGATAGTGCCGTCCAGAACAGCCTCCAGAACAGCCTGTCTGTCCTCCTCCGTGCGGAGGGGAGGGTTCATGCGGTAGTCCGCGTCGCGGGCAAGAAGCTTGTCCTCGGTATATGTGAAGTAATGGGGACAGGTCTCGCAGGTGACCTTTATGCCGCGCTTTTTAGCGTCGCGGATAAGTCCCACGCTGCCCTTTGTGGAAACATGGCATATGTGTATGTGCGCCCCGCAGGAATCCGCAAGCGCGATCTCCCGCGCAGTAACGCTGTCCTCGGAGGCTCTGTCCATGCCCTTTACGCCAAGCTTTTCCGAAACGCCCTTGTTGACAATACCGCCGTTTATGATGTCCAGATCCTCACAGTGGGAAGCCACAAGCAAGCCGTTTTTGGTGGACCCCTCCAAAGCGCGGCGCATAAGCTCGCCGTTTGCAACAGGTCTGCCGTCGTCGGAAATTATCTTCACGCCAAGACTGCTCCAGTCGTAAAGCTCGGTACCTTTCATTCCCTTTGTGATACAGCCTGCGGGATAGATGTCAACGCCAGTGTCCTTGGCCTTTTCAAGAATGTACTGCACCGTCTCCGCGCTGTCTATGGGAGGGTTTGTGTTAGGCATACAAACAACGCCCGTCACTCCTCCCGCCAAAGCCGCCGCGCAGCCTGTGAGAATATCCTCCTTGTGGGTCTGACCGGGGTCGCGGAAATGTACGTGCATATCAAACAGCGAGGGAATGACCACAAGCTTTCCCTCTCCGTCGATGACCCTGTCGGCTTCACGGGCAAGAAATTTTCCCACTGCCGCGATCTTGCCGTCATCAATAAAAATGTCGCAGAAGGAATCCTTCATATCGTCCACGGCTCTTACATTTTTTAACAGAATACTGCTCATTGCCGAACCTCCTGTTCCAGAATAACGACCATGTCGTTCCCGTCTATTTCTTTCACCATGACCCTTACAGCTTCGTCCCGGGAGGTGGGAACGTTTTTCCCCACATAATCGGGACGTATTGGCAGCTCCCTGTGACCTCTGTCAACTAAAGCTGCAAGCTGGATATTCCGCGGTCTGCCCCGCTTGGTAACAGCGTCCATAGCGGCGCGCGCGCTTCTTCCCGTGAAGATAACGTCGTCCACGATAATGACCCGCTTGTCCCGCACGTCAAAGGGAATGTCCGTCTTGTCGCCGTCTGCGGAGGATTTTCCGTCGTCCCGATAATCGGTAATGTCAAGAATGCCCGTTTCGGGAGCAATGCCCTCCAGCTCGCCCAGCTTGTCGGAAATACGCTTTGCCAGATACGCACCGCGGGAGAGCACCCCTATAAAGCACAGCTCCTCCGCGCCCTTGTTGCGTTCAAGTATCTCGTAGGAAATTCTCGCGATAGCCCTTGTCATGGCGTTTTCGTCCATTATGACCTTTCTGTCCTGTTTGTTCTGCACAGCCTCGCCTCCAAACAAAAAACCTGTCCGCGAGACGCAGACAGGCACAAAAGCTTACAGTATTCCAATTTCCGCGGAGAAGCGCAGCGATACCGAACCGTAGGTAAACTTTCTCCGTAAAAACCTAAGTATAAGCGACTGCCTTGTCGATCTCACGGGATCAACTTAAAGGTTGTCCAAACTTATATGATTATACCACATTATGCAAAGTATGTCAATAGCTTTGCGGCAATATTTTCACGGCATTAAAACGCTCAGCCGCCGTCATTTTTATCACCGCCGCTTTTGGTACCTTGCTTTACTCCGCTTACGGAAATGCGGTTATTCAGGCGTTTCCGAAGTGTTTCCATAGCCTCGGAATAGGAAACAGACCTGAGCTGCGGGAAAGCCTTTAAAAGTCTCTCAACAGAACTGTCCTTTATTTCCACAAGCTTTTCAAAA
>JAAVHL010000025.1 GCA_014799735.1 Ruminococcus sp.
CGGACTGTTTTCAAGGGTTACTGTACTGCGTACCGTGACAAGGAGGAGCGGTCGTGTCCGTTCCCCCTCGTAGCCCTCGCGAAGAGAGGGTTTGACGTCGTCATTCCTTACCCCTTTCACCGTTTTGAACGATATGCGCCTGCGGGCGCGGGGAAGGGGATTTCGCCGTTCTGCTCAAACTGACCTTCGGTCAGTTGCGACCAAAGGGCTCCGCCCTCTGGACTTCTGCGAGCTGGGCTCAGCTCGACCAGCTGATGTCGGCGGCTTCGCCGCCTGTTGTGTTCGCGGGTTTGCGGGCCGTTTCCCAAATAAATTTAAAAAAATTTCTTAAAAACCCTTGACAAACCCAAAATGCGGTGTATAATATAATTAGCACTCAAAGAAAAAGAGTGCTAACACATGATCGGGTCAAGTGCTAATATCCATAAAACCCGCCGATTTTTTTCAAGGAAGTGATAGTTCTGCTGGACGAAAGAAAACGCCGTATTCTTGCCGCGGTGGTCGACGCGTATATCTTAACGGGCGAGCCTGTGGGCTCAAAGGCTGTTGCCGCTCTGCCGGATATCAGGGTCTCTCCCGCCACGATAAGAAACGATATGGCAATGCTTGAACAGCTCGGCTATCTTGAACAGCCCCACACCTCGGCGGGACGTATCCCCACCTACAGCGGCTACCGCCTTTATATCGACGAGCTTATGAACGCCAAAACCCTGTCCGACGAAGAAAAAACTCTGCTTGACAGCTGTCTGGACGTTGACGTTCCCACTGCGGACGCTCTTATCGAAAGCGCGTCAAAGGCTCTTGCCGAGCTTACCCACTGCGCTACGGTGGTAAAAAATGTTGCTCCGAAATTTTCGGTCATTACCAAGGTGGAGCTTATCCCCACGGGCAGGCGTATGTACGTGCTGCTTATGGTGACGTCCTCGGGAAACATCAAAAACAAGGTGTGCCGTCTGGAATTCGATCTTACCAACGAGCAGATCGAATTTTTCAGCCGCTACATGGCGGAAAATCTGCAGGGAGTTTCGATCGAGGACTTGGACGGGGACACGATAGACCGTCTTGTGTCCGCTATGGGAGCTTATATGGTTACTCTTGCGCCGCTTCTGCAAGGTGTGTGCGAGCTTGCGGAGGGCTTCAAGGATAACGAGGTAAAGCTTCAGGGCGAGAAAAATCTGCTTGCGAGACAGGATATAAATTCCGACCAGATCGTGGAATTTTTCGAGAACAGGAACAAAGTTGTGAAAAATATGCTTGACGACAGCTTTGGCGACTTGCAGGTGCTGTTCGGTGAGGACGGCGGCTTCATTATCGAAAACTCCAGCATGATCGTCTCGAAGATCAAAAAGGACGGCAAAACTGCCGGTTCGCTGGGAGTTATAGGTCCTATGCGGCTTGATTACGCGAAAATTATTCCATATCTTGAATACCTCACCGACAGGATAACCGACATAATTTCGGACGGGGAGCCCCCGCAGGCTGAGTCACCCCCAAGCGAAAAATAATAATTTTCAGTTTTGTCAGGCCCCCTCAAGGGGGCAGTTTAAAAAAGCTAAAGCTTGACATATATATGAGAGGAGACTTGTAAAAAATGATAGAAGAAGAAAAGGATAGCTTGAATACAGAGGATATCCCCGAAGAGACCGAGGTCTCGGAAGCTGCCGAGGAAACAGCCGCGGACGGTGAAACACCCGACGAGAAAATTCCCGAAGCAGAGCAAGACCCGACAGTCGCTCTTGAAGCGAAAGTAAAAGCTTTGGAGGACGCTGCCGCTGCCGACAAGGACAAATACCTGCGGCTTCTTGCAGAGTACGACAACTTCCGCAAGCGCTCGGTAAAGGAAAGGCTTGACGCTTCCGCGGACGCTACTGCAAAGGCTGCGCTGGAGGTAATTTCCGTTATCGACAACTTCGAGCGCGCTATGGCTGCGGAGTGCTCCGACGAGAGCTACAAAAAGGGCGTTGAGATGATCTACGGTCAGTTCACCGAGGTGATCAAAAAGCTTGGCGTTGAGGAAATAGACGCTCTTGGCAAGGAGTTCGACCCCAATCTCCACAACGCGGTAAGTCAGGTCGAGGACGAGAACTTCGGCGAGAACACCGTATCTCAGGTTTACCAGAAAGGCTACAAGCTGGGCGACAAGGTGATAAGGTGCGCTATGGTTGTTGTGGCAAATCCGTAATTGTAAATGCAAACAACGGGCGGACACATTATCCGTCCATACGAAAAATATAAATTCTATACAGATAAAGAAAGGAAATGATCTTTATGGCAAAAATCATAGGTATCGACTTAGGTACAACAAACTCCTGCGTGGCCGTTGTTGAGGGCGGAAACGCTACCGTTATCACAAACGCCGAGGGCGGCAGAACAACTCCCTCCGTTGTGGGCTTCACAAAAGCGGGCGAGCGTCTTGTAGGTCAGGTCGCAAAGAACCAGGCTGTTACAAACGCGGGCAGAACTGTAGCTTCCATCAAGAGACACATGGGCAGCGACTACAAGGTTGACATCGACGGCAAAAAGTACACTCCTCAGGAGGTTTCCGCAATGATCCTCCAGAAGCTGAAGGCTGACGCTGAGGCTTATCTCCACGACACAGTTACCGAAGCGGTCATCACCGTTCCCGCATACTTCACCGACGCTCAGAGACAGGCTACAAAGGACGCAGGACAGATCGCAGGTCTTACCGTAAGACGTATCATCAACGAACCTACGGCTGCGGCTCTTTCCTACGGTATCGACAAGGAAGAGGATCAGACCATTATGGTTTACGACCTCGGCGGCGGTACGTTCGACGTTTCCATTATCGAAATGGGCGACGGCGTTACGGAGGTTCTTGCTACAGCGGGTAACAACCGTCTTGGCGGCGACGACTTCGACCAGAGAATTATCAACTGGATGATAGACGAGTTCAAGAAGTCCGAGGGTATCGACCTTTCCGGCGACAAGCTTGCAATGCAGAGACTTAAGGACGAGGCTGAAAAGGCTAAGATCACTCTTTCCGCTACTCCCTCCGCTTCTATTTCCATTCCCTATATCACCGCGGACGCTACAGGTCCCAAGCACCTTAGCATGGAGCTTTCACAGGCTAAGTTTAACGAGCTTACAAGCGACCTTGTACAGTCCACAATGGGTCCCGTTAAGCAGGCTCTTTCCGACGCAGGTCTGAAACCCTCCGATATTAAGAAAGTACTCATGGTAGGCGGTTCGTCCAGAATTCCCGCTGTTCAGGACGCTGTAAAGAGCTTCATGGGCATGGATCCCTTTAAGGGCATCAACCCCGACGAGTGCGTTGCTCTCGGCGCGGCATATCAGGGCGGTATCCTTTCCGGCGACGTTGACAAGGAAAACGCTGTACTGCTTCTTGACGTTACTCCCCTTTCCCTCGGTATCGAGACTGCGGGCGGCGTATGCACAAGAATGATCGAAAGAAACACCACAATCCCCACAAAGAAATCACAGGTGTTCTCCACATATGCTGACAATCAGACTGCTGTTGACATCAACGTTCTCCAGGGCGAGCGTGAATTTGCCAAGGACAACAAGCAGCTTGGCGTATTCCGTCTGGACGGCATTGCTCCCGCTCCCAGAGGCGTACCTCAGATCGAGGTTACGTTCGACATCGACGCAAACGGTATCGTAAACGTATCCGCGAAAGACCTTGGCACAGGCAAGGAGCAGAAGATATCCATTACCGCTTCCACAAATATGTCCAAGGAGGATATTCAGAAAGCCGTTGACGAGGCTGCGAAATACGCCGACGAGGACAAGAAGCGCAAGGAGGCCGTTGACGCTAAGAATGCGGGCGAGAACATGGTATTCCAGTGTGAAAAGGCTCTCACCGATTTCGGCGACAAGGTTTCCGAGGAGGAAAAAGCGAATATTCAGTCCAAGATCGACGCTCTTAAGGCGGCTAACGCGACAGACAACACCGAGGACATAAAAGCTAAGACCGAGGAGCTTCAGAAAGCATTCTACGAGGTTTCCCAGAAGATTTATCAGGCTGCGGGCGCACAGGCTCAGCAGGACGGTGCGGCAGGCGCTGATATGGGCGGCGGTGCAGACAGCAGCAGCGACGATAACGGCGGAGATTATGTTGACGCTGACTTTACAGAGAAATAATTTTAATCAATTCATAAGTATGGCTGTTGAAAACAGTCCACCGGACTGTTTTCAAGGGTAATTATGCCGTGTACCTTTCAAAGGAGGGGCGGTCGTGTTCGCCCCTCCTCGAAACGCTTTCGCGTTTCTCACCTCCTTCTCCGTTTCGGAGGATATGCGCCTGCGGGCGCGGGAGAGAATTTCGCGCTCTGCGGAGCGCGACCAAAGGGCTCTGCCCTCTGGACTTCTGCGAGCTGGGCTCAGCTCGACCAGCTGATGTCGGCGGCTTTGCCGCCTATATGGATTGTTAATAAGCCGAGGGCGGAATTTCTTCCGCCCAAAAGCTGTTTTAGAACAGATAAATATTGCGTGGACAGAATACTGTCCATTACATAAGCACATGAAAGGAAATTCCCATATGGCTGATAAAAGAGATTATTACGAGGTGCTGGGGCTTCAGAAAGGCGCGTCCGAGGACGAACTTAAACAGGCGTTCAGAAAGCTTTCAAGAAAATATCACCCCGACTTTAACCCCGACAACAAGGAAGCCGAGGAAAAATTCAAGGAGGTCAACGAAGCCTACGAGGTTCTGTCCGACCCCGAAAAACGCTCACGCTACGACCAGTTCGGTCACGCGGGCGTAGACCCCTCCTACGGCGGCGGAGGCTACGGCGGAGGTTTCTCAGGCGGCTTCGGAGACATGGGCGATATCAGCGACATTTTCTCCAGTTTTTTCGGCGGCTTCGGCGGCTCTTCAAGAAGCAATCCCAACGCTCCCAGGCGCGGTCAGGACATTCAGAAAAGCGTTGTCATCAGCTTCATGGACGCCTGCAAGGGCACGACCGCGGATATTAATATTTCCCGAATGGAAAAATGTCCCGACTGTAACGGTTCGGGCGCGGCGGCGGGTTCATCGGCGGACACCTGTCCCGACTGTCACGGTACGGGTCAGGTCAAGGTCACCCAGCGCACGCCTTTCGGCATGATATCCTCCCAGAAGCCCTGTTCAAAGTGCGGCGGAAAGGGTACTATTATAAAAAATCCCTGCTCAAAGTGTCACGGAAACGGTCGTATCAGCGTTGAGAAAACCATTACGGTTTCTATTCCCGCAGGTATTGACGACGGTCAGACTATCCGCAGCTCGGGTCAGGGTCACGGCGGAATAAACGGCGGTCCTGCGGGCGACCTGCTCACCACGATAACCGTTCGTCCAGATGCTATCTTCGAGCGTGACGGCTATGATGTTCACACCGAAATGCCCATAACCTTTGTTCAGGCTGCTCTGGGCGCGGAGGTGGAGGTTCCCACCATTGACGGAACTGTTTCCTACACTATTCCCGAGGGCACTCAGCCGGGAACGGTTTTCCGCTTCAAGGGCAAGGGTATCAAAAAGCTGAACCGCAGCGACAGAGGCAATCAGTTTGTTCATGTTACCATAGAAGTGCCGAGCAATCTTACCAAGAGGCAGAAAGAACTGCTCAAGGAATTTGACGGCTCTTTAGACGACAGCAAGAATTATAAAAAGCGCAACAGCTTTTTCGATAAGATCAAGCAGGCGTTTGAAAAGTAAAATCGGATAAATTTTGATTTATAAGGCTAACTTTCGGCACACTCAGGCGGCGTAGCCGCCGACTCAAAAAAGTTCGCCAGCCTTTCAAGGCTGCGAGTTTCCAAAGGGCAGAGCCCTTTGGTCGCCGTCCGCAGACGGCGAAATCCCTTTCGTTCGGAACGGTGAAAGGGGTGAGAAATGCGAAAGCATTTCGAGGGGGAGCGGACACGACCGCTCCCCCTTTTAACGGTTTCGGGACAAGTAAACCTCCAAAACGTCACAGTGTGACGTTTTGGACAGAACAAACTATGGTTGGTTTTATCGGCAGTATAGCTTTAAATGCTACAAAATTTTGTTCGTTGAAAACAGTCCACCGGACCGATTTCAAGGGTCACCATACTGCGTACCGCAACAAGGAGGGGCGGTCGTGTTCGCCCCTCCTCGAAACGCTCTCGCGTTTCTCACCTCCTGCTCCGTTTTGAACGATATGCGCTCTGCTAATCTCGGCTTTCAGCCGAGGCGCAGGAGGGGATTTCGCCGTCTGCGGACGGCGACCAGGGGCTCTGCCCCGTGGACCTCGCCACCTTTGAAAAGGTGGACGAAACTTTTCCATAGGCGGCTGCGCCGCCTAAGAACACGCACGTTAGTGCGTTAAATCAAAATTTTCTGATTTAATTAAAAAATTTTTCTTCCCGTGAAAAATTCTGCCGTTCTGAGTTGTATTCATTATATAAGACGTTCGCAAACTTTTGAAAGGATTGATTTTTATGAAAATGAGCAAAATTTTTGCGGCAGTATCGGCGGCTGTTATGGCGGTATCGGCTATCCCTGCGGCTTCGGTATCGGCAAGCGATAAAGAATTTGACCCCGAGAGGGATCTGACGGGTACAGATTACTATGATTATTTCTACGATTATGAATCTGCTGAGCCGTTCACCGGTATAGGATGGTTTACAGAGGACGGAAAATTTTTCTCCTCGGAATATATGGAAATATGGCAAAAGCAGATATTTGATAAGGATTTCACAATTAGAAGCGATCAGCAGCTGAGGATCGAACCTATCGGAAACAGTCCCGATACAATGAGCGGCGGCAGACTTGTCATAAGCGGCGGCGCGACTGCCGAGATCAAGGGCAGAATTTGCGTTGAGCGCGGCGGCGTTCTCGAAATTGAGGACGGCACGCTGATCATTAACGGCGGACGTCTGGATAACTACGGCACTGTAAAGATAGGCAAAAAGGGCAGGCTTATTATCCGAAGCGGCAGGCTCTGTTCCACTGCTGCGGGAAATATCGAAAACGAGGGCAAGATGCTTTGCCTTGATTATGAAAAGAACATGGACAAAATGTTCAAGTCCATCAAAGAATACGACGGTAATTTTAATCTTTCCGACTACTCGCTCTACATCACAGGACGCGGCGAAAACGCGGACGTTACGCTGAACTATTGCATAAACGACGTTGAGACGGATTACACCTATAAATTTACCCTTGACATTAACAAGAAGAAAAACCAAATTATCCGCAAGCCCTATGACATTGAGGCGGTCTACAGCAAGGATACCGAAAAGGATATCCTGAGCCGTGCGGCGGCAATGGAAGAGGCTTACAAGGGTGAGCGCGATAAAAGCGGCAATTATTTCAAGGATTACGGCTACAGCTATAGCTACGCGGACGACAGTCTTGCATATTATGAAAGCTGGGCTAACATTTAATTACAAGGACGAGGACGGAAGCTTTAAGGAACAATTTGCAAAAAAACGGACGGCTAACCCGTCCGTTTTTACTATTTGGTAGGTATTCTGACGATGTACTCAATATAGTCGTCGTCCTGAATTTTTTTGGAATCGGCGTTTATTCCCGCCGCTTTCATCATTTCGATAGCTTTATTAATAGTGTTGACAAACAGCCGCACATCCTTGAACGCCGCGCTGCGCCGCTTCATGTCTGCAAAATTCCGCTCCTTTTCAAGCAGATTGTCTATGTACCGCTCGGTATTCTCCACGTTAAGCCGCCTTTCGTGAATGACCTCTATCGCGTCAAGCTGCTTCTGGGTCTCCTCCAGTTTGAGAAGCGCGCGGGCGTGACGCTCGGTAAGACCGTACTCGGAGGCTTTCCCTTGGACGGACTTGTCCAATTTGAGAAGTCTCAGCTTGTTTGCTACGGCAGACTGGGATTTTCCAAGCTTTACGGCGGCGTCCTCCTGTGTCATTCCGTAGAAATCTATCAGCTTTGCGATAGCCTCCGCCTCGTCAAAAACGGACAGATCCCGCCGCTGGATATTTTCTATCAGAGCCATTACCGCGGAATTCCGCTCCGTCATGGTTACGGCAATGCAGGGGACAAATTCCATTCCCAGCAGCTTAGCCGCCCTTAAACGTCTTTCCCCTGCCACAAGCTGAAAACGCTCGTCCACCCTGCGGACGGTAAGCGGCTGTAAAATTCCGTTCTGACTGATGCTCTGAGCCAACCCGTCGATATCGTCAAATTCACGTCTGGGCTGATAGGGGTTCGGGTCAATTTTTATCGTTTCCACCTGTATGACCTTGTTCACAATTTTTTCCTTGACAAGAAACGGCATAAAACGCACTTCCTTTATTTTTTCTCAGCGTTATTATACCACGTACTTTTTCGGGAAAATGTCGAAAATCAAAACCGTATCAAACCCCATTTTCGTCTCGGGAACAAACTTATGCCGCCATCACTTATAGACGGCGGCAAGCATAAAGGCTCAGCCTTTGACTGTGACGGAGGACGTTCCGTCGGGATTTTTGCGTACGCTTATGCCGCAGGGGATAATGTTTTGCAGCTCTTCAACATGGGAAATTATACCTATAGTGGTTCTGCCCGCCGCAAGTCCGCATAGAATAGCTACCGCTTCCCTTAATGACGCGGGATCGAGAGAGCCGAAGCCTTCGTCGATAAACATGGCCTCCATGTCTATGCCGCCGCTGCGGCTTCGGGCTACGGCGGAAAGTCCCAGCGAAAGGGCAAGGGAAATCAAAAATTTTTCGCCGCCCGACAGATTTTTCACCCCGTAGGCGACCTTGAAGTCGGCGGTAAGAGTTTCCACCTCCAGATCAAGTCCCTGCTTGGAATTTGCGGCGTAATCGCTTTTAACCCGCAGACGGAATTTTCCTCCCCGCACCTCAGCAAGGATACGGTTTGCCTCTGCGGTAACAAGGGAAAGCATTTTTCCCAGAAAATAGCGTGTAAAGGAAATTCCCTTGTCGCCCCGCATAAATTTTGCAAAATCCGACAGCTTGTCCGATTTTTGACTTTCCGTCTGTATCGCCGCGAAACGGCGGGAGCATTCCTCGGAAAGCTTTTTCAGACGGCTTGACCGTTCTGCCGCAAGTGTAAGCTGTCCCGACAGCTCGGACAGTTTAGTCTCGGCGTTCTGCGCCTGAGAAGCTATCTCATCCGTCGGCGGGGGAGACTTGCCGTCAAGCTCTTTTTTCAGAGTATCCGACCGCTCACGCGCCGTGTGCAGAGCAAGGTCGTACTGCTTTGTCTCCTCGGAAAGCCGCGCCGCGTTTTCCTCCGAAAGGAGCGAGGCTTCATATTCGTCGGGAGAAATGCCAAGTCCCGAAAGCTTTTCAAGAAATGCGGCACGCACCGCTTCAAGCGTTTTTTCCGCAATCCCAAGCTCTGTCCGAGCCTGACCCAGAGCGGCGGAGGCTTCGATTTTAAGCTTTTCCGCCGCCGAGTATTCACTCTCGGAGCGCTCCTTTTCCCGCGCGAAAGCTTCGGTCTCCGCTTTAAGACGGCTTACCCCTGCGGCGTAGGAATCCGCGTCCCCGAAGCGCGGGTCAAGACTTTCCTTTAGGGCGGACAGCTCCGCCTTTGCTCCAAGCTCGGCACTGCGGGCGGCTTCAAGCTTTTCGGTTTCGTCGGAAAACTGTTTTTCAAGGCCGGCTTTAAGCGCGGAAAGCTCTTTCAGACGGCTGTCGATCTTGGGCAGTATTTCGTTCTGCTTGACCGCTTCACCGTGCCTTTTAGTAACATCGTCAAGCTCCGCGGCGGTGTAGCCTGTGTCGGCGACCGTTTTTTGCTCCGCGGCAATGCAGTCCTCGGCGGCGGGGATACGGGCTTCCTCCGCGGCAATTTTTGTCCGCAGATCGGCAAGGGCTTTGGCAGGACGCTCAAAGGCGGCTCTTGCGGCTTTTACGTCGGCGGCTGTTACCGCATTTTCCGAAAGTCCCGCGGGGGCGGGGTGGGAAAGACTTCCGCAGACGGGACAGGGCTGCCCCTCTTTAAGCTGTGAGGAAAGCTCCGCCGCCGCGTTTCGGATATAGTCTCCGTAAAGCTTGTCGTATTTGCTTTCGGCAGCGGATTTTTCCGCTTCAAGCTTGTCCGCTTCGGCGGCCATATCTGCAATTTTTCCGCGTATCTTTTCAAGAGCCGAGGTGTAGGTGATAAGTCGTTTTGAAGCTTCCGCGCCGCTTTTCAGCTCGTTCAGACGGGCGGCAAGCTCGGGAAGCCTGCGGGAAAAATTTTCCGTGATGAAGTCCCGCTTTTCAGAAAGCTGATCGGCTTCCGAAGCGCATTTTTTGACGGTTTCCTCCGCGCCGCTCCTGCGTTTTCCGCAAAGCTCGGCTTGGGCGGAAAGCTTTTTCAGCTCTGCAGTCTTGCGGGAAATTTTTTCGTACAGCGGAGCAAGATTTGCCAGTACCGCAAGCTCGGCTGTCTTGGACTGAAATTCGGGTTCCTTTTCGGAAACGGCAGCTTTAAGCTTTTTCGCTTGGGAAAATTTATCCTCCGCCAAGGAAAAATTTTTCTCCGCAAGCTTCGCACTTGCTGTTCGTTCGGCAAGATTTTTTTCCGCCGAGACAAGGGCGTTTTTTTCCGCAAGAGCGCGGGAGGCGTTTTCGTGCTTTTTTAAAATAAGACGCTTTTTCTCGGCTTCACCGCGGTCCGCTTCAAGCCCCGCAAGACGTTTTTCCGCACCGTCAAGCTCCGAAAATTTTGCGGACAGCAATTCCGCCTCGGTAAGCTTTTTCCGAAGCGCGGCAAGGTTTTCCCTTGCTTCGTCAAGCTGCGGCGAAAGGGATTTTATTTCCTCCGAAAGCTTTTTTATCTCCGCGTCAAGCTGTTCGGCGGATTCGGCGTTCTCCGCCGCAAGCATGGCTTTGAGAGCTTCCGTTTCCGAGGAAAGCTTTTTCCTCAGCGCTTCGGATTTTTCCCACAGCTTGTCCGACAGGCGGGTGTACTTTTCCGCGCCGAAAAGTGTGGAAAGCATTTCCTCCTTGTCCCTGCTGCCCGAGGTCAGAAGCTGCTCAAATTTGCCTTGGGGGAGGATTATGACCTGTCTGAACTGGTCGGCGGAAAGTCCCGTAAGCTCCTCGGCTTTGGCGCGGACAAAGGCTTGCTTGGGGTTCTCGAAAAAGGCGCGGAAGCAATCTGTTTCCTTGTCGAAATAGAAGCAGTCCTGACGGGTCTCAAGCTTTTTGCTCCGCGGGGTAAGGGTTATTGAGCGGGTGAATTTGTAGAGTTCCCCGCGTATTTTAAAGGTAAATTCCACCAGCGTGGGGAGATTTTCCGCAGCAGGCAGAGCGCAGCGCATATCCGTCCTGTCGCCGCCGCTGGACTCGCCGTAAAGCGCGTATGCAACAGCGTCCAGAACAGCGGTTTTTCCCGCGCCGGTTTCGCCGTGGATAAGGAAAAGATTGTCCAGCTTTTCAAAGTCTATTTCGACCGCCTCCGCATAGGAAGCGAACGCTTGGATCTTAAGCTTAACGGGGAGCATTTTACGTCCTCTTTTCAGTAAAAATGGGAATATCTGAAACAATTATACTTTAACAGCGGGAAAAAGTCAACGATAAATTTTGATTTAGCGCACCACGCACTATGTAACAAACCTTTAGGCGGCGAAGCCGCCGACTATAGCTGGTCCAGCTGAGCCCAGCTCGCGAAGTCCAGAGGCGGAGCCTTTGGTCGCCGCCCGCAGGCGGCGAAATCCCCTTTCGTTCCAAACGGAGCAGGAGGTGAGAAATGACGACAGTCATTTCGAGGAGGGGCGAACACGACCGCCCCTCCTTTTTGCGGTACGCGAC
>JAAVHL010000085.1 GCA_014799735.1 Ruminococcus sp.
CTGTGGACTGTTTTCAACGAACAATACTTTGGTGGGATTAAAACAATCTCTGTCCAACATCTCCCGAAACAACACAACCACACCAAAAATTAGTCATAATAACCAAAAACCCGCAGAAAAATTTTTTACAATTTTTCATGCTGCCTATTGAAAAAAATCCAAAAAAATGTTAATATTACTATTAGGCGTTTTCGGATAACAAAATAACAGGCAAAGTTAAGGCAGTCGTACTGTCAAGCTTTCCGCAGAATTCCGTCAACAGCCGCCAATAACGTCATTACACCACCCGCAGAGCCGTCCGTGTCAGGCTTCGGCGGAGGTTATGCCGGTTTTATTTTTATTTAGTATTACCGTAAAAAAACAAATTATTTAAGGAGAGAAAATTATGCCTAACATCAAATCCGCGAAAAAGAGAGTTAAAGTTATCGCTACAAAAACAATGCAGAACAAGGCTGTTAAGTCCAACCTCAGAACAGTTCTCAAGAAGGCTGACGCTGCCTGTGCAAACAAGGCTGAGGACTCCGAGGCTGCTATCAGACTGGCAATGAAAAAGGTTGACCAGGCTGCCGCTAAGAATATCATTCACAAGAACGCTGCTGCAAGAAAGAAATCCCAGCTTGCAAAGAAGCTCAACTCCGCTAAGGCGTAAGCAAGCGGCAAACGCACAGAAACACAAATCCGTCCTGTTCGGTGGCAGGACGGATTTTATTTACACTAAAACTAAACAAGGGAAACGGTATGCTCCGTTTCCCTCGTTATCGTAAGCTTTCGCAGTGTACAGCAGACTATCTTGCTCTTGCAGAGTTGCCGTCAACGCCGTCAATAACGTCACCGACTATATCCTCCGCACCTGTTACAACATCATCTACAATGTCGTTTACGTCGGTGCCGAGCTCTTCAAGAAATCCGTCGCCGTCAACGTCACCCGTTTCCGAGTGGTCACCGGACATGGATTCCGAGCCTGTCATTGTCTCCGACATGGACGAGCTCTCCGACTGTGTGGTCTGGGAAGTGGTGGTCTGAGATTCAGCCGAGCCTCCTCCGCTCTTTGAACAGCCCGCAAACATTACCGCTGTCGCCGAAAGCGCAATTATTGCCGAAAAAATCTTCTTCATCAGGAAATTCCTTTCCCGCGGGATTTATGCTTTCCGCGTTCTGCTATCCGTCATTAATAGTAATCATTGCTCTCCCCTTGCACGGTTTCCATATACAGCCTTTCGATATCACCGTTCCTCTCGCTTCTGGGCACGCGTCTTGCGGTATCCCAAAGCTCCTCGGGAACAGTATACGAAGTTCCGTATATGCTGATAATATAACCGTTTTCATCGGCAATATGCATTGGCAGCGCGCCCCTTACAAGATCGAACATATCCTCGCCGAAATCGTAAACATAAAATTCGTTGGGTCCGTCCTTTGACAGAACAAAAGCATTTCCCAAATAAGACCTGATCCCGCGGTATTCTTCGGTTGTGAAAATACCAACATTTCCCGTCGCAGCCAATCTGATCAATGTATAAAGTATCTCCTCGTCGGAAGCGTCCTCAATGCGGCTGAGATCAAAGTCAAAATATTCCAGCAGCTCAACGGTGTTTTCAAAGCTTTCGGGGACGGTAATATACCCGTTTCCGAAAATCATATCTCCCGTGAGATAAACCGTCCAGATATTGCGCAGATCGGAATAATAATAATTCTCCTCGGTTATCGCCATAATATCCTTTGCATAGGCGTCCGCAAGCTGTTCGTAGAAGCCGCGCCTGCAAAGAGATTCAATGCTTATCCCCTCCGCAGATCTGCCGCCGATCATTCCCGACGACACTGTTACATCATACACCCTGTCCCTGCCTGCGTAAAAGGATTTAGCATCGGGATTTTTTCTGATGTACTCCATTTCATGATCGTAATAAATCGTAGGTATCTGAGCAATGTATTTCCTGTACCTTTCGGCGGTCTGAGTTTTGTACTCCTCCGTCGTGTCAAGCGCGGAAAGTATATCCTCAGTCGCCCAATCGTAGCAGTCATAGTATCTTGTCAGACTTCTTCCGCCTTTAAGATTGTAGCGTATGATAATGCCGCCGTGGCTTGTAGCATAATTGCTCAGGCTGTCGTGCCTGCCGCCTATGAAATCGTCGGTTTTGTACCTGTCGTAAAAGTCTATCATTGCCTTGTGCGCGTCAAGAATTATACCGATATTTTCCTTGTCGGTAAATACCATTGGCTCGTTTCGGTCATCAAAATAAACATCACCGTTTTCCATGCTGATAACATTGGCATACCAGCTGCTCATATAGTCAAAAAATCTGTATGAACCGCTCATAGCGTATCCCTCTACCTCTACGGAGGCCACGGACGAAAGCGACGGTATCCTTGAAACCGCGCCGAAGCCGTCGGTACTGCTTCCCGCCGCTATCAGGCCGAACGCCGCAAGAAACGTTACCGCATACTTTATTATGCTCAGCCAGAAGCGTTTAAATCCGCGGTTGGTAACCACTTCAAAGATCATATAGACTATCGCCGTAATTATTATCGCGGGGATAAGTCCCGAAGTAGAATCAACGATAAGCAGCGATACCAGACAGAACATGGCGCAGGTAATGGTTATATAGTACGCAAGCTTGAACACGAACGGCTTTGAAACCTGCTCCGCGCGGCGTTTTCTGTAAAGGAAGAAAGCCAGCGCGCCTATCGCCGCTATGATAAGCAGATACACAAGTGCCCACGCGCCGTAGTTGAGCCACTCTTCCGATCCGTAAAGTATTTCTTCGCCCGCGACCCAGTCAAACGCAACAAAAATTGCTCCCGTCACAGACGTGTAGGAAATGATCTTGTACATAGGGGTCGTGGGGTCTATGCCGTAAAGATTATCAAATATCGAAAACGCAACGCACACAACCGTCAGCGGAATAAGCCCGTTGATAAGGATAGTGTAGGCGATGCTCTCAAACTTGCTTCCGCAGCAGACCGTGATAAGCACTGTCACCGTATAGAGCATAAGCATTGCCAGTATTCCGCACAGTATCAGCTTGAAAAGTACCGGCGCGGCTTGCGAAAAGATATCGCACACATAAGGATTTTTTACCAACTCGCCGTCCTGATCGTAGTATGTGTCGTAAAAGGTTCTGCCCTCCATGAAAATAAATCCGTAGCCCATAAGCAGAAGCGACACTATCTGCGCTCCCAGAAACGGAGCGATATAGGTAAAAAGTCCTGACAAATAATTTGAGAAAAATCTCTGCTTTGCGGTCATGGGCAGGGACAGCTTCATGTCCACAACCGATTTATTGTGCAGACAGGAAAAACTGTCAACCGCGGGAAAGATACCCAGAAATCCCGCCAGAGCGGTGGTAACTGCGCCTATAGTCAAATACACCTCGGTGTCGCCGTACATTCCCTTGCCGCTGTAGATGAAAATGATTACTGCAAGAATTACCGCGGGCGCAGCAATAAGGTGCAGAATAGAAAGAATGATAAACAGCTTTTTGTCTCCCGCAATGTTCTGCCTCCAGTTGTGAAGCGCGGGGGAAACTCTTTTTTCTTTTTTGGGATTATTTGAATTAGTCGATACCGTTGCAGTCATAACCCATACCCTCCATTTCGTAAATGAAAATTTCCTCCAGCGTAAGAGGTATCAGATCAAGCACCTTGGGCTGCTTCTTGTTCAGCTCGGCACGTATCTCCTCTTCTCCGCCCTTTATTATCAGATAAGTAATGCTCTGGTTCTTTTCGTAGTGGAGAACGTTAAGCTCCTTGAAATCGTCCTCGCCGCAATCCTCGGAGAACGCCGCCTGAACCTTGTGGATAGACCCCTTGACGGAATCAAGATCACGGTTGAACAGCAGCTTTCCTCTGTGGAGCAGAGCCGCCGTATCGCAGACCTCGTTTATCTCCTTAAGGTTGTGGCTGGAAATTATTACGGTAAGCTTTCTGTCAAGCATAGCGTCCACAAGAAGCCTTTTTACAATTATACGCATTGTAGGGTCGAGACCGTCAAAGGCTTCGTCTAAAAGTAGATAATCGGTGCAGGCGGCAAGTCCCGTGATAACGATAGCCTGACGCTTCATGCCCTTTGAAAATTTGTCCAGACGCTTTTTTTCGGGAAGCTTTATCACGCCGTTGAGCTTGTCGAAAATCTCGTCGGAAAAATTCGGGTAAAAGCCCTTATAGTATTTCCGCATATCGTTAAGTGTCATTGAGCCGAACTGTACGGTCTCGTCGTTGATAAAAAATACCTTCTGCTTTGCGGACACGTTGTCGTACACAGGCTCGCCGTCAATGAGGACTTCTCCCTCAGTCTGCTCGTAAACTCCCGACAGAAGCCGCAGGATAGTTGATTTTCCCGCGCCGTTTGAGCCGAGAAGTCCGAACGCCGTTCCCGCCTCAATGGTAAGGTCAACGCCGTCCAGAGCGTTAAAGTCCTCAAAGGACATCTTTACATTTTTAAGTTCGATCATGATACAGTATCCCCCTTTTCTATCCTGTCAGTAAGTTCGTTTTTGGTTATTCCCGCGTTAAGAGCCTCGGCTACCGCCTTGTCGAAATCGGCAAGAGCCGCGTCCCTGACAGCTTCGGCGTTGATGTTCGCAACAAAGCTTCCCCGTCCCGCAAGGGAATAAATTACCTTGTCATGCTCCAAAAGCTGAAAGGCTTTTGACACCGTGTTGGGATTTACCCCAAGCTCCTTTGCAAGCTCCCGAACGCTGGGAAGCTTGTCGTTCGGCAAAAGCTCACGCTTCAGTATCAGCTCGATGATTTTTTTGTAGAGCTGCTCATAGATGGGAGTTCTGCTTTGCAGGTCGATGCTAAACATAAAATTCACCCTTTCTTTTTAGTGTACTAATTAGACTAATACAGTTATAACACGCAGTACACATTTTGTCAAGGGAAAAAGAAAAGTGTAACTTATTTGTAACATTTTGCACAGGCGGCAAAACCGCCGACATCAGCTGGTCGAGCTGAGCCCAGCTCGCAGAAGTCCAGAGGGCGGAGCCCTTTGGTCGCGCTCCGCAGAGCGCGAAATTCCTTTTCGTCCGAAACGGAGCAGGAGGTGAGAAACGCGACAGCGTTTCGAGGAGGGGCGAACACGACCGCCCCTCCTTTGTACAGTACGCGGCAAAGTAACCCTTGGAAACAGTCCTGTGGACTGTTTCCAACAAACACCCCCAAAAAAAGCGGCAGACGGAGCAAATCCCCGCCTGCCGTTATTTCATATTCAGAATATCCCTGCCCAGCCTTTCAGCCATACGCACCGTCTGAGCCGTCCCGCTTCGCCGACGGTTTTCGTCGAAGTAACAAACGCAAATGCCGCCCAGCTCCGCAAGACGCGCGTTTCGTTTTTTCATGCAGTCCTTGGTATAGTGTTCGGACAGCACCTCCACGCTGTCGGCGGCATCAAGGATTTTTCGGTACACTTCCCTGTCGAAAGAAGCCCACCGCGCGGTTTGCTCCTCGGGCGGACAGGGCAGTACCAAATGCAGCTTGATATGCGGAGCAAGATTTTCCCGAAGCGCAATGACCGCCTCCTCGCAAATCATATCCCACCCGATCGCGCCGCCCGCGTAAAAGTCGGTTGCGCCGTCAAGGATAAGCTTTTTCAGTGTTGTCATAAGCTTCTGAATGGTTTCCCTGTAGTTTTTGATTTCCCTGTGACCTGTGAAGAATACTGTTTTCATTTATAACATCTCCAAGTTTTATAACATAACTTATAACATATATAATAACATATTATTATATAAAATGTCAATATATAATATATGTTAGAGGTGATTTTATGTCTGAAAAATTACAAATAAGCAAACGTACCACACTTAAAGGCGAGGACGGCTACAAAACATTTTCAATAAGAATTAAAGACGAGACCGTTGAACGGCTTGACCAAATCGCAAGTGAAACCAATCGTTACAGAAATGAAATTATTAACATGATGCTTGAATTTGGTATTGAAAACTGTGAAATTACGGAAGGAACTAAATCCTAAACAGCAGGATATTATATTCGTGCAGCTTTTATCAATAAAAAATGGAAAACTATAAATTAGTGATGTAATCGTTACTTTGCTGGGGGAAATACGAGGGACAACCCTACCGGGGAAAGGGGGAGGCGCTCTCGGAGATTTAGGGGACGCTGAGCCGCCCTCCCCCTTTCCCCTCACGGGTTTTCCCTCGCGCTCCTTTTCCCCTCGCCCTTTTTCCCCTCCCGGCTCACGCTATGCTGTTGTAATGAAAATTCTGGAGAAAACTAAATGCTCCGGAATTTTTATTACAAGGAGATAGCGTAGCAGGGGAGGAAGAGGGTTAAGGAAAGAGGGAGCTCGAGGGGGAAAACCATAAGGGAGAGGGAGGGGGCGTGCGTGCGCCCCTTA
>JAAVHL010000086.1 GCA_014799735.1 Ruminococcus sp.
CTAAAACCGTTAAAAGGGGGAGCGGTCGTGTCCGCTCCCCCTCGAAATGCTGTCGCATTTCTCACCCCTTTCACCGTTTCGGACGAAAGGGGATTTCGCGCTCTGCGGAGCGCGACCAAAGGGCTCCGCCCTCTGGACTTCTGCCAGCTGGGCTCAGCTGGACCAGCTGATGTCGGCGGCTTCGCCGCCTAAAGATTTGTTACATAGGCGTGGTGCGCTAAATCAAAATTTATGCTTTTCTTAATTCTAAAAAGGAGGGAACCGGACGGCTCCCTCCTTTTTCACACAAGTCAGTGAACATATTTACCCAGCACCTCGATAAATTTATCCATATCAAGCGGCTTGGCAATATGGTCGTTCATGCCCGCCTTTAACGCTGCCGCCTTGTCCTCCTCCAGAGCGTTTGCGGTCATTGCGATTATCGGCAGGCTCTTTACGTCCTCCCTGGACAGCGCGCGTATCGCATGCGTAGCTTCGTATCCGTTCATTGTGGGCATCTGAACGTCCATAAGAATTGCGTCGTAGTAATTCTCCTCCGAAGCCTTAACCATAGCTACCGCGTCCGTACCGTCGGGAGCGGTCTCCACGACCACGCCCGCTTCCTCCAGTATTAGCTCTGCGATCTCTCGGTTAAGCTCGTTGTCCTCAACAAGAAGTACCCTCTTTCCTCCGAAGTCCGTCTGCTCCCATGCAGTCCGCATATCCGCCTTTTCACCGATATTATTCGCCGCAAGCAGAGCAGATTTAAGGTCGGACATGAAAAGCGGCTTTGCACAGAACGCCGTAACTCCCGCTTCCTTTGCCTCCTCCTCGATGTCCGTCCAGTCGTAGGCGGTAAGAATAACTATCGACGTTTCATTGCCGACAACCTTGCGTATGCCTTTTGCGGTTTCCAGACCGTTCATGCCGGGCATCTGCCAGTCGATTATGTATGTATGGAACGCGTCTCCGTCGTCGCGGGCGATCTGCGCCCTGTGTACAGCTTCCCGGCCCGACGTTGTCCACTCCGAACGCATACCTATGTTTTTAAGCATTTTGCTCACGCTGTCGCATACGTTGAAGTCGTCGTCCACCACAAGCGCGCGCAGTCCGTTAAGCTCTCTGATCTGCTCGGCATTCTTTTCCACGTCCTGAAGCTTCAGGGTCAGGCTTACCGTAAAGGTGCTTCCCTTTCCGACCTGAGTGTCCACGGTTATCGTACCGTTCATCATATCCACAATATTCTTGGTGATAGCCATGCCCAGACCCGTACCCTGTATGCCGCTCTTTGTGGTGGTGGACTCTCTTTCAAACGGCTCGAAAACGTGCTCGGCAAATTCCTTTGACATACCGATGCCGTTGTCCTTTATGATAAACACGTAATCCCCAAAGCCATGCTTGAAGGTGGTTTTCTGCATAATGCGGAATGATACCGTGCCTCCCGCGGGAGTGTACTTGACCGCGTTGCTCATAAGGTTTATAAATATCTGGTTCAGCTTTAACGGGTCGGCAATAACGTCCTCGTTTACGACCTCAAAGGTGTCGATAAACAGTTCAAGCTGCTTTGCCTTTACCTGCGGCTGGATAATATTCACCAGATTATGCATAAGCTCGGGGATATTGCATTCCTGCTCCTTTATCTGGAGCTTTCCGCTTTCGATACGGCTCATGTCCAGAATATCGTTTATAAGGCTGAGCAGATGATTGCTTGAAGCAAGTACCTTTTGCAGACAGTCCCTGACCTGATCCTTGTTGTCAAGATGGCTTGCGGCTATGGTTGCAAAGCCGATAATGGCGTTCATGGGAGTGCGGATGTCATGGCTCATATTCGAGAGGAAAGTGGTTTTCGCCTGATTTGCGTGCTGAGCCTGCATCAAAGCGTCCTGAAGCGCACGTGTCTGCTCCCGCTGCTTTCTGACCTGCTCGGTAATATCCTTTGACACTACAAACGCAATAATATCGCCGCTCAGCTCGTCCCTCGTCATAACAAAGGACTGTCGAATGCATATCTGATCTTCGCCCGATTTTGCCCAGTAGTCAACGTCCGCTTCCGTCCCGCCGCTTTCAAAGCGTTCCCTAAGCACGTCAACGTTTATCACTGCGGAATAATCCTCCATGGATTCGGGCAGAACGAAGTCCTTCCACTTTTCAAAGCACACCGAAGCCTTGCAGGGAGGCTTCAGTCCCGACCTTTCAAGCAGCGATATCTGTCCGCTTTTTGTAGTGCGGATTATATCGCTTTCGATCAGATCCTTTGTGATGTTGACCTCAAAGCTGCCGCACGAATTAGCCATGATGGCAGTCCTGTACTGAAGCTCCTTGCGGTTCATTACGGACTGCTCCTCCTGCCTGCGGAGCTCCTCGGTTTTCATGGCGGTAACGTTCTGACGGATAAACAGTATCTTTGCAGTCCTGCCCTCGGTTCTTTCAATGCTTATTGCAATGATGTGCTCCCAGTCTTTCCTGCCGCCGCGGGAAACATGGCACTCATATGTATAGGTATCCTGCTCCGCAAGCTTTTCTGTTATGGAATCAATGCTGAAAAGTTTTAGGAATTCTTTTTGCTTGTCCTCGCCTATTATGCAGTGAGAGTAGCTTTCCGTTACCTCCGAGTAGTCTCCCTCTATGTCAATGTTGTCGGACGTATCTATGCCTGATGTACATGAGCAATGCCCCGTTTCCATATCCACCGTAAAATACTGGGAGGAAAACAGCGTGTTCAAGCCCCTCAGCACATAGTTTGCACTGCGGTTTTCTTTTTCCAGAATTCTTCTTTTCCTGCGCGCGCTCATGATAAGATAAATAATATACGCCGCCGCAAATGCCACAAGAACTGCCTCAAGCTGTATTCCCGCAAGATTTGCTTTGTTTACCATGTTCCGTGTAACGCTCTTCGGAAAGGTCTGCACCAGCACGTAATCGTATTTGGGAAGATACGACACACAGATATTGTCCGTCTGACTGCCCCTATCGCAGGAAAACGCGCCCTTGCCGCCGTTCAGGAATATGTCCCTTGCCTGCTCCGCGGCATTGCTGTCGATAATGCCCGACTGCTCCAGCTCGTCGATCAGAGGTATGCTGTAGTCCTTGCCGTCCGAGCTTGAAATGACAGTTCCGTCGGGAGTACACAAAAACGTATCGGACGTCTCGCCGAAATAGGTGGTAGTAAGTATATCCTGCAAATACTCGTCCGCAAGATATGCGCCGCTGATAACGCCGATTATCTTTCCCTTGAAGCTGACGGGAGCGTAAAAGGTGATCCTTGTTCCGTCGTCCGAAAGACGGGAATCGAACACTACCGATACGCCGCTTTCGCCGTCCATGCCGCGCCTGTAGTACACGCGGTCGGACGAATCGCCTGACCTGCCGTCCGCCGTATGGGCCACGCCGTCAGTATCCGTAAAACGAACGGTATCATACGCCGAGTGATCCTCTATCTCCCTGATAAGCTCGGTGCTGACCTCGGGCGCAGTCAGTGTAGTGCCGAAGAAATGAGCGTACGTATTTATCAGATCAAGCGCGCTGCTGAACTCCTCGTCCACCCGCCCCGCGATCTGACTCATAGCGTCATCGGCGTAGCTCCTGTTCTGCTCCGTGATCCTTTCCCTGTTCTGCGTGGTGTACCAGAAAAACAAGACGACAACAGCGACCGTCATAAAAACAGCCGGCAATATCTGCCTAAATATTTTTCCGGTTTTTCCATTCTCATTCATAATAAACCTATCCTTTACCATGGCTGAAAGACCGTTTGCTCCCCCGCCTGCCGGACGGAAAACATCAAGTCGCGGTTATGCTTAAGAATACTGTAACAAAAATCGCCGTGCATATCAACAGATATTTTCTTAACGTTTTTTATATACTTTAAAGCTCGTTCTGCACAAACTCGTACACCTGCTCCGCAAGCTCGGCGTTTATCCCCGCCGCCTTTGCGATGTCCTCGACGGAAGCCTTTTTAAATTCCTCGCGGGTCTTGAAAGCGGTGAAAAGCTTCTGCGCCTTTTTTTCGCCTATGCCTTTTATTTTTGTCAGACCGCTTTCTCCCGACTGCTTTCTGTGCTTGCTGCGCTGATAGGTTATGGAGAACCTGTGTACCTCGTCCTGTATGCGGGTAACAAGCATGAACGCGCTTTTCGTCCCCGAAATTGAAATCTCCGAGCCGGACGTTGCAATGGCGCGGGTGCGGTGGTTGTTGTCCTTTACCATGCCGAATATGGGGACGGTCACGCCCATTTGGCGGAGAATAGGCTCTACCGCGTTCACCTGACCTTTGCCGCCGTCCAGCAAAATAAGGTCGGGCATACGGCTGAAGCCCTCGTCCTTTTCGTTTTCGTCCAGACCGTGCTTGAACCGCCGTTCAAGAACTTCCCTCATGCTTGCGTAGTCGTTCTGTATTGCGGTCTCCTTTATGGAGAATTTTTTGTACGCGCTTTTAAGCGGTCTGCCGTTCTCGAAAACCACCATTCCCGCAACCATTGACGAGCTGCCTAAATTGGATATGTCGTAAGCCTCGATATAGCGGGGCGGTTCGGGAAGTCCCAGTATCTTTCCCAAGGCCTCCAGCGCAACAATCTCCTTGCCCGTCCTGCCAACCTTTATGGCAAGACTTTCGCTTGCGTTTGCCTTAGCCATCATTATCAGCCGCAGACCCTTTCCCCGCTTTTTTGAGGAAATATCCACTGCCCGTCCGCACCGTTCCCGCAGAAGCTTTTCCACCATTTCGGCGTTGGGAAGCTCCTCCTCGGTGATTATCTCCCGCGGTATCCGCGACGGATTGGAATAGTACTGCAAAACGAAATCCTCAAGCATATCCGCTTCGCTGTCAAGCGCACCTAAATCAAATTCGGCGCGGTCGTAAAGACGTCCCATACGGTACACCAGAACCGCCGCGCAGACGCTTTCGCCGTTCTGAGCAACGGCAATAATGTCGGTGTCCCGCATATCGTCGTCCATAATCTTCTGACGGTCGGCGGCGCGCTTTATGGCCGATATCCTGTCCCGAAGCCGTGCCGCAAGCTCGAAATCAAGCTCCTCAGCGGCTTTGGTCATCTGCTCTGTAAGCGTCTCCACAGAAGCCTCCGAGCCGTTCTGAATGTACTCCACCGCCTGCTTGATTATCTTCCCGTACTCCTCCGCTGTGATGTCTCCCGAGCAGACACCCATGCACTGCTTGATGTGATTGTTCAGACAGGGCCGGTATTTTCCGATATCCCGCGGAAAAACCCTCTTGCAGGTTGGGAGCATGAAAACCTTGTTGACCTCCTCGGCAGCCTGCTTTGCCACGAACGCGCTTGTGTAGGGGCCGAGATAAGTCCCCTTGCCGCTTTTCTTCATTTCGGCGGTAATGCGGGGAAACTCCTCGTCGGAAATTTTAATATAGCTGTAGCCCTTGTCGTCCTTTAACAGAATGTTGTACTTGGGCATATGCTGCTTTATCATGGAGCATTCCAGCACCAGCGCTTCGTACTCGCTGTCGGTTACGATAAAGTCGTAATCGTTAACGTGGGAGACCATCTGCGCCACCTTGGGAGTATGGTCGGGAGTTTCGCGGAAATAGCTTGTCACCCTGTTTTTCAGGTTTTTTGCCTTTCCGATATAGATGATATTCCCGCCCTTGTCCCTCATTCGGTACACCCCGGGAGAGGTGGTAAGCTTTGCGGTTTTTTCCCTCAGATAGGGGAGCCTTTCATTCATTCCGAATACCTCCGAACATCGTTCGCCGTTTTTCTGACGTACTGCATTTCCCGAAGCGGTTTGCCGCCGATATTGTCGTCAAGATATTTTCCGCTGGGGACAAAGCCCTGCTTTTCGTAAAAACGTCTTGCATTAGTATTTTCCTCCAGCACCCAGAGAAATATGTCCCGAAAGCCCATTTCCTCAAGCCCGCGGACAGCTTCGGCAAAAAGCATTTTCCCGTAACCCTTTCCCATATGGTCGGGCAGAAGATAAATCGACACTATCTCTCCCCAGCCCGCCATGTCCTCAAAGCGTGAGGGGCAAAAGCTTGCCGTGCCGACCATTTCGCCGTCCTCGGTAACTATGAGCGTGCTGATATTCGGCTTATCCGCGGAAGCCGCCCACTGTCCTTTCGGTATGCTGTCCAGATAGTCCTGCGGGATAATGCCCCTATAGGCGAATCTCCAGCTTTCCTCGTAAACGCGGCTCAGAGCGTTTCTGTCGTCATCTGCGCAAAGTCTGCGTATTTCCATATTATCTCCTTAAAAAGGGTACCGTTCGGTACCCTTTTGATTGTTTATTGCAACGGATAGCAGCCGATATAAGTTCCCTGCTCCGCAAGCTCCGTTTGCTCGTCGTTGGAAAGCTGTTTTTTCAGATTATCGGGGATAGGGTCTTCCGACCAGATCACATATGTAACGCTGTATCTCAAAGGATCAAATTCACCGTATATATAACCGTTATCTGCGTCTTGGTAAAAGTATTCGGAAATGTCGAACTCTTCTCCGCCTATATTAACGATCATGCTGCTTCCCGAAAATTCGCTGCCCGAAAAATCTTTATTTTCAATGCCCGCCATAGTAAGCGTCGCCGACACAGCAGTGTGATACATTTTCGCGTTAGCATTCGCAGAAGATATCTTGGATTTCTGAATATAATTGCCCATTACGCTGCCCGGAGCAGTCTCCTCCATAACCGCGGAAAAGTCGCTTTCGATATTTTCAAGCAGAGTATCAAGCTCCTCCTCGGTAATGTCGAGGAATTCTTTCTCCGCGTCAAGCGCAGGTATCGTTCCGCCCTTTTCAACGGTAACAACGCCCTTGGGCAGATATGATATCTCTGTCGAACAGCTTACTGCGGAAATCCTGTCCAGCGTTATTTCAAGGGAATTCTTTGCGGTCTTTACAGTACCCTCTGCCTTGCAGGAAATTTCCGCATCGGGAATGTCCAGAGTAATAGTGTAATTCTCTCCGTCTCTGTTTGAAGCAAGTGTCGCAAGCTCGCTTGTCTCGCCGTTGTCGATAAGAGAAAATACTGTCTCAGAACCGTTGTCGTTCATTGTTATATCCGCTGCAACAGCGTACTCCTCGCCGTCTCCGATTATGCCCGCCTTAAAGCTTTGCTTGTTGGAATTTTCGGGGTCTGCGCCGTAAAGAACGTCTGCGTAAAAGCACATATTCTCCCCGTCGGCAGCAGCCAGAAAATCAATATCGGACATCATAAGCATATGGCTCTTGCTGTTTACATAGTGTACGACCTTGATGCTGCAATCGTCCAGCTCGTCAAAGACCGACATGATCTGCTCTTTCATTTCGTCCTTGGTGTAGTACTCAAAATCCTGCTCGTCGGCGTATTCGTCCAAGTACAGGTCGATAAGCTGCTCAGACATGGAAATGATATCCTCTTTCGCAAAGCTGTAGGTAACTATATTTGCGCTTACGGTCTCGCCGCCGATGTCGGTGTCAACCTTTTCCTCGGTAACGGGAGGGTGCGCCGCAATGAAGTCCTCGGCTATAGCCGACAGCTTATCCGCGGACTCCGTGTCCTCCTCCGCGGCAGAGGATATCTCCTCTATGTACTGCATAAACGTATCGTAATCAGACTGCCCCATAGCGTACTCCGAACCGGAATCGGGAGCAAAAATCGAAGCCGCCAGTTTTTCCGCAAAGCCCTCAAAGGTCACGTCGTAGACGTGCCTGCCCGAATTTCCGTCAGTGCCGAACTTCAAGCCGTCCCTGCCTGTGTAGAGATAAACCTCCGCGGAAGTGCCCTCCGTGCCTGTAAGCTTATAGACCTGAGCGGTTTTTTCGTTCTTTTCATTAACGTATAGTTCTCCGCTGAACTGCACGCCCTCAACCTCAAAGTTCAGCTTGAACGAGCCGTCCTCGCAGGCCTCCTGCAAAAGCTTGTGCTCCGCCCCGAAGCCACTGCCCGCAACGGCTTTCATTGTGTTCTCCTGCGCCATGGAAATGTACTCCGCAGGCTGCTCGCTGAGCATTTTCGAGTAATTTGTACAGCCCGACATCGTCAGCATAGCAGCTGCCGCCGACACACCGCAGACCGCAGCTTTAAGTCCTCCCAAAATCTTTTTCATGATAATTCCTTTCCGCATAAATCGCTAAACAACGTAATATGTATTGATCGTTCTTTAAAAATTATACACCCGCAAAGCTTTTCTGTCAATCATTCGGACGCTTCCTGCGGCATTTTCAACACAAATGCCAAATCAAAGCCGAACCCGCGCCCCCGAATTGTACAAAATAAAGCGGGCCGACTTTAAACCGACCCGCTTGTAAAATTATCTTTTTTCAACGCTCTTTATGCGATATCTTTTTTTGCCTCCCTGTACAACCTTGAGCTTCTTGTTGTGGGGCATGATGTCGGGAAGCGTAGTTGAAAGAAGCACTCCCGAATTGAAGATTCCCGCAAAGTCGCCGTTTATGATTCCTCCGCCCGAAGAAATATCCTGAATATGCTCCTTGTAGATTACAAGCGCATAGGGGGAGAAGCTGGAGCATACGAACTGAACGCACCATATGTTGTCGATATCCACGATAGCGCAGGGCAGAACTTCAAGCGCTGTGTCCGCGGTACGGATCCAGTCCTCGGCGGAATCATCCGCTCTGATCTCCTCAGTATCCACCATTCCGTCGCCGATATGGACAACCGTGATGTAGTCGCGGTAAGCGATGAGCCTGTCGGGGATAGGCATGGTTATCGTTACGGTATAGCCGGGATTCGGCTCAACCTCGATCTTTGTGCCCTCTCTGTAAATGCTTATATCGAAAGGATAGATTATGAAGCTGCTCAGTCCGTCAGCGTAATTTTTAAGCACGTCCTTTACCGCATCGGTGGATTCCTTGTTTGTGGTAAAGTAAACGTCTACAGCCTCATCAAATGCGGCGTGGTTTGCGCTGGCGTCAATGTATTCGCTGTGGGAAATTCCGTAAGGAGTAGTACCCTTTACATTAAGAACGGTGTCTACATCGGTGACGGAGCCTGTTGACGGAATTGCCGTTACCGACATGGAGTACTCGCCGTAAAATCTTTCGCCGTTTACGGTCTTATAGGGAGCGACCATATAGGTGTACTTCTGACCGTTTTTAAGTCCCGTATGGGAATACTTGGTTCCGCTTATAACGGTTATAGGCTCAAACTCCATTGTTTTGGAATTGTAGAGATAAACAACGTATCCCTCCGCGCCCTTGACGGCTGTCCAGCTCAGGTCTACCTGACGGTTTCCCGCTGTCGCGACAAGGTCTATTACCGCATTGATGGAAATACCTGTAGTAATAGTTATAGACTTTGTAGGATTGCTGTATACTCTTGTTCCGTTTACAGTCTTATAGGCAACTACATAATATGTCCAGCTGTCGCCGTTAATGAGATTTGTATGAACATAAGCAGGTCTGCTCACATCAAACTGATAGGAACGTCCGCCGCCGTAAGCGTAAACTATATAGCCCTCCGCACCCTTGACGGCAGTCCATGTCAGAGAAGCCTGACCGTCTGTGGTCACTACATTGAAGTCCTTTGGAGAGTCAAGATTGTCGCCTATCGTAAAGGTAAGATGATTGGATTCGTCGAAGCTGTAAACTCTTTCGCCGTTTACGGTCTTATAGGCTTTTACGTAGTACTCGTATATGTCGCCGTTATTGAGACCCGTGTGCTGGAAGCTCGTTTTGCTTATATCGACTTCTTCCCATGCTCCGTTGTTTTTGCGGAAATACAGCATATAGCCCTCAGCGCCCTTTACCGCGGTCCATTTCAGATTAACGATACCGTCGGTAGTTGTTCCCGAGAAGTCCTTGGGAGCGTCGAGAGGCACTCCGACGATGACCCATGCCTCATCCGACCATGGGCTGTAGACCGTTTCGCCGCTGACATCCTTGTAAGCCAGAACGCGGTAAGTATATCTGTCGCCGTTGCTAAGTCCTGAGTGAGTATATTGCGCAGCGGTAAGGTCGAAAACATTATCCGTAATCTGAGGTATGTCGTTTACAAACTCGATGCGCGTGCCATCCTTCTTAATATATTTATACTGAAGCAGATAACCTTTCGCGCCCGACACGGCCGACCAGCTGATATTGACCGTTCCGTCGGTAGTAGTCGCTTTCAGGTTCTGAGGTCTTGCAAGAGTGCTGCCCACCTTGACCTTTACGGGTACGGATTTTTCGCCGTAAGTCGTCTGCGATTCATACTGCACCGTAACGGTTTTATATGCGGTTACCTCATATGTCAGCACATGGTCAAGCAGAAGTCCCTTATGTACCTTTGTAGTTGTCTTTGAATCAAGAGTTCCTGTTACGACCTCTCCGTTATACTCGTCTGTATAAGTTATAGTATAGCCGGTAGCGTTGGGGACCCTGTCCCACTTGATCGTTACTTCGCCGTCCGCTGTGCATTCGGCTGTAACATTTTCGGGAACTCCGAGAAGACCTCCTACCGTTACATCAACAGATGTGGACGGACCGTAAAAAGGCTTCGGCGGACCTGACTGAGGATTTACATTGACATACGGTGTAACAACATACGTATACACTTCGCCGTTAAACAAACCGTTGTGGTTGTAGGACAGATCGTTCGGTCCGAAGGTATCGTCAGTGAATATCGCAGGACTGCCGTCAGGGATAGTCTCAAGCGTCTTGGTATCAGGATTGTACCGCTTTTTCTGGAAAATTTCAAGCTTGTAGCCGTCAGCATTTCCGTAGCTGTTATTTTGGGTTCTTGATTGAGTCCACTGAAGCTTGACTTCTCCGTTGTCGGTGGTATATGAAATTCTTACCGTTGTAAGATTAAACTGCAGAGAACCTCCGTTACGTGCAGCTGTACCGCGGATCCTGTTTGTATCGTTTCTTGTCTTTGTGATGAACGGAACAATATAGTAATAATACTGCGTATCCTTATTAATGTCGTAGTCGGTATGAGAAAGCGTTCTGTCCTCAAGGTACTCGCCGATTTTTTTAAGTCCGTATTCATTATTCGGTTTACTCGCATTTGTTACAAGCACGTTTACAAGGTCGTCCGACTCAATATCCACAGTAGAACGGTATATCTCAACACCAGTATAAGTGCTTCCTGTATCCTTTTTCCATGAAACGGTTATAGATGATTTATCATAAGAAATGTTGCCGAATTCAATATAAGGAGCAACATACAGATCCTGACACAGGTTTCTGTTGTCGTCGGGATAACTCTGATACAGATTGTATATAGCTGTCTCGCCCAAGCTTATGGCATACAAGCTGCTGGTGACAAGACCCGTATTCGTAACATTGTACTGTGCCGGAGTTCCTCCCCATATGTTTTTGTATGCCTCAACAAAAATCTTGTAATGATGACCGTAAGACAGATCGTTGCCGAACAGTGTTCTGACACTGCGGCTTATTTTAGGGTTTCCCTGCGCGTTCGGCGCTATTTCCTGTTTTCTTGCAACCATTCTGCTGGTAGCAAAATCGTAAAGATATACAATATAGCCATCGGGATATTCGCCTTGAACTGTCACGCCGTCACGTATCATCTGCGGCTGAGTCCATTCGATATTAACGTCATTAATGCTGTCGGGATAATATTCTTCCGTTGACATACCGGACGCGTCTGTGAGAGAAACATTCATTGCCGCCGCGTCAAAATGCGTGTCGGCCTTCCCCAGATCAGCTGTACCGCCCGACAGGCTCGTAACAGGAGCAAAGGTAGTTCCTCCCGAAGGAGTAAGTGTAGATGTTGTCTGACCGGGATTATCGGGGTCGTCAACATTCTGGAGGTATACCCAAGCAGGAACTCTGAAAATCGGGTTGATCTTTATATTCAGATTATTTGTGTAGTCGCCGAGCTTGACTTCAAAATCCCTGACGCTTGTATTTGTGTTATTTATTGATTGATCGTACAGATTCTTTCCGCTTTGGTCGTTGATAATGATATTATATCCGGAAACAAACTGGGTAAGTTCATACGTCGTACCGAAAATATCAGTGTATGGTTTGCTTTCAAGCTCCCATGAAAGTCTTATATTTCCATAAGCTTTTATGGTATCGCCGATCTTAACGCCCTGATATCCGTAAGCCGCCGTATAGTCATTATCATGAACGACTAAATTTGAACCCTGCGTTGAGTCACGCCAGAAATTCTCCATCTGACCGTTGTATTCCAGCTGTATCGGACCCATTGCAGCTGAAACATCAAAGCTTATCCCCAGCTCGGGAACGAACATCATCATAAAGGCAGCCGCCAGAAAAGCAGACATAACGCGTCCCCAGAAAGGCTTCTTCACATAAACGATATCGTCCTGCCTGCGGGCTCTGGATTTTTCCTGAGGCTTTCTGACGCCGAGGAAGTTTCCGTTCTTGTCCGACAGAGCAAGATCCGCGCGGCACAGCAAAGCGTACCACAGCTTCACGAACAGCTCCGCGACAACGCAGGGGAGCCACATAAGCTTATTTTTGCTGCGCTTTGCCTTTAAGCGGCGCAGTATCGCTTTTTTGGTATTAAAGTCCAGCATAAATACCTCCACATATTACATAGGACATAAAGCGTCCGTCAAATTATTTTTAAAGACAATAAGCCATTGTTATAATAATACCATATTTTCATAAAAAAGTAAAGGAATTTATATCGGCAATTTTGCACAAATTTACACACCGATCATCAATATTTTGTATAAAATCCGATCATATTTGTTTTCTGACCACGCCGTACTCGTCGTCAAGACGGTACCAGTGACATTCGCCGCTGCCGCCGCTGAGAAATCTTCCCATTTCGTCCTCGTCAAGATCGGCGGCGCAGACGTACTGCTCCCAGTCCTCGTCGTAAACGTAATTCACACAGCTTTCGCATTCGCTCATAGCTTTATCTCCACCTTGTTCCTTATTTTCATGCTGTCGGGAGTTACCTTGCAGTCGTAAGCCATAAGCCGCACTCCGCGCTCTGCCGCAAGCCTTAAAGCCTGTCCGAACTCCGGGTGAGTGATATCGTTCGGCTTAAAGTACCGCACGTCCTCCATCTGTATCACGAAAAGCAGATACGTCTCAAAGCCCTCGTCAAGACACCTTGTCAGCTCGTTTATATGCTTCACGCCCCTCTCCGTGGGAGCGTCGGGAAACATCACCGCGCCGTCCTCTTCAAGTGTAACGCCCTTTACCTCAAGCAGTATTTTCCTGCCGCCCTGCTCTATGTAAAAATCAAACCGCGAGTTTCCGTAGCTGTGCTCCGGCTTTATCGTCCCGCCGGGAAAAATCGCCGGCAGGAACTCTCCCGCCGCAATGTTCGGCGCGCCGCTGTCCATGTTGATAAGCCTGTCTCCTTTTTGAACAGCCACAAGGTCGTACAGGGTTTTCCTTTTTGCGGACTGCTCCGCCTTTTCCAGCCAGACCTGCGCGCCCTCTGTAAGAAGCTCCCTGCACCGTCCCGTGTTTTTCACGTGGCATATCTCGGTTTTCCCGCCGATATCAACGTGCGCCACAAATCTGTTGGGACGGGAAACAAACCGTCCCTCAACGATATTTTTATATCTCACCCTATCACCCTAAACAAAACGATATCCGGGGAAATTTCCGCTTTGTCCCCAAGATATCGTCCCAAAGTATTCAGTTGACAATTTTGTGCCTCGGAAACCGTCTCCGCTGTATCGCAAGCCTGATAAGCGTGCAGAGAACCTCTCTTCGGCTCTGCATTTTCATTCTGTCGGCGCGGCGCAGGTCGTCCTTGCCGTTGACCCTTATTTTCAGCGTGGGAACCGCGTCAATGGCGTCCGCCATTGCCTCCGCGTAGCACACCGCGCAGCGGCAGCAGTTGAATCTTTCCAGCACCTGCGGCAGAAGCTCTGTCACAAGCTCGCCGGTAATGTCTATCTCCGCGCCGTTAGCACCCTTGCGGACGCTTTTCGACGTTATTCTCTCCACCTTAAAGCTGCTGTCCAGAATAGGGTTTGGAGCGGTCTTCTTGCCGCCCGTCAGAAGCCGCATGACCGCTTCGGTCTTGTTGGACTTTGCACCCTTCGCGCTTTTAGCCGTTTTTTCAGCTTTAGCGGTTTTCTTTGTATTTTCGGTTATTTCGGTATCTGCGTCCTTTTCGCTCTTTGCAGTTTTTGCAGATTTTCCCGCCATATTTCAGGATCCTTTCGGTTTAATTGTTTTTCTTTCTTCTAAGGCCAATAACTGTCCGTTCCTCGTCGAAGGCCTCGGGGTACAGGAGCTTCGCCAGCCTTACATAATCCTTTGCCGCCTTGCAGCCGGGAGAATATGTGGTAAGCACCTCCTGATGAGCGGGAGCCTCCGCCGCCGCCACCGAAACGGATATCTTCACGTCCAGCACCTGCGTCTTGAGCTGTTCCGCGACTATCTCCACCATTTCCGCAACCTCTTCGGCAAGGGTCTGCTTCTTGATGTATTTTGTAAGCAGTATCCCGCGGACATTCAGTCTTTTATTGTAGTATTTCTTAACGGCTGTAATAGTCTCCTTAAGCTGAGCGATACCCTGAAGCGACAGTATTTCGGGGGTCATGGGGATAATAAGGTCGTCCGCCGCGGTATAGGCGTTTATCGTCAGTATGGACAGCGCAGGAGGCGTGTCTATTATGATATAGTCGTAGCTGTATCTGATTATTTTCAGAATATCCTTTAAAATGAACTCCCTGCGTTCGGATGTAAGCTCCAGCTCGCTTCCCGAAAGCAGAATATTTGACGTTATAACATCGCATATGTGGGTAGTTTTTACAGCCTCCCTTATATCGCACGCGCCCGTCATAACGTCGTGTATGGTATAGCCGTCGTCCTCCGCGCCCAAGGAAAAGGAAAGATTTCCCTGCGGATCCATATCAATGCACAGGACGCGCTTGTCCTCGCCGCGGAAAATACCGGCAAGCGCGGCGCAGGTAGTGGTTTTTCCCACACCGCCCTTTTGGTTTGTAACAACAATAACAGTCGCCATATATGAACATTTTCCCGTTAGAGAAAATGTGTACTCCTTCCTAACGTATGTTTAAAATGACATGACTGTAAAATGACATGAATGTCATTTACGGTTTTTTTTTTTTTATATTCCGAGCTTAAATTTAGCTTCACTCAATTCGAGGAAAACAAAAGCTTTATGACAAGGCTCCTTTCGGGAGGTGCCGCTCCCGGACGGAGAAACGTTCCCGCAAAGGTCGGCCTCCCATTTCGGATATATTTTTTACAAATTCTGCTGCCGCCGCTTCTTTTCCTCAAGAACGCGCCTGCGCTCTCTTTCCATTACCTGACAGTCGAATATGAACCTTGCCAGACGTTCCTCCTGAGACTGGCTCAGATCGAGGAAACGGCAGCCGTAGCCCTCTACCTCACCGCTGTCTGTAAGCTGAACTCTCAGTATCTCCGTCAGCAGCTTCATCTCCCCGTCAAGGAAGCTGAGCATTACCTGGTCGCCCGCCTCAAAGGTGGAATTGGACGAAAAGAAAACGCCTCCCAGATTAAGGTTGATGATATGAAGCTCCACAGGGTCGTCGAAAGCGAACATTTCCTCTCCCCTTATGTAAAAGGTGGAGAGACCGCTCATGTCCACCACAACCTTGAAGCTTCTGCGTCTTTCCTTGAGCACCTCGCCCTCGCCCACATGGAAGTTTATCTGGTACTCGGTACACAGATCGACCGACGTATTGTACTTAACGCGGTCGCCGTTCAGGTACTCAAAAATGATCTCCACGGGTTCGTCCTGAGTAATAAGCGGAAAGTCGTTTCCTCTCAGCATGACCAGGTCTTTTCCCTTTATCTTGAAAAAGTCCTTCGGAAACGAAACCGACTTCGTAGCCAGAAGCATTCTGCCGCGCAGATTATAGACCAGTACTCTGCTGATTTTATCCTTGTTTATCATAATACGGTATCCCCTTAGCCGAATTTTTTCAATCACTATTATTATACAAAAAAAAATCTGATTTTGCAATAGAATTTTTTCATCTTATGAAATTTATAAAATATCGGGGCATTTTTTTGTGTAAAATACAATAAAATTTCCGCACGCTATATACAAAGTCAAAGAAAAATGATATAATATATTAAGTTATATATTTTTGTACATAATTTTGAAAATAATTTTAAAAAATTACCGCCGCACTGCTTAGGCGCTGCGGTGTAAAGGAGTCTCATGGAAAAACGCTTCTTATATCTCGTCCTCACAAGGACTGGTACATTGCCGTCGAAGATCATAGGCTTTGTGACGGGCAAAAGATATACCCATGTTTCGATAGCATCCGATGAGCTGCTTACAGAAATGTACAGCTTCTGCCGCGACAAAAAGGAAGCTCCCCTGCCCGCAGGCTTTAACCGCGAAGACCTTTTCACCGAGGTGTTCGGAGCCTGCAAGACTATCCCCGGAGAGGTTTACCGCCTGCCCGTTAACGACGAGCAGCTTGAACGCTACAATGATGTGATACGCCACTTTATCCTCAACCGCGGCTCATACTCCTACGACGTGGGAGCGCTTCTGCCTATGGCTCTGCATATCCCCTACAAGCTCAGGAACCGCTTCGTCTGCTCGGTATGGGTGGGCTTCGTTCTGGGCAAAAGCGGAGTAAAGCACAACATTGACAAGCAGCCCTCCCTTATAGAGCCGGAGGATTTCCGCAGCATTGAGGGCGCGGAGCTTGTCTACCGCGGCGATATGAAAAAATACAGGGACTATATAACCAAAAAGAACGGCGGGACTGTCCCGCTCAGCGGCAGCGAAACGGCCTGATCCCGGAGGAGGATAATTGTGCGCAAGATGATAAGGGTCAACGAAAAACGTCTGGCCGCAAAATACAACAGGCGTATCTTCCTCGCCGCTCTTCCCGCGGTAAGTATGGCGGTATCGCTTCTGGTGGTCGTTCTGCTTTTTGTAACGGGGCTTGACAAGGAGCTCCCACAGGAGATGTACAGGACGATTTTTTATGTCGCCTATGCCGCCTGTGCTTACGGCTTTGTTGTCTGTCTTGTCGGCTCTGCCGCCGCGGAGATACTTATCCGCGCCCACCGCGAGCATACCTATATCCACATTTCGGGCTCGGTAATGGTGGTCTCACAGCACACCAGAGCGGTCTATCAGGACGGCAAATGGGTACACTACAAAAAAATGTGGGTGATAAAGCTTGCCGACGTGACGAACGTTGAGTGCATACGAAATCACCTTACTATAAACGCCGAAGCGAGATATTTCAACGAGGACGCAAGCTGGCTTGGCTACTCCGAAACGGAGGACGGCATTTCCTTTGACCGCTGGTGGTACGACGTCAACGGCGGCAGAATAGTCAGCACGGTTGAGGTGACCGATTTCTACACCTACGGCGACCGCATAGCGCGGCATATCGACCACTGCGCCAACAAGACGCGCGAGCGGAATCTGCGCCGCGAACGCTTCCGTCAGGAAATGCTGGAGATAGCCAAGGGTGTAAAGCACCCCAAAAGGATCAGGGACAAATACAAGCCCCAAAAAAAGCGTTACCGATAAAGGCTGAGCCTTTACCCTTGCCGCCGCAATTTGCCGGTAAGGGCGGTTGTTCTTCCGAAACGAAAGCAGCTTCCGCATCGTTATATGTCAAGCGACAGGCTACTTCTTTTTGCCGAATATACTTTTAGTATAATTATTTAAACACTCCGCCGCCTCGCCGCCGAGAAGCAGCACCGACGACAGGTTTATCACCAACATGAACCAGTTGAGCAGATCGGCTGCTCCCCAGACGAGGGAAAGCTCGGTAACCGCGCCGAGAAAAGCCGCGGCAGTGTAGAGTATCCTATAGACGAAAACCGCCTCGGAGCTTTTGGCTCTGAATATATAGCGGACGCATTTTTCTCCGTAAAAATACCAGCCCAGCAGGGTGCAGACAGCAAATATCACCGTCGAGACGGAGGCGAAAACTGCGGCAAAGCTTCCAAGCCCGCGCCTGAAGCCCTCGGTTACCATGGCAAGACCCTCCGCTCCCGAAGCGTCCGCGCCTGTGAGCAGGATAACAAAGGCGGTTGCGGTGCAGCATATAAGCGTGTCGATGACTATTTCCGCGGCTGCCCACATTCCCATTTTCACGGGCTCGGTACAGCCTGTTTCGGTGTGTACAAGCACAGAGCTTCCCATGCCCGCCTCGTTGGAAAAGACCCCTCGGCGCAGTCCCACGGTGACGGCTTTTTTCAGAGCAGCCCCGCAGAGGCCTCCCGCAATTTGTGAATAACCTATTGCGGATTCAAATATCAACTTTAATGCTTCAATAATATTTTTGCCAAATAATACTATTACTATAATTGCTCCCGCTATGTAAAAAAGGGACACGGCGGGGATCATTTTTTCTGCCGCTGCGGCGACTTTTTTGCCTCCGCCGAATATTACCGCCCCGCAGAATAAAGCCGCGGCAAGTCCCGAAGCAACGGTGGGAACTCTGAACTCGGACATTGCAGCCGACAGCGCGTTGGTCTGGGTCATGTTCCCGATACCGAAGGAGGCCGCCGCGCAGGCAGCCGCATACACTATAGCAAGCTTCCCCGACCCTGTCGCACGCGCCACATAGGACATGGGGCTGTCCTCTTTGCCTTGGTATTTTGTTCCGAGAATATTTTCCGCAATGCCTGTCGCCGTTCCGAAAAGCGCCGCGGCCCACATCCAGAAAACCGCTCCCGCTCCGCCCACGGAAATGGCAGCTGCCACACCGATAATATTGCCTGTCCCCATTGAGGCCGCAAGAGCGGTTGACAATGCCTGAAACCGGGATATTTTCCCTTTTTGACTTTTATTATTTTTCTCTTTTTCAAAAAGCGTGGATTTAAAAATATATACTATATGTATAATATTAAAGCCCTTGAAGCGCAGAGTGAAAAAAATTCCCGCACCGAAAACAAGAGCGATAGTTCCCGTTCCCCACAGGAAATTATTGAGTTTGCTGATAATATTGCAAATTGTATCATAGAATATTCCGTACACCCTGATCACTCCCGCTGAAAATATTCGACAGCCGCTTTTTTGCGGCTGAAACGTGATATACTATATATATTGCAGACCCGCGGGACGATCGCGTCTCCCCACATAAATCACAAGACAAACGAGGTTTTTGATCGCTATGAAAAAGTACTACGCAGATAGAAAAAGCTTGAAATTCCTTAGAATATTCACATTCCTGCTTATAATCTGTATCATAATCGCACTGAAGTACCTGCTGTATTTTCTCGAAGCCCGCTACCCCGACTATTTTGCGCTGGCAAAATTCACCGTTCCCGAAATAATCATCTGGATATTCATAGGACTGCTTGTAACAGCATATGTGATATTTCTGATGATTATTCTGCCGCTGTGGTACCGCTCGGTAAGCTACACCCTTTCCGCGGACGAAATAATTATACGCTCGGGAGTATTTTTCAACAATACCACCTATGTGAAGATGTCCTCGGTGCAGTACATCACTACAATATCCATGCCCCTTTCACGCTATACAAGTTTTAACTTTTTGTTAATAAACGCTTACGGCGGAGGGCTGATAATGATGTTTTTATCCCATTCGGATATGGAAGAAATATACAAAAAAATCCAGCAGTATCTCAGCAGCAGAGGAGGGCTTTGATGTCGCGTCAGCATAAGATCGCCATTCTGAAATATACCACCAAAAACTTCTGGATGCTCCTCATACCGCTGGTGCGCGGACTTATCGCGGTGAACTTTGATTTTTACCACTGGCTTCAGGGCGCGTACTGGGATCTGATAGTAATTTTGCTTATGATCGGCTTCGCGGTTTTAAGGTGGTACTTTGTGCGCTTTGAGGTGGGGGAGAAAGGAATTTTTATTTCCCACGGCGTGTTTCTGAGGAACGAATTTACCATACCCTATTCTGCGGTAGCCTGCGCTTCCGCCGCACGTTCCATGTGGCTTCGTCCCATACGCGCGGTAACTGTCGCTCTCGACTCGGACTCCCATTCAACTCTGGAGCAGGGCAAAAAAGCCGACGCGGAGCTTATCATGAAATTAACCGATTATACAAAAATTTACAATAATATTCCAAGCTCGTCAACAAATGCAAAATTCTCATACCGCGCCTCTAAAGCTGATCTTGTTTTCTTTTCGCTGGTATTTTCCTCAACGCTTTCGGGCGTGATCTTCCTCGGCACGCTGTTCATTCAGGGAAGCCGCATAGTTGGAAATCAGCTTGAGGAGCAGTTCCTGAACGCTGTGAGCGGCGTTACCGAATTCATGCAAAAGATCATTTCGGGAGTTACCCCTGCCGCAGTCGCGCTGACGCTGATATTTGCGCTAGGCTGGGGATTTTCCTTTGTTTCCAATCTGCTGAGGCATATCAACTTCCGCATACAGCGGTGCGGCAACGATATTACGGTGCGGAACGGCTTCTTTTCAAAATGGAAATATTATGTAAATATTTCCAAGGTAAACTGCGCCGATCTGCGGCAGAACCTGCTTATGAAAATATGCCGCGTGATGTCCGTTCACGTCAGCTGCACGGGCTACGGGAAGTCCAAGAACGAGATACCTGTTTTCGTTCCTGTAACAACGAAAAAGCGTGTCATGAGTACAATGCAGATGATGCTGCCAAGCTTTACTCTGAGTAATATTTCCTTGAAGCCGAAGCCGTCTTATATACTGCCGTTTCTCTGGGGACCGCTGCTTTCCGCAGTTCTGCTTCCCGTGGGGGCGGTTACCGCGGCACGGTTTTTTCCTGCATGGAGCGGCATTGTGAAATTTCTGCTGATAATGGGAGAGATACCGTCGCTGTACCTTATCGCGGTAAAAATAACGGCAAAATTTACCACAGGCATCGGCTTCGGAAGCGATACCATTACATTGAAGTACTGTAAGTTTTCCCAGTTCCACACAGTCATCGTGCCGAAAAGCAGGATAGCCTATGTCAGACTGTCCCGCACGATCTTTCAGCGCTTTAACGGCACTTGCGACGTGTGGGTCTACAGCCGCGGCGAACGCGCCTCCAAGCACCGCATACGCGGGATAGATGTAAAAAAAGCGGAGGAATTTTTTGGAATCAAAAATGGCGGCGGCTTGGATTGATAAGGACACGGCGGCAGACCCGCGGCAAAATCGGTTACAAAGCGTTTACATTATTTAAGCTTCGGTTACAGATATGTCCGAGCGGTGTGAAAATGTCGCAAACACACCAAAAATCAGCGGATTTTACGGTCATTTTTCATAATAATTGGCTGTAGTAATCTCCTTGACTTTTTTGTCGGTTTGTTGTATAATTTTTAATGTGTCAGTTTGTGCTTTTTGAGCTGCACACAAAACGATCGTCCGAAAGGAAGTTGATTATGGAGTCCGACGGGTACCCCCGAAGTCTTATTATTCTTGCAGTCATACTATATAAAGGTTTCTGCACCGTATGCGAATCGGCTGTGACCGAGACAGACTGGCGGAAGCTTAAAAATTCCGAAAAATCAAAGCGGGAGAAGCTTCTTGCCGATATGACGGAAAAGCCCGCGCGTCTTATGACGGCGTTTTCCGTAAACAGAACGCTTACGGGCATTGCGGCCGCTTATCTGGCAATGATATTCTTTCTCGCGCCTCTGTCGGGACTTGTGTTCCGTCTTGTAAACGGCGAAGCTGCCGAGGCAGCGGCTTACAGCGACCCCCTTGCGGACGTTATTGCCGCGCTGCTTATAATGATAGTCACGGTGGTGGTATTTACTTCTTTCTGCGAGGGCATACCCAAAAGGCTGCCCGCAGCGAAAAGCGAGAAGTTTGCGGTTTTCTGCGCACCATTTGTAAAGCTTTTGGTGACAGTCCTTACGCCGCTTACCGCGCTGTCCTCCCTGCTCACAAGGCTGCTTGCCCCGCTTTTCGGAGCGAAAAACGGCAGCGAGCCCGATATCGTCACCGAGGAAGAAATACTCATGATGGTGGACGCGGGTAACGAAACGGGCGTTATTGAGGAATCCCAGAGGGAAATGATAAACAATGTTTTCGAGTTTGACGACCTTACCGTTTCGGATATAATGACCCACCGTACCGATATCATTGCGGTGGAAATGTCCGCAAGGGTGCCGGAGGTTGTGAACGCCGCCATAGGAAGCGGCTTTTCACGGATACCAGTCTACGAGGAAACTATCGACCATATCGCGGGAATGATCTGCGTTAAAGACCTGCTCTGTCTGGTAGGCTCCGAATCCGCGGAGGATACCGAGGCGAAAAGCTTTATGCGGGATATCATATATCTTCCCGAATCCGTCCCCTGCGGAGAAGCTTTCAAGCGGCTCACGTCAGAAAAAATGCAGATGGCTGCCGTTGTTGACGAGTACGGCGGAACGGCGGGTCTGGTGACAATGGAGGATATAGTCGAGAGGATAGTCGGAAATATTCAGGACGAGTACGACGAGGAAGAAGCCGCGCTTACCGAAATTTCCGAGGACACCTACGTTATCGCGGGCAATGCCGACCCCGAGGAGATACTTCCCGTTTTCGGGATAGAGCTTCCCGAGGAAAACGGCTTCGACACAATGAACGGCTTTATCGCCGAGCTTCTGGGACGCATACCCGAAGAAAACGAAAATCCCTCTGCCGAATACGGCGGAGTGCTTTTCACCGTCCTGCTTACCGAGGACCGGTGTATTACCAAGATCAAGGCAAAAATTATCAAGGATACTGTAACAAGCGAAGAAAAGGAGAGTATGCAAAATGAAGAAAAAAATTAGTCTGATCCTTGCATTCTTAATGACGGCGACAATGCTTGCCGGCTGTAAGAAAACCAACGAGGATTCCGCGGGACTTCCCGATGTGGGCGGCGACAGCTCGTCTATGTCCCTCACTCAGATGACTACAGAGTCCGAGACAGAGGAGACAACCACGGAAACTACCACGGTTCCCGAGGAGACTACTACGGAGGATACGACCTCGGAAAGCGAAACTGAGACAAGCGAGACGGAAACTACCACCGCAGCTTCCACCGAAGCCACGGCGGCAACCGCTTCCACAGCAGCCGCAAAGGCCTGGAACGAGACCGAGATCAGCGAGACCCTTTACATAAAGACCTCCTGCTACTCCAGAACTCAGGCTATCGTAGGTTCGGAATCCGTTAAGAAATACGACGTAGGTCAGAAGATCAACATCGTTGCCGCAACCGATACGGGCTACTACAAGCTTGCGGACGGCACATTTATCCACTCCGATTACGTTACCGACCAGAAGCCCACTGAGGCTACTCAGGCGACCACCACCGCTCCCAAGAAAACAGAAACTCCCGAAGAGACTACAAAGAAGCCGTCCAATACATCTATTGTAAACGCTTCCTACACCAAGAGCTACAAGGACAGATACCCCTATCAGCAGCTCAACAGCGCCGAGCAGCAGCTTTACGCCGATATCGTTGAGGCTGCCGAAAACTTCTACACTCAGGTAGATATCCCCTCCTCGCTCTCTTCGGACGATATCGTTAAGGTGTACGCCCTCGTCTACAATCAGGAGCCCCAGCTTTTCTGGATGTCAAATATCGTTCCCGTTGCGCTGGGCGGTATGCTCAACCTCCAATACGACCTTACTGCCTCACAGGCGGCTTCCGCTCAGAAAGAAATAGACGCCACCGTAAGCGATATTATGAGCAAGGTGAACGGCTATTCAAGCACAGTAAGCAGACTTAAGGTTATTTACGACTGGGTTATCACCCACAATACATTCAGCCTTCAGGGCAACTACAGAACCTGCGGTATCTACAACGGCCTTACAGACGGCGGAGAGCTTCAGTGTCAGGGCTACGCAAAGACAGTCCTTTACCTCTGCGACATTGCCGGTATCGAATGCATGGTCGTAACAGGCAACAACACCGAGGGCAGCACTCACGCATGGAACGTTGTTTACTGCGACAACGGCTACTATATTCTCGATACAACATGGGGCGACCCGATGAACAACTACGGCAGAAGCAGCTATGTGCGCTACCTGTTCTTCCTTGCAAACGATGACATGATCAAAAACAGCCACCTCAACGTCAGCACCGTTGCAAGAGGAAACGGAAACCGTATCAAGCTGTACAATCCTCCTGCCTGCACAAAGACGGCGTGCTACTACTTTAAGGCTTACAATAAAGAATACAGCGACCTTGAATCCGCAACTCAGGCTATGTATGCCGAGATCGACGCGGCTGTATCGGCGGGCAAGAACGTTGCTCACATAAGGGTAACAGACCACGACCTTTGGGAAACCCTCCGCGACAAGAAGTACTGGAAGGCTTTCCAGGATTACGCTAAGAAGAAAGACAGCAGCGTAAAGAATCTTGTACAGCAGACCTACCTCACCGAGGATATCCTCGTTGTGGAGTACGATATAGCGTACAACGACTAAAGATCAAATACACGGGGCGGGGGTCGAATAACGTTTTCTACCCTCAGCCCCCGTATTCGTAAATGACCGCTCGGATAAGCGGTATCCGTAAAATAAGCAAGAACACTGAAAGGAAATAAAAACTATGCTGAAATCTAAAAAATTTTATTCCGTACTGGCGATTGCCGCCGCACTGACAATCTGCGCTGCAGGATGCAGCAGCGAGGACGGAGGCAGCGGAGAGGTCTCCGCTTCTGTAAACGTAATAGGCGGTGACGGCGCTGCGGACGGCTCCGAGCCTCAGGAGACTGCCTCGGGCGTGATCGTTACCGACGAAAACGGCGAGGCGGTCACGGGCGCTAACGGAAACGTTCTTACCGAACCTGCCCATACCGAACCCCTTCCCACAGATACTCTAAGCGAGGACGATATCCTCAACGCTATGACAGCTGCCACAACGGCAGCTCCTCAGCTGAACATCCCCTCGACCAATACCGAAAGATACGGCTACTCCACCCTTACCGCCGAGGAGAAAAAGCTTTACGACGAGATCGTTGCGGGAATAGAGGGACTGCGCTACAAGATCTGCGAAGAGGACGCTTACTCCCTTGAGGAATGGTCAAAGATATACGGTCTTGTTTATATGCAGGAGCCCCGTCTGTTCTACATGAACGCAAAGCTTAAGGTCGGCAAGCTTTACTACCTCACTAAGGACGCCTCCGTTATCAACGATATGCAGAAGTCCATTGACGCCGTTGCCGACAAGCTTGTTGCCGAAGCGAACGGAAAGTCCACGACCTTTGAAAAGCTCAAGGTTTTCCACGACTATCTTGTACTTAACTCCACATTCGAGCTCAAGGAAGAGCTTACAAATTACAACTCCACCATTTACAACGCCCTCGGAAGCGGCGAAGCGCAGGGAAATATCCAGTGCGCAGGCTACGCAAAGGCTATGCAGTACCTCTGCGACAGGGCGGGTATCGTAAGCATGGTCGTAACCGGCGAGACCTCTACCGGTCAGACCCACGCGTGGAACGTTGTGGACGTTGACGGAAAATGGTACAATCTGGACGCAACGTGGGACGACCCGATCCTGAATACCCCCAACTACAAGAATATCCGCTACAACTTCTTCCTTGTTCCCGACAGCGGCATTCATAACCTTACACATATGCACGTCGGTCAGAAAAAGCTTTCCAACGGCAACTACATCACATATTTCACGCCTCCCGCCTGCGTAAGCAACGACAAGAACTATTTCGTTACAAACGGTCTTGTTTACAGCGACTTTGATTCCGCTGACAAGGCGATAAGGGCTGAGATCGAAAGAGCTGCCAAGGACGGCTCCAGAACCGCACAGATCGCGGTAAGCTCCAAGGACGTTTACAAGCAAGTCTACGACGCCAGAAATGACTATAACGGCTATGCAAAGGGCTTTTCGGGAGTTAAGGGCGTCAGCGACGAATGCAACGAAAATCTGTTGGTGATCGAGTTCGACGTTATCTATAACTAATTTTTGGTGCTTTTATGAAAAAAACAATATTTGCCGTCTCCGTTCTCTGCGCGGCTCTCGTGCTGTCCTCATGCAGGAGGGTAGCCGAAGAGCCCGCGGGGACTACGGCTGACGCCAACAATTATTACGGATATCCCTCGGACGAGGAATTTGTCTCGCCTGTGTACGCCTCCCTTTCGGAGGAAGAAAAGGCGGTCTATGACAAGATTGAAGCCGCCGTGGCGGATTTCAGGGATACGGTATCGTTTAACCCTCCTATCTCGCGGGATACGGCAAGCAAAATATACAGACTGGTCTATTCACAGGAACGCAGGTATTTCTGGCTGAGCAACCTTTTCTACGCTCCCGAAAGCGAGATATCGGTGCTGAGCCTGCACTATCTGTACAGCAAAAGCGACGCGGAAGCAAAGCGCGCGGAGCTTGATATCGCCGCCTCGACGATAATAGGAGAGCTTCCCGACGACGCGTCCGATTTCGACAAGGTCGTGTATTTCCACGACAAAATCGCAACGACCTGCTCTTTCAGCGATTCCGCCGAGCATATCAATTCGGCTTACGGAGTTCTTGTAACGGGATACGGTCAGTGCGAGGGCTACGCCGCGGCAATGACCGCTCTCTGCGACAAGGCTGGGATACCAAATTACACGGCCTTCGGTCAGACAAAGGACGGCATTTCCCACGCATGGAACAAGGTGCTGCTGAACGGCAGATGGTATAACGTGGACTGTACATGGGACGATCCTATCCTGAGCAGAAACGACCCCGGCTTTGTCCGGCATGACTATCTTCTGGTAAAGGACAGCGAGATCGAAGAAAAGACCCATTTCCCCAGCGACCTTTGCAGCGGTCTTACCTCCTGCGAAAGCGACGATATGAACTATTTTGCCGCAAAGGGACTGGTCTTTGACACGGCCGCCGACGGCACAGCCGCTCTGACGGAACAGATAAAATCTGCGGGGCTGGCGGGAAAGCGTGAGGCGGAAATACGCTTCTCCTCCGAAAATGCCTATTTTGCCGCTATGGCGCGGCTTTTTGACAGCAAGGAGCTTAAGGACATTATCGAGGACATAAACGGAAGCTGCGGAACTCATATCCGTTCAGCATACAAGCACAACAACGACGATATGCGGATAATCCATATATCGCTTATCTATGAGTCAGACCCGGAGGAATAATTTTTACCTGAAAGAGGTGCAGCCGATGCGGGAATACAAACCCAGACGCAAATCCATTATTTGCCTTACAGCCGCGGCTGCCGTCTGCGCTGCGCTGACGACAGGCTGCTATAACAACGGAAGCTCCGCCTATTGGGAGGACACTCTTCCCTCCGCGGAAACGGAAAGCTCCCGTCCCACGGCAGTATACCTTACTGAGGAGACGGAAGATAGCAGCGACCCGATAATAATACCTACTTCTGAATCCACAAAGCGCACAGCCTATTCGGAGCCCGACCCCGAGCTTGCTACAACTGTCTCCTCGGAACGCTCCGCCGACACCGATTCGGAAGCTTCAACGGTTTCGGGAGTTCCCAACGTTCCGATCTCAGAATTTACCAGCACCACTCCCGTAAATTTGGCGACCCAGACAAGCGCTTCTTCAAGCTTCTCCTTTTCGGCAGCGACTTCGGCTTCGGCGGCGACAGCTTCGTCCGACAGTACGGGATCGTCCTCGGTAAGCTCATCAAGCACTGCTTCGGAAACCACAGGCTTTCTGGACACGGAAACAAGTACGGTGGGTACCCCCTCCGCCTCCGATCTGAACCGACCCTACAGCTACCGCTTCCTCGACGAAAAGCATAAATTTGTTTACGACCAAATAATAAGCACGGCGGAAAAATACGGAAGCACTATTAATTTTTCCGCGGACAACAGCGTTACCTCCGATGAATACTGCGACATTTATCAGATCATATACGACGACGAACCGTCGCTGTTCTATATTGACAAAAAAATGCAGTACGCCGTCAACTCCAGCACCAAACAGCTTGCCAACGCAAAGCTGTTCTACAAATATAACAACAGCGTTATCGAAAAAATGCAGGGCGAGATCGACGCGGAGGTAAACAGTATTCTCGGTATGGTCACCGCGAATATGACCGACTACGACAAGGTGAAGCTTTTTCATGACGTGCTGGCGTCTACAGTCGAGTACGACGAAAATGCGGCAAACTGCCGCGACATATACGGAGTTTTTGTGGATAAGAAAGCTATTTGCGGCGGCTTCTCAAAAGCGTTTTCCTACCTTTGCAGCAAGGTGGGCATCGAGACCGTTACCGTTACCGGCGACGCGGACGGCACTCCCCATATGTGGAACAAGGTCAAGATCGACGGAAAATGGTACAATATAGACATAACCTACGCCGTATCGAATTCAGCCGACACGTCTTATGTCAGATACGACTATTTCTGCGTAACGGACAAAATGCTGACGGCAAGCCGAACCGTCTACGAACAGAGCTATAAGTACCCAGAGGCAAATTCCGACGACTGCAATTATTTCGTAAAAAACAATCTTGTAGCCGAAAGCTGGACGGAAGCGCGCATACTGCTCCGCGACGGTCTTATCGAGTGCGCAAAGGACAAAACCTCACCCGTGCAGGTAAAATGCGCCGACAAGGACATATACGACGAAGCCGTATTCAATCTGTTTGACAGCTCCAGCAAGCAGGCTCTGGATATCTACGACGAGGCGTATGAGGATGCGAAAAACAAATACAACACCTCGGTGGTCAACTTCAGCTACGACGCTACATCTCTGGTCATCAAGCTGTTTCCGGAATACTACTGACCTTTCAGCGCGGCTGATATCCGTTAATACTACAGTCGGACGGGTTCGGACATTGTATAAGACGGCCTGAGCTCCCGCCCGCCGACCGTTCGGGAGGCACAGTACTTGCGAAAACTTAAATATGCGGCAGCCGCGCTTGTTCTGTGTCTTTTTGCGTCCGGCTGCTCGGACAATCAAAACGTTGAATATCATATTTATTCGGGAGGATCGCTCCTGGATTCGGGTGTGGTCACACCTCCCGAAAGCAAAAAAAACAACAGCGCGGATTTCTACATTCCCGACGGCATGGAGACCGATTACTACAGGACATACGCCCTTACCGATGAGGAACGTGATATCTATGATGATACAGTAAAAAGTCTCGGAAGGCTCAAGGATGCGGTAACACTTCCCGTAGACTCCAACGTATACGGAAGGATACTCGAAACGATCCGCCTTGAACAGCTCTCCTTCAACCATATTTCCACCTGGCGGCTTGACTACGCCACCGCAAAGCAGGCGTTTGAGGTAAGCTTCTATTACCGCCTTACCGCCGACGAAATAAGCAGTATGAACATTGCTGCCGAAAGAGCCGCAAAGGATATCATATCTCGGCTCAAGCCCGATATGGACGACTACGAAAAGCTGAAATTTTTTCACGACTACCTTGTGCTTAACTGTGAGTCCGACCCCGAGGACGAGTACGCCGACACTATTTACGGGGCGCTTGTGCGAAAAAAAGCTTTGTGCGAAGGCTACACAAAAGCGTTTTCCTATCTGTGCAACCTTGCGGGTATAGAAAATGTGATCGTTACGGGAAAAACCACCGTCCCCCATATGTGGAACATGGTCAAGCTCGGCGGAAACTGGTATCATGTGGACGTGACCTGGGACAAGCCCGACGATGAGCTGCACAAGGAATACCCCGACGTTATTTTGTATCAGTACTTTATGGTAACGGACTCCGTGATCAAGAACAATCATACCATTGTGGATTATCCCGCCGAGCCGCCAAAGGCTTACGGCACGGAGGAAAACTATTTCGTGCGGGAGGGTGCGGACGTTACCAAGGACGGCGAGCTTCTTGTCGCTGCGGAAAACGCCATTATGGACGCGGTAAGAAACCGCAAAACCAGCGCAATGGTAAAGTTCTCCACTACCGACCTTTATCTGTCCTCTCTGGCAGACCTGAGCAACGAGAAGCTGTTTACCTCCGTAATAGAGCGTGTGAACGCCGAGTGCAAGGAAAATATCGGTCTGCAATGGACGGATTACTACGGACAGTACCGCATACTTACCTTTATAATCAATTACAACTGAAAAGACCTTTCCGAACTGTTCCGGAAAGGTCTTTTTGTTTTGTCCTTTATACCTTTTGCGACTGCACAAGCCGCGCCGCAAACGCAACGGCAGAGTCGGGAAGAAATCTTGAAGCAACTATTGCTGCCTTGACGGACAGCGTAGGCGTTATCAGCATTTTACGGGCAAACATACCCTTGACTGCGCATTCCGCCGCATATTCGCTTGAAATGCCCTTGAGCGCAAATTTTACTCCCGCCGTGCTGTTGAACTGGGTATCAACGGGCCCGGGACAGAACGCTCCGATATAAACCCTGCTGTGCTGAAAGCGAAGCTCTTCGTGTATCGCTTCCGTAAGCCTTACCACATAATTTTTGGACGCGTAATAGGTGGACATAAGCGGCCCCGGCATAAAGCCCGCAATCGAAGCCACGTTCAGGATATAGCCCTTGTCCCGTGCGGAAAAGTCACGCAGGAAAAGCTTGGTAAGAATGTGTACCGCTCCGATATTCACGTCTATCATGTCAAGCTCCCGCTCCAGCTCGGTGACGCTGAACTTTCCGAACAGCCCGAAGCCTGCGTTGTTCACAAGGATATCCACGCCGTAAGCGGACGCCTCCCTGTACAGCCTCAGGCATTCTCCGCGGTGGGAAATATCTGCGGCAATGACCTTTACCCGTCTTGCGCCTATCTCCTGCCTGAGAGCCTCCAGCCGCTCCCTGTCTCTTCCCGAAATTATCAGCCGTATACCCATTTTGCCCAGCTTTCGCGCTATGTCTCTGCCTATTCCGGAGCTTGCTCCCGTTATCAATGCAGTCATTGTCAGACCTCCGTTTAGTTTTTTTCGGTATTTTGCCGTTTGCTGTTTTTCCGTGCCTTTTTCATTGCCTTTGCCTGAGCCTTGTAGCACTCAAACGCTTTGCCGAACGCGTCCCTGTCTATCTCGCCGCCGCCGTAGCAAGCCCTTGTAAACGGGCTTGTCAGCGGGTCAAGGCTTTGTCCCGTGGTTTCGTCCGCAAAGCGCTCCATCTGCTCGGGGGTAAACGCCGCAAAGCTTTCGCCGAATCGTCGCTCCGCATTTTTAATATACCTGTTGTACAGCATGATAACGCCTTTTCCGCAGTCCGCGCGCTTCGCTCTGAGCCTGAACACGCCCTCCGCGATCTTTGGAGAGATCAGTACAAGAACTATAAATATTCCGAATCCCACCGCAAAAACTGCCGCCGTAAGGATAGCCGCGGTATAATCGCTGTCCTCGTCCCCGGACGCGCCGTTTCCTCCCGAACCTATATAGCCCGCGGGAGTAGGCTCAAACCTTGTCCAGCCCGCCACGGGAATATATACCTCGGGATAGGCGTGAGCGTTATCGCTGTAAATGAAATAAGTTCCCTCTGTTTCGGGAGACGGCTGCGGAACAAAGCCCTCCGCGTATCTTGCCGTAAGTCCCGCCGCTCTTGCCAGCAGAACATAGGCGCGCGCATAATCGGAGCATATTCCTGTCCTGCTTTCAAACAGAAAATATTCGGGAGTATCCATTCCCTCGGGCGGCTCGAAGCCAAGGTCGTACCGGAAGCTTCCGCCCGTAAAATAATTCTCGATAGCCTTTGCCTTTTGGTAATCGTACTCCAGACCCGCCGTCAGCTCGTCGGCAAGAGCCTGTATCTCCGCCGATACCTCCGTCGTATGGTCTTCCTTGTACTGTTCTGCAAGAACACTTTCCTTTCTGAATTCGCGCAGAACGGAATATTCCTCGGAATCGCCGTCTATGTACCATATCGCGTCCCAAAGGAAATCACCCCATTCCTCCGCGCTTATATCGCACAGCCCGCTTTCCATAAGACTGCTCAGAGTTCTTTCGCTGTAGTACCTTACCGTATAGTTCAAGTTAGGAGCAAGCAGCGCCATATTTGTGAAAACCTCACCCGCGTCGGAACGTGCGATCCATGAGACCCTGCTGTCGGATATGCTGACCTCGGTGGTTCTCAGAGGAGCGGGAACATACACCGCGGGAAAGTTCTGGGCATAAACAATGCTGTAGCTCTGATAGTCTGTGACCTCCGCGATCTGTTCCGCCCAAGGGTACTCGCTGAACAGCATATCCTCCTCGTCAAGATAGCCGTATTCCTCAGCCTCCGCCCTTATCATTTCGTCCGCCAGCTTCACAGCCGAGGAAAGCTTTTCAAAGCTGAGCAGATGTGCGTCCTCCTGCCATGACTTGCTGCCGTATACAGTATCGTCGGGATTTGTCCAAAGTCCCGTTTCACTGTCGTAGTCGTTGAAGACCTGTGTCTTCATATATGTTGTCTCGGACGAGCTGACAATATACAGCAGTATGCTTTCGCCTCTTAAAAGCTCGTCAACGCGTCCCGAAGCCTGCGTGTACTCGCCCTGATACTCGGTCTCGCCGCTGCCGCCGAAGCTGAACATACTTACCGCCGCCTCAAATTTTTCATAATAAGGCGTCTCCTCAGGCTTGGGAGCGATCAGAGCAAGCAGTACCGCCGCTATGGCAAAATCCGTATAGACCGTTGCCGCCGAGCCTGCCGCGCTTTTTTCGGACGAACCTTTAAGCAGTCTTTTCCGTCCGTCGATAATAAAGAATATCAGGTTTACGGACGCTATCGCCGCCGCATACGCAAACGGCAGAACCGCCGCCGCCTTTACCGCCAGCGCAAAGGGTATCAGCGATACCAGCGCAAGCATTGAGGAGCGGTAGATTATTCTCGTAAAATAATAATACGCCGACGCAAGGAAAAAGGTCATCATCGGCATAAGTGTCAGCATAAAGCTGACGCGGGTCTCTTCAGCCTGCGCGCCCGAGAAAAACCATCTTATAAACGCAAATCTGTCCTCCCAAGCTCCGCCCACAAACACAGACGGAACGATCATGCCCAAGGTGATCAGCGTGCCGAAGTATATAAGACCTCCGAGCTTTTTGCTGCGTAAAAAGTCAAAAAATTTTATCAGTCCCGCAGCCGCGGCAGCTCCCGCTATAATATAAATGTCTATGGCGTTTTCCGTGTAGATATACAGCGACGCCGATATCGAAACAACGCACAGCAGCCACAAAAGGAAAATCTCGCCATGCTTTTTCAGTATGCGGAAAATTTTTTCCGCCGCGTCCTCCATCAGATTTTACCGCCTTTTTTCATCATGATCAGAACAGTCGCAAGAACCGCAATGATCATAGCCATTACCACAATTACTATCACAACGCCCACGCTGAGACCGCCCGACTGTGCGGACTGAGCGGGCTGAACAGACTGAGTGTCGGTTTGTCCCTGAACGGGAACAGCCTCAGCCTCGGAGACATCCGTCTGAGGCTCGTCATTCTCTGCCTCGGTTTCTGCGGCAGCCGCTTCATAGGTCTCGCTGTTCTCTGCGGATATCTCCGCCTTTAGGGAATACTCCCCCGTAAGGTCGGCCGCAATGGTGATATTGTTCTGCTTCCAGCTTTTGTAGCTTTCGGCGGAATCCTCATAGCAATGCACCGCCGCGCTTACGTTGCGGAAAACGTCGCTGTCCAGAGCGGGAGCCTCCTCGCCGTAAGCGTAGATATCTTTAAGATTATTGCAGTCGGCAAAAACGCTGCCGCCTATCTTTTTCACGTCCGGACCTATCGAAATGCTCTCAAAGCCGCACTTGCTGAAGGTGTTGGGGTACAGCTCCGATATCCCCGCGGGGATAACAAATTCGGTTATCGCCTTGCAGTCCTGAAACGCGCCCTCACCGATATAGGTCACAGCCGCCGATACGGGGACTTCCTCCAGCGCCTCGCAGGCGGCAAAGGCGTAGTCGTCAATTTTTGTAACGGTTGCGGGCATCAAGACCTTGACAAGCTTTCTGTTGCTCGAAAAAGCATTTTTGCCTATCTCGACGGTATTTTTCGGCAGGGTCAGCACCGTAAGCTGATTGCGGGAGGGCAGGGCGTTTTCGGGAATTATCCCGCCTTCGGTCTCCGTACCCGCAAGCTCGACTATCTCCAGATTGGGTATAGCCGTAAGCGCATTGTAATCCTCTGCGTTCAGCGTACCTGACAGCACCGCGATATTCTTTATGAAATTGTAGTCCGTGCCGTCTGCGGCTTCGCTGATAGCGTCCGCAAGCTTTCCCGTCTCAAAGGACTGCACCGTAAGGTTTTCGGTACTTTCCTCCGCTCTTGTGGGGATAGCCATTATGATTATACCCAGAAAAATAGCCACCGCAATAATTAATATCAGTATTCTTTTTACAAGAGGTCTTTTCTTTTTTTTATCGTATCTGAACTTTGCCATATGTACTCCTTTCACACTATAGGGTCACGGGCTTTCCGCGCTCTGTACCGCGGCTTCGCTCTTTTGTTCTGCACTGCGTGCGTCCTCGTCCCGACCGATGGAAAAATGTCCCGCTATCTGGATATCCTGCGGAGTGAACAGCAGAACGTCCGTGGTAAGAGGATTTTTCGCTTTTCTGTAGTCGCTGAGAATGACCGTGCCAAGTCCCTCTAAAATGTTGTTGGTAATATTTTTCAGCACCAGCAGGTTTTCCCGCGACGGCGCAACAACCAGAAACTTCGCCCCAAGCTTTTCGTACACCGCCGATCTGAACTCGTTGCACAGGATAAGCGAGCTGCAAAAGGCGGGAGAGGCTATCTGGAACTCCAGAGCCGTAACGCTTTCGGTGAGGGTCTCCTCGTTTATCTCGGCTTTTGAAAGTATCTTGCACATATTTCTGTCCGCCACCGAAAAGACCACCTCACGGGGAACTCCCCACCTTTTGAGGGTATCCTCGTCAAGGAAGTGGATTATCTCATCGTCGGGCGTATAGACCGCCACCTTTTTCAGACCCTCCACAAAGTCCGCGCTTATCATATCGGGGGTAACGTCCTTTTCCCGCATGACAAGCAGGCGCAGGAACTCCTGACCGTTGGTAAAGGACACCATTCTGCCCTTTGTCAGGCAGTCGTGCTCCAGACGGTTTATCAGTCTGTCAAGCTCCTCGTCGGAGCGGTTTTTCTCATATGCCGCCCGCGCTTCGCCCACGTCCACCGTAAACACCACCGTGCCGTTGGACACCTCGTACAGATTTTCGTCCTTTTTTGAAACGACGCTGAACTGCCGCCGTTTCAGTGCATTTCTGAAGCCGGCGTCGAACTTATCCCTGCTAAAGACCCCGCCGAATTTTTCTGCGAGCTTCATAAGCCGCAGTCCTCCTTTTATCGTATATATATTTCATTATAACATATTTCAATCAATTTGTATAGCCGATTTTTAATTTTGTTGGGAAAAATTTTTATAGCCACAGTTTGTAATCGTTGCCAAATTTGTTAACAGTCTGTCAAAAAAAAACAATCTATTCAACACTTTATTTACAAATTCCTGTACAATATTTATCGGTATGTTTTTACATAAATCTACAACAAAGGAGTTAATATCATGAAGTTAAAAAAATTTGCCGCCCTTACAGCCGCGATAGCAATGGCTTTGTCGCTTGCCGCCTGCGGTTCGGGAAGCGGAGAAGCTGCCGAAGCCGACGCTGTCACAACCGCTAAGACGGAAGCCGTTAAGGACGAGACCACCGCGGCGAAACAGGAGGAAAACACCGTCCCCGAGGAAACAACAACGGAGGAGACCACCACAACAGAACCCGCTGTTGAATTTGTTGAGCCTTCGGCAGATGAGCTTATATATACTTACGACGCAGCAATAAAAGGTATAAAAGTCAGCAGATATACAGGTTCAGCCGAGGCTATTCGTATCCCGGCTGAAATTGACGGAGATCCTGTTGTACAAATTACAAGTGGTAAAGGCAGTTTTGCAGGTAAAAGCTTAAAACAAGTTGAAATTCCAAATAGTGTTACAGAAATCGGTGTAAGAGCGTTCAGCAAAAGCACGGGACTTAAAAATGTAATAATTCCGGATAGTGTTACTACGATCGGTAAACAAGCATTCAGAGGCTGCACAAACCTTGAAAGCATTGTAATTCCGAGCAGCGTTATAAATTGGAGCTCAGGGGAAGATGGAGTGTACGGCACTAACTACGGCGTATTCGGTGAGTGCAAAAACTTAAAAAGCGTTACATTCCCCGAAAACGTTACATGGGAGGAATTTGGTGATTTTTATGGCTGCGAAAGCCTTGAAAGTATAACCGTTCCCAATGGCGTTAAAAAAATTAGCTTTGATGCATTTTACAAATGCAAAAATCTTAAAGAAATTATAATTCCCGATAGTGTTACTTGTATTTCGGGAAGCGCTTTCGGCTATTGCGAAAGCCTTGAAAGCATAAATATCCCGAAAACTGTTACGGAAATCGACGGTTTAGCATTTTGCGGTTGTGCCAAGCTTAAAGATATAACAATTCCGGAAGGCGTTGAGAGCCTTGATAACACTTTTTGGTACTGTAAAAGCTTAAGGGATTTAGTAATTCCTGAAAGCGTTACATATATTCAAAATGCTTTTGACGAATGCGATGCACTCAGTATCACATATAAGGGAAACGAGTATAATTATACGAATTGGAACGATTTGTATAATGCAATTAATAACGGATAATATGAGGTGTATTATGAAAAAATTACCATTATTGGCGGCTGTGCTGGCTGTAGCATTATCCCTTTCAGCTTGCGGAGAAAACAGCGCTAAAAACGCAGAGACTGACATTGTCGCCGCAGACACATCGGAAAAAACAAACGAAACCACGACGGCTAAGCCGGAGGAAACGACTATTTCTGAAGAAAAAACGACAGCGGAAATGACTGAAACTGAACCTGTCATTGAATTTGTTGAGCCTGCGGCAGAAGACTTTGAATATCAATATGACACTGTTATAAACGGTATAAAAATTACA
>JAAVHL010000087.1 GCA_014799735.1 Ruminococcus sp.
GCACCGACGGGAAAAACTCATGCCATATCTCGTCCGCAAGAGCCGCCGCGGCTTCGATCTGCGCGTCGGTGACCGCCTCGGTAAAATTCAGTTTGGACATTTTCCGCTCACTCCTCAGTTTATCAAAAAATTTTTTCATCAATTCGCTGCACTCTGCTTCCGATACTCCGCCTGTGACGGAAACGCGGTTTCCCGCAAGCTCCGACAGCGTTGTCTCTCCCGTTTTGTCATACGCGCCGAAAACCACTCTTTCCAGACGGGAGCCCAGTATCGCCCCGCTGCACATCATGCACGGTTCAAGGGTAACGTAAAGCGTGCAGCCGTTCAGCCGCCAGCCTCCCAAGGTACGGCAGGCTTCGTCTACCGCAAGTATCTCCGCGTGGTAAAGAGCGTTCCTGCCCTTTTCGCGGCGGTTTCTGCCTCTGCCCGCGATAAAGCCGTCCCTGCGGACAACGACAGCGCCTACGGGAGTTTCCCCGTCGGCAGCGGCCTCCTCCGCAAGCGTAAGGGCAATGCTCATATAGTATTCATCGCTTTTCAAAGCATAAACACCGCCTATGATGTAAATTTAATATTGACCGCGGTAACGAGAAACGTCATTGCGATCCATATTACTATGGGTATGCTTGTAGCCGCTTCAAGTATTTTGCTGCTGAAAGACATATAGCTCGGTCTTATCGTCATGGTAAAGCGGTCGCTGCGGTTATACAGGAACCATATCACCGAAACAAGTCCGACCGTAAGCGTCAGGAATATGAACGCGGTCATAACGGTCGTGCCGTACAGCGGCTCGGTATAGTATCTTATACAGCAGAGCGCGTAAATGTACGCTCTTGTAACTATGCGCATGATTATCCCCGTTATCACGGAGCCTGTGCGTATGATAAAATATCCCGCCACAAAAGATGTGACCGCTGCAAACGGCATCTGCACAATATCATAGGTCGAGGCGGCGATAATAAGGCTTGCGAAGAACAGTGCGGTACCGTCGCCGAACTGTCTGACAAGCTGGAGCACCACGCCGTGGGTACACAGCTCGCTTATTATCGGAATGATAAGGATATGGATAATTACGGCGTACATTATTTCCTCCGCGCTGCCGGATACTGCGTAGGAGCTTTCGGTGTCGATCTTGAAAACGGAAAGCACCCTGTCGTAGAAATACGACATTAACGAGCATACCGAAGCGACCAGCAGAGCAGCGGGGGCGGCAAATCTGAACATGGACTTATTGGTTATGCTCGTGGGAAGTATTACGGAAAGGGGTATCTCAAGGTGTTTCACGAGAACAGCCGCCGGGACGACCCGTCCCAGTACCTGAGACAGGATATCCAGAAGCATTATAATGGCGCTGCTGCCGTAGCGCTGTCCCGAAAAAATGCTGTAGTAAATATTCATTCCCATTTTTTCCATAATAAACGGAAGCAGATAGGTAAAGAAAATGTCAACAGTCGCATGGTAAATAAGTATCAGTCCGAGAACGGCAAGCACCTTGCGGAAGGCCTTCGCCTCCCGTGCTTCGGGGTAATCGTTGATGAAGCCCAGACCGTCCTGATAGGTGAGCCTGTCGGGCTTTGCCACAAAGTAGAAGCCCACCGAATTTTGCTTCTCCCTGCGCCATTTTTTGAAGCTTTCGTTGTACTGTTTGTCCTGATACCGCCAGTTCAGACGGTCGTCGTCCGACTCATGGGCGTGCGCTTTTTTATCCTTTTCGGTATTTTTTTTCATTCGGAGTATCTCCCTGTTACATTCGGTCGGTGCGGCAAGCGTTGTTTCCGTACGCTTGTCGGAAACGGTCGTCAGCCTGTGTAAACGCGCAGGCATACTTTTTTACAGTTTAGCACAAAATTATTTCTATTTGATTAATTTTTTGCTACCTGCTTGTTTATTTTACAATTCCTGTGCAATTTACATATTGTACATATTTAATTTACTTTTTATCTGTATAAATATATGCTCAAATGATTTATAATACATATGAACAATAATTCATATGATAATCTCAGGGAGTGATAAATTATGGCAGATAACAAAAATACAGCCGCCGACGCTGTGGACGAGGAGCTTAAAGCCGCGGCGGCCGAGGAAACGTCCAATCCCGATATAGTAAAGGCAGTGACGGAAAAGCTTCCCGACGAGGAGCTTCTCTACGACGTTGCGGAGCTTTTCAAGGTGTTCGGGGACTCCACCAGAGTACGCATAATCTGCGCCCTGTTCGAGAGCGAGATGTGCGTGTGCGATATCGCGGGAGTGCTTAACATGACCCAGTCCGCTATATCCCACCAGCTTCGGGTGCTGAAGCAGGCGCGTCTCGTAAAGTACCGCCGCGAGGGCAAGACGGTGTTCTACTCACTTGCGGATAAGCACATACAGACTATCTTCGATCAGGCGTTCGAGCATATTATGGAATAATGGGGTGATACTTATGACATTCTGGGATAAAATAGCATGGCTTTACGACTTTGCGGAAAGCTTTGATTCAAAATCATACAAGGGTATGCTGGAGGGGATAAAATCCATTGTCCCACATGGCGCAAACGTCCTTGACTGCGCGGCGGGAACGGGAGAGCTTTCCGTTGCGGCGGCTGAAAAGGCGGGACACGTTTTATGCACCGATATGTCCATGCCAATGCTTGAAAGGGCAAGGAAAAAGTCCGCGAAAAAGGGAATAAAAAATATTTCATTCGGCGAACGGGATATTTTTTCTCTCCCCGACGAGGATAATACATACGACGTTTCAATGGCGGGAAACGTCCTGCACCTGCTTGAAGAGCCGGAAAAAGCCGTAAAGGAATTATGCCGCGTCACAAAGCCCGGCGGCAGAGTGATAGTACCCACATTTATGGCTAAAAACAGCAACCCGCTGATAAAAATTTATACGCTTTTAGGGTACAAAGCTTTTGCCTGCTACACTATGGAAAGCTACACAAAAATGCTTAAGGACTGCGGCTGCGGACCTGTAAAGGTCACAAAAATAAGCGGACTTGTCCCTGTGGCTTTCGGTGTGATAAAGGTGCAAAAATAATCTTGAAAGGAGAATTATTATGGAAATGGTTTTATATATGAAAAATCTGGACTGTCCCAACTGCGCGGAAAAGATACGCGCCGAAACGGAAAAGATACCCTTTGTAAAAGAGGCGGGAATGAACTTTATGGCGAAGAAGCTTTCCCTTACCGTCGCAAGCGAAAGCGGAGAGGCTGTGCTTAAAGAGGTGCAGAGAATTACCGCGTCAATGGAGCCCGACGTTGAGGTAATGCTTCTTGAAAACGCGTCCGCGCCTATGGCCGACGATGATGAGGACGGGGATTCCGACGTAAGGGTAATGGCTGTTCGCATAGCGGTGTCGGCGGTCGTTTTCGCGGTGGGACTTATTTTCCGCGAAAGCGCCTACGCTTTGTGGATATTCCTTGCGGCGTACTTTATAATAGGTCTCGACGTGCTTATCACCGCGGGAAAAAACATTATCCGCGGCAGCGCCTTTGACGAATGTTTTCTTATGGCAATAGCGTCCCTTGGCGCATTCTGTATCGGCGAGTACCCCGAGGGCGTTGCGGTTATGATACTGTATCAGCTCGGCGAGACTTTGCAGGACTGCGCCGTAAGACGGTCGCGGAAAAGCGTTTCGTCCCTTATGGATATACGTCCCGACATTGCTTCGGTAAAGCGTGGCGCAGAGGTTGAGCAGGTCCCTCCCGAAACCGTTGAGACAGGCGATATAATCGTTGTCAAAGCGGGTGAAAAAATTCCTCTGGACGGCGTTATCGTTTCGGGAAGTACCACCGCGGACACCTCCGCTCTTACGGGAGAAAGCGTTCCCGCCCAGCTTACCGAGGGCGACGAGGTAATGAGCGGCTGCGTCAATCTCAGCGGACTTATCGAGGTTCGGGTAACAAAGCCTTTCGGCGAATCCACGGTAACGAAAATTCTCGAAATGGTTGAAAACGCCTCCGCGAAAAAGGCCAGAACGGAACAGTTCATCACCCGCTTTGCCCGCTGGTACACTCCCTGCGTGGTAATCGCCGCGCTGCTTCTTGCCATAGTTCCCACAATAGTAAGCGGCTACGATCAGCGGTACATTTACAGCGCGCTCTCATTCTTGGTAGTATCCTGTCCCTGCGCGCTGGTTATTTCCGTACCGTTAAGCTTTTTCGGCGGTATCGGCGGAGCGTCCGCAAAGGGAATACTCATCAAGGGCGGCGTGACCATGGAGCAGCTTGCTGACTGCGGCACTGTGGTCTTCGACAAGACTGGAACTCTTACCGACGGCACGTTCGATATCACCGAAATTATCCCCGTTAATTGCTCCGAGGAGGAGCTTCTGAAGCTTGCGGCAGCAGCAGAACAGGCTTCAAACCACCCTGCGGCAGCGGCTGTAATGAGACGTTTCGGCGGTACTCCCGAAAAGGCGGAGATAACCGAGCTTGCGGGCAGGGGAGTTAAAGCCGTTACCAGCGGCAGGACAATTCTTGCGGGAAATAAAAAGCTTATGGACGAAAACGGCGTTGCGGAAATACCTACAGTCGAAGCGGCGGGAACGCTGATATTCGTTGCGGAAAACGGTGTCTATAAGGGCGTTGTGGTTATTTCCGACAAAATAAAATCGGACGCGGAAAAAACCGTGTCCGAGCTGAAAAAGGCGGGTATCAGAACCGTCATGCTCACGGGAGACAGACAGTCCGCCGCAGACGTTACGGCGAAAAAGCTTGGTCTTGACGAATGGCACGCAGAGCTTCTTCCGGACGGAAAGGTAAAGGCTGTTGAGGAGATAATCGAAAAGAATTCTCTCAAAAAGAAGAAAAACAAGACCGTTTTTGTTGGCGACGGAATAAACGACGCACCCGTACTCATGCGTGCGGACGCGGGCGTTGCAATGGGCGGTATCGGTTCGGACGCGGCTATTGAAGCTGCGGACGCGGTAATAATGACCGACGAACCGTCGAAGCTGATTGAGGCGATACGCGTTTCCAAAAAGACAAAGGGTATCGCCGTGCAGAATATAGCGTTCTCTCTTGCGGTAAAGGCGGCGGTGCTGATACTTTCGGCGCTGGGACTTACCACAATGTGGGCGGCGGTTTTCGCCGACGTGGGAGTGTGTCTTATCGCCGTGGCAAACGCGCTTCGCGCTAAGAAGTAAAACAATAAAAAACCGTCCGAAAGACGGGCGGTACAGAAGCATTCTGTTAAATTTGAAAGACTGCGCAGGATCCTGCGCAGTCTTTATTTTTGCCTTATTCTCTTTTGTCGGCAATCGCTGCAGAAACGCAAATCTTAACTGAAAATGCTTCTGTAGTGGCTCTCTGCTTCGCGTTCGAGCTTTTCAGCATCGTTCAGAAGATCGTTCCGCCTGTAACCGGATTCGCGCTCTGCCTGCTCCCGTTTGCTGCGGGCCTGATCCAGAAGTTCATCGCGCTTCGCATTGCTTTCAAAGTAGTCCTCCGTTGATCTTATTCTGTATTCTCTTGCGTTTTCGATCATTCTCGCAGCTCCTGCGTCCTCACTGAAAATGGGGGCGCTTGCCCATGAATATACCTTATATGCCGCATAGCCTCCCAGCATTATACCGCCGATGATCAGCACTGTGTCCCACAAATCCTTATAGTTTGGAGCAAGCGATTGCCAGCCCTCGGTGGTGCCGTTATTTTCAGGTATGCCGTAATCGATAACATTTCCGTCTTTATCGTAATTGCAGTATGAGCCCTCGCGCACGCAAGGCTCGCCCAGATAGGTCATATAGCCCGAAGCGTTGCTGTCCTTGCGGTATCTGACCTCCTGAAAGCCGTAGCTGCCGTCGTCAAAATAATAATCCGTTCTTCTGTAGCCTGTTCTGTAGGCTCCGTCATCACAAAGCTGATAGCTGTTGACCTCGTCCAGATTCATTGTAACTACAGTGATCCTGTTTACGCCGTCTGAGGCTGTCACATCGTGGCTGGAAACAAAATCTCCCACGCCCTTACCCTCGCTCATGCAGCCGTCCTCTCGGTAGCTTGTTGTATTTATGTTCTGCACCTCTGTGTAGTATCCGTCGATATGCCCGTCCTTCCATTTGCCGAGCACGCTGCGGAACGCAAGAAATCCGCTCGCTACATCGTTATATATGGTGTACGTCTCATAGTAGCCGTAACCGTTGGGAAGACCGTTTTCATCCGTCTGTCCGAAATATCTTCCGTAATCCTCTTCGCCTTTATGTATGTTTACATGATTTTCATACAGATCATTATATATTTCATTATACTTAGCGGTATACTTTTCTTCATAGAATTTCGTGCCCGAATAGCTTGACGCAAATTCTTCCGCATGTTCCGCGGCATACACATCTAAATTATCCATAAAAATTTTTTCTTCTTCCGAATAGTGTACCCACGGAATGTCAGCGCTGTCATTATCAACATAATTTACAAACCCGCCGTTGCAGATGCCGCCTGTCTCAATGAGCTTGCCTTTCTCGTCGGTTACGAAATACATCAGAGAGCTTTCGTCGCCGAAATCGCCGTCCACCTCAATGAGGTACGGATCGCCTTCTATGCCCATCAGCATCTGACCCTCGCCGGACGGATAATTGCTTGCGCACTCGCCCTTGTAATACTTCCATACGCCGTCGTCGGAAACTTTTCTTATCTCGCCCTGTCCGTACAGTACGCCGTGTACCCATTCTCCCTTATAATATTCGTCGTCGCTTATGATAAGCTCGCCGTAGCCATCGGGACGGTCGCCTTTCCAGTCACCGGTATATTTGCCGTTCATGTAGTCTGAGGCGTACGCCTTATTCGTCACATGCTTAACGGAAGAGTTTGAATAATCGCCTTGGCATGACGTCAGCGTGGTCAGCGTGACAGCAGCGGCAAGGATAAAAGCTGTTTGTCTTAAAAATTTCATGTGTGACATCTCCTTAATATTTTAGTAAACGTTATATTGTTTATTCGGCGTTTCTGTCGTAAAATTCGGGAGCGATAATGTCAAACAAACCGCCCAATATGCCGTCGCCTAACGCGTCATCAAGTGTGTCATACGCAAGGTCTCCGGCTGCTTTTCTCATATCGCTGATCAATTCTCCGTTCCTTACTCTGCCTTCTTCAATGAGCTGGCTGTTTTTATAGCGCGCATATCTGTACGGTTCAACAAAGCTGTTGTCTTTTGTTTGCCCTGTATACACAATATAGTCAGTGTTGATTTGTTCCGCATGTTCTTTAGTATAGTAAACCGTCAATTCTCCCTCGCCGTTCCATTTGCCGTCAGAAAAATCTCCTTTGTACACTCTGCGGCTATAACCGTACTCCGCGGCTTCTTCATCAGTACAATAATAGTTTCCTTCTCCGATTCCGTTGGGCTTGTTGTTTTTTCATTCACCTGAATAGCTGTTTATGAGATTGCCGTTTAAATCTTCTAATTTCCAGCTGCCGTTTCCCTGCAATTCACCGTAAAAATATTCTCCGCTCCAAGTTCTTACGTCGGTATCCGACCGAAGAACTTCTTTGCATTGTCCATTAGGCTTTCCGTTTGACCAGTTGCCCATAACAGTCTCTTTACCTGTTTCTCCCTCGCCCTCAAAGGTTCCCTCGCCGTTGGGCTGACCGTTTTCCCAGCCACCGGTATAGGTTCCCGAAAATGTGCTCCCTGATGCTGTAACATATGTATAATCGTGTACCGCCGATTTTGTTTCTGCGGCAGTTCCGTTTACCTGCCGGCTTTCGCCGCTGCTTCCTCCGCTGCAGGCTGTCATTGCTGCAGCCATTGCTGCGGCTGCAATAAGTGCTGAAATTTTTTTCATTTTACATTTTCCTTTCTTAATACTTTTAACATAATATGGCATTTTGCCTGTCCGGCAAAAGTCGTTACAAAATTATTATATCACATCAAAAAAACCTTTTGGTATACAAATTTGTATGACAAAAGGCAACTTTGTTACTTCTTACGAATATTCCATTTATGGATTGACAAAGCTCAATATTTTATGGTATACTTTTCAATAAATGCAGCCGCTGTACCCGTGTTTGACTTGGCGGCATAATTACAAAACCAAAAGAGGTAAAACAATGATAAGGATCAACGGCAGGACTGTCTGCGAAAACTGCTTTGAAAAAACAGAATCATCTAAATGTCCCTGCTGCGGCTACGACACGGAAAACAGTGCATACGATCCAACAATGCTTGCGCCGGGAGGTATTCTTTTCAAAAAGTACATTGTCGGCGGGGTTATCGGCAAAGGTGGATTTGGTATCACATATCTTGCCTACGATACAAAAACAAATAAAAAGGTTGCTGTAAAGGAATATTTTCCGTACAGTATCGTTCACCGCTCTGCGGGAAGTTCCGTTGTGTCCGTTACCTCCGAGAGCAACAGAGAAACCTTTGAGCTTGGTGCGGAAAAATTCTATGAGGAAGCGCAGCTCATTTCAAAATTTAACGGCAACTCCAATATTGTGGAGGTCTACGAATTTTTCCACGAAAACGACACAGTGTATCTTGCAATGGAGTATCTGCATGGCTGTACTCTTAAAGAATATATACGCGACCATGGAGTAATAAGCGTGTCTCAGGCTCTGTATATTGCAAACGGCGTATCGAACGCTCTTGCAGAGGCGCACGGCGCGTCGGTTCTGCACAGGGACATTTCGCCTGACAATATAGTCCTTTGCAGCAGCGGGGACGTTAAGCTGATAGATTTCGGTGCGGCAAGACAGGTAATTGCCGAATATTCACAAAGCTTTTCGGTTATCCTGAAGCACGGCTTTGCTCCGCTTGAGCAATACAATTCAAAGGGAAATCAGGGTCCCTGGACGGATATTTATTCGCTGGGCGCAACGCTGTATTTTGCGCTTACGGGTGATATTCCGGAGGACCCCATGATACGCTTTGACAATGACGATACTTTCAGGGAAAATCAATTCGGAATAGAACCCGGTCTGTGGACTGTTATTTCCAAAGCGACAGATATGAAAGCTGAAAACAGATACAAGGACGCTCACGAAATGCAGTCGGACTTGAACAAGATTGAATTAAAGCCCGAGCCTATAGCTGTTTCCGCAAAGATGTCGGGCGAAAATAAATCAGCCAAAAACACCGTTTCTCAAACTTACAAGCAGAACATAAGCTTTTCGGCAGAGCAGAACAGCAAGAACTTTTTCGGCAGGCATAAGTCCGTGATAATTGCGGCGTGCGCGCTGGTCGCTGTTTCGGCAGCGGTCATAATACCGCTCTCCCTGAACAGGGCCGACCCCAATGACGCCATAAGCGCTTATGCTCCGGTCTCCGACAGCTCAGACGCTTCGGCAAGCGCAGAAAGCACCGAAGCTGAGACCTCGCAGTCTGCCGAAGACGGCGGCTCCGATACGGGGTATGTGCCGCAGTACGTTTCGCCTTCCATTCATGACTATAAATCAAAGGTGCTTTACAACACTCTTAATGATGAAGATAAAGAACTTTTCGATATAATGTACAGCGGAATAGAAAAAAACGAGATAAACTTTTCTATACCAGGTAATATATATACCGGTGAGCGTACGATGAAAATATACGACAAACTGAGGTTTGATAATCCGCAGCTTTGCTATGTACCTGTCATCAGCTACACCTATAATGATATCAACAGTAATTTGATATATGACCCAGGTGAATATGCTAAAATTATTTCTCC
>JAAVHL010000088.1 GCA_014799735.1 Ruminococcus sp.
AAACCTACCCGCCCCCTTGAGGAGGCTTAATAATTTTAAGGGTATTGATTATTTCCTTTGGGGGTGACAAGCGTGCAGACTCAGTCTGCCCAACTATACTTTGTAAGCTTTCCCTCAGCCGCAAGGTCGGGGAAATCCCACTGCCTTAACGCTTCGTAAACCGCGATTGCCACCGAGTTCGACAGGTTAAGACTTCTCAGACGTGGGCGCATAGGTATCCTCAGACAGCTTTCGGGATTTTTCACAAGCAGCTCTTCGGGAAGTCCCGCGTCCTCACGCCCGAAAACAAGGTAGCAGTTGTCGGGAAAGGAAACGCTGCTGTATGTATTTTTCCCCTTTGTGGTGAAATAATAGAAGCTTCCGCTGTTTTTCGCGAAAAAATCCTCCAAGCCGTCGTAGTAGGTGATATCCAGTTCGTTCCAGTAGTCCAGTCCCGCGCGCTTCAGATTTTTGTCCGTGACTTCAAAGCCGAGAGGTCTGACAAGGTGAAGCCTTGCCCCCGTAACAGCGCAGGTTCGGGAAATATTTCCCGTGTTTTGGGGTATCTGCGGCTCTACAAGCACTATGTTAAGGTTCATGCCGTATTGACCATTTTCCCGCAAGGGAAAATGCGTCCTCCTTTCCTGACGTTTTGTGGTTTCCGTAAGGAAATTTCGGACTTTAGTCCGAAAAACAAAACTCATAATTTGAAAATCGAAGATTTTCAAATTTCACCTCACATCTGCTCATAGTCGCAAAGGGTGGGGTTTGATATCAGAAAATCCAGACAGCTTTCCATCATAATGCCCTCACGTGCGTCGGTGGAGTAGCTGTAGGTGGTCTTTATGGCTCTTTCGAGAAACGCCGTCGCTCTGTTCATTGCGATAGGCAGGCTGTCTCCCCGCAGTATCGAACCGGTCAGTACGGAGGCGAAAACGTCACCCGTACCCGGATAGTGCGCGCTTATCATATTGTAGGGGATACGCCAGAACTTGCTGTGCTCACGGTCGTAGCCCGCATTATACGCCCTGCCGTCGGAAAATACGCTTGTTATGACGACGATCTTCGGCCCCATTTCGGAAAGCCGCACAAGATAGCTTTTCATCTGCTGAGCGGTAACGTCGGGCTGGAGAGGATTTTCTCCAAGCAGCATAGCCGCTTCGGTGATGTTGGGGGTGATGATGTCCGCAATAGCCGCAAGCTCTCCCATTCGGGAGCAGAGCGCGGGAGTGCAGGTCTTATAGGGCTTGCCGTTGTCCGCCATAACCGGATCGACGACTTTAAGCGCGTCCTTGTAGTATTCAAAAAATTCGAGACAGTGGTCTATCTGCTCGGTGGAGGCGAGAAAGCCGCTGTACACGCAGTCAAACTTATAGCCGAGCTGCTTGTAGTGGTTAAGGGCGGGGGAAATGTAGTCGGTCAGATCGCGCAGTACTACGTCCCCGAAGCCGCCTGTGTGAGCGGACAGTATAGCCGTAGGCACGGGACAGACCTGTATCCCCTGTGCCGATAACGTCGGGAGAATTACCGAAAGCGAGCAGCGGCCGACTCCCGAAAGGTCGTGTATAGCCGCGACCCTTGCGGATTTATTATACATAAAGAGGTTTCCTTTCTTATCGCAGGCAGTGCATTTGTACTACCTTACGATCGCGTATGTGAGATATGCGGCGTATACCAGAACAAGAACGATACCCTCGATCCTGTTTACACTTTTTTTGGTCGCGCAGAATATATAGGCAATGACCGTAACGGCCATAAGCACAAGCAGGTCGAAAAGGCACTGAGCGTTGATATTCATTGGCGAAATGACCGCCGAAGCCGCAAGTACGAACAGGATATTGAACACATTAGAGCCTACAACGTTTCCTATTGCAATATCGCTTTCGCCCTTTCTTGCAGCGACAATGCTTGTCACAAGCTCGGGCAGGGAAGTTCCCACGGCGACTATGGTAAGTCCCACAAGGGTCTGGCTCATACCGAAGCGTATGGCTATGTCGCTTGCGCTGTCAACAACGAACTGGCCGCCGATGATTATTCCCGCAAGACCGCCTATTGTGAACAGCAGGCTCTTTCCAATACCATAAGAGGGGATATCGTCCTCGCCGCCGTCAATATTTTCCTTACGTGTGCGAAGCGCGGAGGATATTACCGAATAAAGGAAAATTCCCATAAATATCAGCAGTATGAGCGCGTCGCCGCGGGAGATCATGTTTTCGCTGCCGCCGAGAAAAACGTCGTAGGACATAACTAAAAGCAGAGCCGTTGCGATAAGCATAAAGGGGTAATCCTTTTTGATTATTTGCTCTTTTATATTGACGGGCTTGATAGCCGCGCTTACGCCGAGAACCATAAGCAGATTGAACATATTCGAGCCGATAACGTTTCCTACAGCGATATCGTTGGATTTCTGTATGCCCGCGATAATGCTTACCGCCGCTTCGGGTGCGCTTGTGCCGAAAGCCACAATTGTCAGACCGATAACTATGGACGGTATTTTAAGCAGCTTCGCAATGGATGAGCTGCCGTCCACAAAGAAATCCGCGCCCTTTACCAAAAGAATAAATCCCGCTATGAGCAGTGCAAATGACAGTATCATAATTTTTACTTCCTTTTAAAAAGATACTTTAACTTCTATAGTAACACAAAATTACTGTAAAGTCAATCAATATATATTTATTATTCCAAAAATTTCTCTTGAAATAAAAGTAAATATATGTTATTATTATTGTAGCATCTGCGGCGCGGAAAAAACGCCGTACCGCAGCACACTGTGAATTTATGGAAATAAAAGGCTTTTAGATATACAAGGGTGTTGAAATGAGTAAAAAGAAAAAAAGAAAAGATCCTTATGAAATGAGGAAAAAAAGAAAAAGGAGAGCGGCTCTGATACGGGTGTTTCTGGTGCTGGCGCTTGTTGGCGGTACGGTATTCGGACTGGTGCAGATAAACAAGTCCATAGAAGTCCCGCTGGTGGTGGATGCAGAGAATTACTACTGTGTTGCTTCCGAAGAGGAGACTGGAGAGCCTCTTGACGAGACCGAGGAGTATATCCCCGCGGACGCGCAGGTGCAGAAGCCTATTGTTGCTCAGCCTAAGCTGAGAAGAGAATATCCTATCGATACGGTGCTTCAGTCGGAGTATGCCATAGTTTACGACGTTCAGGCGGACGAGGTGCTTTTCGCAAAAAATGCGGATCAGAAATGCTACCCCGCAAGCACGACAAAGATACTCACCTCTGCGGTAATTCTCGATAATGTTGACGAGGACTTTACGTTTACGGCGGGGGACGAGCTTGATTTCGTCAATCCCGAATCCAGTCTTGCCTACATAGAAAAGGGAAACGTCCTGAATCTGGAAACTACGCTGGACGCTATAATGCTCCCGTCGGGAAATGACGCGTCCTATATGGCTGCGGCGAACGTGGGACGGGAGATCGCGGGAACAGACGGTATCACCCCCGAAAATGCAGTAAAGACATTTGTTGACGAAATGAACAGGACTGCCGCGCTTCTCGGAGCGGAGAACACCCATTTCGCAAATCCCGACGGCTTCCATGATGACGACCACTATACGACCGTTCTTGATATGCTGAAAATAACCCTTTACGCAAGGAAAAAGCCGCTTATTGTTGCCTCCGCGGCAAAGCCGAGCGAGTACGCCGTGTTCGAGTCGGGAGAGCAGATTTCATGGAACAACTCAAACAAGCTTATCCACGAGGACAGCGGCTGCTACTATATGTACGCAAACGGCTTCAAGACGGGTATGACAGACCAGTCGGGATACTGCGTGGTGGCTACGGCAAGGCGGTTCGACCACGACGTTATATGCATTGTTTTCGGCGCTTCGGCTTCGGATATAAGGTGGAATGAAACTATTTCGCTTCTTGACTCGGCGTTTGCCGAGATACGGAGCAGGGAGGGTCTGTAAGATGGTCAATATCGGAAACGAATGGGACGAACTTCTCAAGGACGAATTTACAAAGGAATACTATCTTAAACTGCGGGAATTTCTTAAAGCTGAGTACAGCACACGCAGGATTTACCCGAATATGTACGACATATTCAATTCGCTGAAATTTACGTCCTACTCGGACGTAAAGGCGGTTATAATCGGGCAGGATCCCTACCACGGCGCGGGACAGGCGCACGGGCTTTGCTTTTCGGTGCAGAAAGGAACGGCTATACCGCCGTCTCTGCAGAATATCTATAAGGAGATTTATTCCGACTTGGGGATACCTCCCGCAAATCATGGGTATCTGAAAAAGTGGGCGGACAACGGCGTGCTGCTTATGAACACCGTGCTGACCGTTCGTGAGGGTCAGGCTAATTCCCACAGGGGAATGGGCTGGGAGATATTTACGGACAGGGTGATAGAGCTTCTCAACCAGCGCGATAAGCCGATAGTCTTTCTGCTGTGGGGCGGAAACGCCAAGCAGAAAATGCGGCTGATAACCAATCCCAACCACCTGATACTGCAAGCGGCGCACCCAAGTCCGCTTTCGGCGTATAACGGCTTTTTCGGGTGCAGACATTTTTCCAAGGCGAACGAGTTCCTCACGGCAAACGGAATGACGCCTATCGACTGGCGTGTAGACTGAGGACTGATTTTGACATTCGGAGGTAAGTTTGAAAATAAATTTTCAAACTCGAGTTTTGTTTTCCTCACATCGAGTGAAACTCGATTTAAGTTCGGAATTTTGCTAACGCAAAACCACAAAACATCGAATAGAAAGGAGGACGCATTTTCCCTATCGGGAAAATGGTCTATTTATGAAAAGAATTTCTGTTAAAAGGAAAATTTCCCTTGCGGTCTCCGCGGTAATGATAGCGTCGGTGCTGTCGTCCTGCGGCGGGGACAGCGGTTCGGGCGAAGCGGATACGACCCCGTCCGCTCAGACGCAGGAGACACAGGCTTCGGAAGCTTCCGCCGTTTCGCTTACCGACGACTTTTTCGGAGAGGACTACGATCCATTTGCCGACGATTACGACCCGTACGGCGGCAACGGTGCGGCTGCGGCGAAGCATAATCCCGAAACAGGTGCGGCTGCAAACGGCGATGCGGACGATACAAGCGGTTCTCCTGCCGAAACGGAAGCTGACCGTACTGAGCAGACCGCAAACGCTCCCGCCGAAACAAGGGCTCCAACCGAGACAAAGCCTGCCAACGGTGGAAACGCCGTGACGGCTAAGCAGACTGAGGCTCCACGGAACGACAGCTCCGATACTACTACAGCCAAGGCCGCCGAAAAATCCTCCTCAGACGTAACGCTGACGCTGAACTCCTCAAACGGCTGGGAGAACGGCAGCGACAAATTTACCCAGATCGACGGAACGGTAAAGAACGGCTCGGGCTCAGCCATAGGCGGCTGGACGGTAACTATCCCTGCGGCTTCGGGCGTGAAGGTAGATCAGAAATGGAACTGCGAAATATCCGTCAGCGGCGGAACTCTGACAGTAACTCCCGTTGACTATAACTCAAATATTGATCCGGGAAGCGAGGGCACTTTCGGTATGATATTATGCAACGCGGGTACTATTGACGACTCGAAAGCAACGGTGAAGTTCGGTTCTTCCACGGTTTCGGGTACTTCGGGCGGAAACAATAACAACAATAATAACGGCGGAAACAGCGGCTCTGTGGGCAGCAATAATCCCGCTATCAAGCAGGCAAAGGACGTTCCCGCGCCTACCACCGACGACTGGCTTTACACCGACGGCAGCAAGATCGTTGACAAGGACGGCAAGGAGGTCTGGCTCACGGGCGTGAACTGGTTCGGCTACAACACTGGTACGAACACCTTTGACGGCTTGTGGACGTGTGACCTGAACACTTCCATAGCGGCGATCGCGGACAGGGGCTTCAATATGCTGAGAGTACCAATTTCCACCGAGCTTATCAAAAACTGGTCGAACGGAAGCTATCCCAACGCGAATTTCAATCAGGCGACCAATTCATACCTTGTGGGAATGAACAGCCTTGAGATTTTCGATTACGTTGTGGGACAGTGCCGCGCCAACGGCATAAAAATAATGATCGACATACACTGCGCCAAAACCGACGCTATGGGACATAACTACAACGTCTGGTACAACGGTGATATTTCCGAGCAGGACTACCTTGACGCGCTGGCGTGGATGGCGGCGAGATACAAAAACGACGACACTATCATCGCATACGACCTGAAAAACGAGCCTCACGGCAAGGAATATGAATCTCCCCGCGCAAAGTGGGACAATTCCAAGGATCAGGACAACTGGAAATATGCTGCCGAAAAGGCGGCAAAGGCTGTGCTGAACAAGAATCCCAACGTGCTTGTAATGGTTGAGGGTATCGAGATATACCCCAAGGACATAAAGACAAACGGCGATTTTTCCTCTAAAAATTCGGGAGATTACTACTACAACTGGTGGGGCGGAAATCTCCGCGGCGTAAAGGATAACCCGGTTGATCTGGGCAAGTATCAGAATAAGCTGGTGTACTCGCCTCACGACTACGGCCCGACTGTTTATGAGCAGCCGTGGTTCAAGGGCGGCTATACATACGACAGCCTCTATAAGGACTGCTGGTACGACAACTGGTTCTATATCCAGAAAAGCAACACCGCGCCTTTGCTGATAGGCGAGTGGGGAGGATTTATGCGCGAGCCTAATCTGACGTGGATGACCCATCTCCGCAAGCTTATAAAGGATAACCGTATCAACCACACGTTCTGGTGCTTTAACTCCAATTCGGGAGACACGGGCGGACTTGTCCTTGACGATTTCACCACATGGGACGAGGATAAATACGCTTTCGTCAAAGAAGTCCTGTGGCAGCAGAACGGCAAGTTTGTGGGGCTGGATCATGAGATACCTCTCGGCAGCAATGGCATAACGCTTTCTCAGGCCAAGTAAATGTGATGATTGTCTTTCCGCGTCTGTACTGAAATCGGAAGTATTTGTCATCTTTATTAAGGAATTGATAAAATGAACGACGATTACGATATTGTTGAATGGGATTTTCCCGAATACCTTGAAGAACACTCTGCTGTCCCGGATGTGGAAGATGAGGTATCCTTTACGGAACACAAGGAGGAGATCTATCGGAGAAACAGGCTTATTGCCGCCGAGGAACAGGCTAAGCTGCTTAAAGAAGCGGAGCGGGATAAGGCTCTGCGGCGTCAGCAAACCGAGGAACTGATCAGAGAGGCTGAATCCGCCGAGGCTTATGTGATACCGCGGAAAATGGCTGTTTCCGCTGTGGCTGTGGTCTGCATTGTGATGGTTGTCATTGTCGCTCTGATTAATGTGAACCGTAAAGCTGATGGATACGATACTGCCGAGATCATTGCGGAAACTATCGTAATGCCTGAAACAACTGTATCGGAAAAGGTCACACGCGTTACAACAGAGCGGAAAAAACGGGAAACAACCGTTACTGAGGAAATTTCAGAAGAGACCACGGAAACTGTAACAGAAGCGTCGTCTGAGACAACAACGGCGTCTGAAATTCCTCCCGAGCTCCTGAAAACAATGACTGTCCGCGAGCCTTTTGCGGCGGACGGAAATTCGTACATTTACAACACAGCTGTGATGTCGTACAAATTTACCTCTGAATACGGAGGTCTGAACGAATACGGTGTGGAAATGTATACGATACATATGTCTGTAAAAAATCTTACGGATTATGGATATTTTGTCGTTCCCGAGTTTCGTTTGACCAACGGAGAAACCGGTAATTATCAAAGCTGTTCTTTGGCTTCATACGACAGAGAGCATACTCATTTTTCCTCTTCGTTCAGGTATGGGGACGATGAGGAATGGCGCGAGGGAAGCCCTATCGCGTTCAGCTTTGACGAAAGCGGTATGTGCGAAATTTCGCTTAATGTTTATTTTAATACTGAATTTGACAAAAGCTACGATACTTTTGAGTATGATTCTCAAAGGGGATTTCCCAAGTATACTGAAAATGCAGACGAGGGCTTTAAAATTCCATTGTCTGAAATTCTGAAATATGTAAAATAAGGAAATACCTTTCGGACTTTCTTATTGCAAATATCAAATAAAAGCGGACGTTCTCTTGGGAACGTCCGCTTAGTTTGTCAAAAAAGATACCGGCTTTTCTGCCTGCGTAACAGGCGGCGGTTAAAGTCAAAACTATTTTCTGCTGTCAAAATAATAAGCAATAATATATAATTTTGCAGATTAATTTTGTCGAGCCTTGACAAAATGTGAATATTTGTATAACTTTTTGTCGATTTTGTATTGCGGATATTGCGTAAATGTTGTATAATAAAATTAATGCAATTGGCAAATAACAAAAAGGAGGTCTGATAT
>JAAVHL010000026.1 GCA_014799735.1 Ruminococcus sp.
CGCATAGGGACTTGTCGTGTTGAAAACAGTCCACTGGACTGTTTTCAAGGGTTACCGTGCTGCATACCGTAACAAGGAGGGGCGGTCGTGTTCGCCCCTCCTCGAAATGACTGACGTCATTTCTCACCTCCTGCTCCGTTTCGGGGGATATGCGCCTGCGGGCGCAGGAAGGGGATTTCGCCGTCTGCGGACGGCGACCAGGGGCTCTGCCCCGTGGACCTCGCTACCTTTGAAAAGGTGGACGAAACTTTTCCATGCGGCTTCGCCGCGCGGGGTCTTTTAGTTCGTGCGATAAATCAAAATTTATCACTTTTATTGACAAACTGAAAAGGCTATGCAGTTTTGAACCGCATAGCCTTTTTGTTTGCTTATTACTTGTTAAGTCTTGCTTCGAGAGCGTCAAGCTGTTTTTCCAGTGCAGCAGGAACCTTTCCACCCTTGTCTGCAATGTCTTCCTTGTAGTATCTTCTCATCTCGGCAATTTCTTTCTTCCAGAGGTCCTTGTCAACGTCAAGGAGCTTATCCATGATCTCGGGAGTAACCTCGTCTTCGATGCCTGTTACATCAATGTCGCCCTTCTTGGGGATGTAGCCGATAGCTGTTTCCTCAGCGTCGATCTCGCCCTCGCAGCGCTTGATGATCCAGTCAAGAACTCTCATGTTGTCGCCGAAGCCGGGCCAGATGAAGTTGCCCTCTTCATCCTGCTTGAACCAGTTTACGTTGAAGATCTTAGGAGCCTTGTCGCCAAGCTTCTCGCCCATTTCGAGCCAGTGGTTCCAGTAGTCGCCTACATTGTAGCCGATAAAGGGCTTCATAGCCATAGGATCGTGACGGAGTACGCCTACTGCGCCTGTTGCCGCTGCTGTTGTCTCAGAGGATACAGCAGAGCCCATGTATGTGCCGTGTACCCAGTCAAAGGACTGATATACCAGCGGAGTTGTGGAAGCGCGTCTGCCGCCGAAGATGATAGCGGATACAGGCACACCCTGAGGATTGTTGAACTCGGGAGAAATGCAGGGGCAGTTCTCAGCGGGAGCTGTAAATCTGGAGTTGGGGTGAGCAAGCTTCTGGGGCTTGCCGTCCTCGCCCTTAACGGAAGTGAACTCAACGCCGTTTACCTTAGCGCCCTTCCACTCGGTAGCGTCAACGGGAGGATTCTTGTCAAGACCTTCCCACCAAACGGTGTTGGTCTCATTGTTGAGAGCAACGTTTGTGAAGATAGTGTTCTTCTTTGTGGAAGCAAGAGCGTTGTAGTTGGACTTAGCGTTGGTACCGGGAGCAACGCCGAAGAAGCCGTTCTCGGGGTTGATAGCGTAAAGTCTGCCGTCCTCGCCCTGCTTCATCCAAGCAATGTCGTCGCCGACTGTGAATACCTCATAGCCCTTAGCCTTGTATCCCTCGGGAGGAATAAGCATTGCAAGGTTTGTCTTGCCGCAGGCAGAGGGGAATGCGGCTGTGATGTACTTAACTTCGCCGTTTGGCTTTTTAACGCCGAGGATAAGCATATGCTCAGCCATCCAGCCCTCCATTTTGCCCTGATAGGAAGCAATACGGAGCGCGAAGCACTTCTTGCCGAGAAGAACGTTTCCGCCGTATGCGGAGTTAATGGACCAGATGGTGTTGTCCTCGGGGAAGTGAACGATGTATCTGTTTTCGGGGTCAACCTGTGCCTTGGAGTGAAGACCTCTTACAAAGTCGTTGGACTCGTCGCCAAGGTTCTCGAAAGCAGCCTTGCCCATTCTTGTCATTATGTTCATGTTAAGAACAACGTAAATAGAGTCTGTAAGCTCAACGCCCACCTTAGCGAGGGGAGAGCCGATAGGTCCCATGGAGTAGGGGATAACGTACATAGTTCTGCCCTTCATAACGCCGTCGTAAAGGGGAGTAAGCTTAGCGTACATTTCCTTGGGGTCGCACCAGTTGTTTGTAGGACCTGCGTCCTCCTTGCGTCTGCTGCATATGAAAGTTCTGTCCTCAACGCGGGCAACGTCGTTAGCGCGTGTTCTGTGGTACAGACATCCGGGAAGCTCATCCTGATTGAGCTTATACATTTTATCCCAGCTGTCGTCGGGAAGAGAGCAAACCTCTTCTGTAAGCGCGTCAAGCTGTTCCTTAGAGCCGTCGATCCAGACGACCTTTTCGGGCTTTGTGAGCGCGATCATTTCGTCAACCCACTTGTTGACATTGGGATTCTTTGTCAGAGACATAATTTACAGCTCCTTTGAAAAATTTTTGAATTGAAATTCGGATATTTCCGCCCCGAAAATTTTCTGTTTCGGGAATAAAACGGCAAAAATATTCAAATTTCCCACAAATACAATTATATACCAAAACGGTCAATAAGTCAAGCGGAAATAATGCGAAAATAAATTTTTGGAGTGAAAGTCTCTGTTTACGTCCGGTAAGCTTATTTGACATAATTCGGGAGGATATGCTATAATGTGACTGTTGCCGGCTCTTGTCCGTTAGTCGGAGAGGAGGTGACACCGATGAGCATAGCTGTAAGTTTCTTATTCTCATTTCTTGTATCTGTTGCAGCAGGTATTGCGGCTAACATTCTGTACGGCATTATCTGCAAGTGGCTGAACGGACGCAGGAAGTAAAACTCAAGGCAACAACAGCACAAAGAATACCCCCGCAGTTGCAGCTGCGGGGGTATTCGCTTTTGTGAACCGAATGAGCATCAGTTCCATATTCTCATTATGGTTTTATTATACACCACAAAATTATTTTTGTCAATAGCCTTTTAGTTATTCATACCGTGATAAAATGCACGCGGCATTATCTCAGCTTTGAGCCGTTGGGAATATCCTTGTCCACGAAAATAACTCTTGCGTCCTCGCCAACGTCGGCGGCGACTATCATGCCCTGACTTTCCACTCCGCAAAGCTTTGCGGGAGCAAGGTTCGCAACCACAATAATTTTCTTGCCCACCAAGTCCTCGGGAGCGTACCACTTTGCAATTCCCGAAACAACCTGACGTGTTCCGAAGCCGTCGTCCAGCTGCAAGCACAAAAGCTTTTTAGCTTTCGGGACTTTCTCGCAGGATTTTACTTCCGCGACACGGAGATCAACCTTGCCGAAATCCTCAATATTAATAGTGTCGGAAATCGGCGTGAGATTTGCCTTGTCAACGTCCTCTGAAGCGGGTGCGTTTTTCAAAAGTATCGCGTTAAGCTCCTCGGTTTCCTTGTCGATGTCAAGACGCGGGAACAGTACCTCGCCCTTTTTAACAGTAACGTTTGCAGGCAGTACACCGAATTTTCCTGCGTTTTCATATGTGATAAGACCTTCCTCCGCGCCTATCTGCTCCCAGACCTTGGGCATTGTTGTTGGCATAAAGCAGGAAAGCAGGGTGGTGGAAATTCTGATAGATTCCAGAAGATTATAAAGTACCGTTGCAAGTCTTGCCTTTTTGCTTTCGTCCTTTGCAAGAACCCATGGGGCGGTCTCGTCGATATATTTGTTTGCGCGGCTTATTACCTTGAAAATTTCCGCAAGAGCGTTGTTGAGCTGTGTTTCGTCCACATATTTGTCAACATTTGCGCGGAGACTTTCCGCCATTGAAATAAGCTCCTTGTCCAGTTCGTCCGCCTCGCGGTCTGCGGGGAGAGTTCCGTCAAAATATTTTATAACCATTGCAACGGTGCGGGAAACAAGGTTGCCCAAATCGTTTGCAAGGTCGGAATTGATACGGTCTATCATAATTTTGTTGGAGAAAGAGCTGTCCGAACCCAGAGCCATTTCACGCATGATGTGGTAGCGGATAGAGTCCGCGCCGTAGCGTTCGCCCAGTACCAACGGGTCGATAACGTTGCCGAGAGACTTGCTCATTTTCTGACCGTTAAAGGTTATCCAGCCGTGAACAGCAAGGTGCTTGGGCAAAGGCAAGTCCAGAGCCATAAGCATTGCGGGCCATATTATTGCGTGGAAACGCATGATGTCCTTTGCAACCATGTGGACGTCCGCGGGCCAGAATTTTTCATAATCATTGTGGGCGGAATTTTCGTAGCCCAAAGCAGTGATATAGTTGGACAGCGCGTCTATCCAGACATAGACAACGTGTTTTTCGTCAAAGGTAACGGGAATTCCCCATTTAAAGGAAGTTCTCGATACGCACAGGTCTTCAAGTCCCGGCTTGATAAAATTGTTTACAAGCTCCTGCGCCCTTGTTTTGGGACGGAGATAGTCGGTCTCCAAAAGCAGCTTTTCTATGCGTTCCGCAAAGGGGGACATTTTAAAGAAGTAGGATTCCTCCTTTGCCTCCTTGACCTCCCGGTGACATTCGGGACAGCAGCCGTTTTCGTCAAGCTGGGATTCCGTCCAGAAGCTTTCGCAGGGAGTACAGTATTTGCCCTTGTACTCGCCCTTGTAGATGTAACCCTTGTCGTACAGAGCCTTAAAAATTTTCTGTACCGCTTCAACGTGGTAGTCGTCGGTGGTGCGGATATAGCGGTCGTAGCTGATATTCATATACGACCAGAGGTTCTTGAATATCTTAACAATATCGTCAACGTACTGCTTTGGGGTAACGCCCTGCTCGGCAGCCTTTTCCTCGATCTTCTGACCGTGCTCGTCCGTGCCTGTGAGGAACATAACGTCATAGCCCTGCATACGCTTGTAGCGGGCGATAGAGTCGCAGGCGACTGTTGTATAGCAGTGACCGATATGGGGATTTCCCGACGGATAGTAAATTGGGGTGGTGATGTAAAAGGTTTTGTTTGACATTTTAGTTTCCTCCGAGCTTTGATGATATTGTTTTTATTATACCCCCAAATGTGCGTTTTGTCAATCGGAGGGAAAATTTTTGGGAAACAGTTTTAGTCGGCGTGTTCGCCTCTCAGGTGTTCATACACTTCTGGACGCCGCTCGCCTCTCAGATGTTCAAACAATTCGGAACGCCAGCCGTCTTCTGTTTGTACAAGCCTGATCGGATGTGTTTCCGTCCATTCTTTTTCGTCGTTTTCCTGACGGGCAGCATATTCAAAAGCCACCTCGTCATCGTTCTTTTCGACCAGCCGATATTCTCCTCCCTTAAAGTATATTGTACCTCCCGCTTCACCGATACTAAAATACAATTCATCGCCGACAGTTAAAAATCGTCTATCAGACATTATTTCGTCAACAGCGTCCTGCGTAAAAACGGACTGCAAATACTTATAGAAGCTTTGATAAGTCGAAACATATGCATATTGAGCAACCTCATTTTTTTCACGGTCGTAGTATGAAGAGCAGACCTCTCCGTTCCTATCAAGAAAGTGTGCGGGCGTTTCACTGGTAGTACGGATACTTATGTCATCTAAAGGCTCTATCATATCAATAAAAAGCCAAGCTCTTATGAAAACGTCATACTGCTCGTCGCTTAAAAAGTCCAGCTCGCTCCTTATCTGCCATTTGTCTTTGTAAACCAGACCGTCAATATATTTTTCCGCGTCGAACTCATATTCTCTTGACACGGCAATATCGGCGGACGGTTCCGATACGGAAGTTTCCGCAGTATGCTCCGTTTCGGAATTTTCAGCGGCTGCCGCAGTCTCTGCCGCCGACGTAACATTCTGCTCCGTCTGCGGGGACTGTCCCTCCGAATTGCAGGCGGCAAGCATAAGTGCGGACAAAACCAAGGTCAAAACAATTTTTCTTTTCATGTCAAGATCCTCCCTAAATATTTATCTCGGCAATAAGCACCCTGTCGTTATTGTTGGAGATCGTCACGCGGTTTCCGCCTGAACGCGTCAAGTTGTAGTATCTAAGCTCTTCGGGAACGGCGGCAGCGGTGTACTTCTTCGTATCGGGGTCGATACCGTACAGAAGCGCGGAGGCGTTCTCGTCGGCGGGCTGATATTTGAACGCTATGTAGTTTCCGCTTTCGGGCATGGCGTATTCAACATAGTCGTTCCCTTTAAGGGTGAGCGGACAGTCCATAAAAAATTCGGTTTCGAGGGTCTCGGTATCGGTGGTGTAAAGCTCCGTACCGAAGCCGTCCCATGCGGTCTTAACGGAATAAATTTTTCCGCCGTGAACGCCGAGAGGGATAAGGTCTCCCGAATCGGGAACGTCTGTTGCAGTACCCTCGGAAAAATCATATATGCCGAAGCCGGGAAGGCCTTCATAGCCTGCAGTTCTGTACACAAAACGGTTTTCGTCAACGGGGAAATAGTACATCTGACGGGTGCCGCTGAAATCGTCGTCGCTTGTTACCGCCTTGCCCGCAACAAGAATATCCCCGCTGTCGGCGTCAACAATATCGGGGTCACGCTCCGCAATGTTATGTCCGCAGCACTCGAACGAGCCGTCCTGAACGGTATAGCCGTCGGTAATATCGTAGCTGAAATCGTTGTGGACAGTTACCGTTCTGTAGTCCGTATCAAAAAAGCCGCTGTCCTCGTTGAAAACCGAATAGGAGATGATATATCTGCAAAGCACATCGCCGCCGGCGTTGGGTATCAGTTCATAGGAAACCCAGCCCTCGGGAATGTCTATGACCGCAAGCAGTTCGTTTTCGGCGGTATCGTAGAACCGAAGCTGATAGACTACGGGATCGTCGTCACCCTTATCGGGTATTATGGCGTAGTCGGTGCAGAAAATATTGTCCGTCAGAAAAAAGTTTCCCACGGACTGTCCTTCGCCGTACTCGGTTATCCCGAGACTGCTGAAGTCGAAAATTTCCCATGATACCTCAGCGGCGGGTTTGTCAGCGCCTTCGTCCGTCTCGTCGGTCTCGGGAGCTTCCGTTTCGCTGACTGTAGTTTCGGTCTCGCCGCCTAAAATATAGTCGGTCTCGTCCGCTGTTGTTTCGAGACGCAGGGTCTCCGCGTTTTGGAAATCGTCCACAAGCTCAGTTCCCTTGGTACACCCTGCTAAAATTACCGCAGACATTGCCGCTGTTAAAATAGTTCTTCTTTTCATGATCTTACCTCCACCGGATATGTTATCTAAAGTATAAAAGCTTCCTGCGGAAAAGTCAACAAATGTACCGAACGTTAAACAATGTGTAACCAAACTGTAATTCAGAAAAAAGGCAAAAAAATATGCAG
>JAAVHL010000089.1 GCA_014799735.1 Ruminococcus sp.
ATATGCAAATTTTGATGAAAGGAGGAATTTTGATTATGAATAAACAAACATTGAAACAGCTTGGGAGGGCTATGCGTTTTTAGTCCTTCCAAAAGAGGAGGATACTTATGAACATAGAAACCGATACAATGCTTGAAGCGGTCGATCAAATAATTAAAATCAATTTTGGCTGCCGCGCAGAGGAAATAAGAAAATTTGAAAATGCTGCTAATAATTTCGTATATTCCTTTGCTGTGTCAGACAAGCATTATATTTTAAAATTATTCAGAAGTACGGACTGGCCCGAAAACGGCAAAGTCAGGTTTGTAAATCAGCTCTTGATACGAAATAATATTCCCTGTGCCGAGCTGATTGCATACAGCCGAAACGATCAGATATATCCGAACGGTTATCTGATAGAACGTGAGGTACAGGGGGTATCGGCTGACAAAATATTATTTGACCGAGAGCGGGAAACCGAGCTTTACGTCAAATTGGCGGAACTGGTTTCCTCCGTCCACAATTTGAAAATTAAAAACTTTGGATATATAGGCAGCGGCATTGCCTGTTATGAAAGTATGACGGATTTCTTTGAGGACGAATTTGAAAGGCTGCAGGACGGATTAAAAGAAACAGTACCGGAAGCGCGGTTAAGAAAAATGAAAGAAAAAATTTTTTGTACAATGCGTGATTTCGGGGACTTGCCGTCTGTCCTTTGCCATGGCGATCTGTCAAAGAAAAATATAATCGTGCAGGACAACGGTGAAATATTGCTTATCGACTGGGATGATGCGATGGCGTTCAACTGGATGGCAGACATATCCCGATTGACATTCTGGATGAAAATGAATTATAGCGAAAACGATCGTGAATTGTTCCGAAGTACATTTTTGGAGCATTACCGTACTGCTTGCCGAAAATCCGAATTTGATATTTTTGAAAGCGCGTACCATATCTATTCCGCTTTGGATTCTCTGCTTTTTTCTGAAAGCATTGGTGATAAAGAAACGGCAAATCGTTTAAAAAGCTACCTTGACAGCTTGGATCTGCAATAGGAGGCGAACGGTTACATGAACGTTTTGAGAACAAGCTCCGAGGACGAAATGATCTCGGAATTTTTAAAGGCAGAATACCGTTCCGAAAGATTTTCCGAACAGATCAAAAAAGTTATGGAAAGGCTTTTGCTTGACGACAGCATAATATTATTTGCAGACCTCAACAACATTAATGAAAATGCTGCAAGAAAAAGGCTGCTGGGAGAATTTCGGGGATACGGCTTAAACAGAGACTTATTTGAAAATTTCCCGAAAGAAATCCAATGGAGCGTATGCAGCTTCGCAGGCGGCGACCTGAACAGCATCAGATACATTGATTACAGTTACTGGAATGAACTATCGCAGGGGACAGGTTCGCCCTTGACAGCCGCGCAGACGATCCTGAACGGAATTGAAATTTATGATCAGAGCAATGACGGTTTTGTTAAAGCTGCGGAATTTATAAAAGGCGGCGGAAAATTTCCAAGACCTATCCTATTGACATCTGATTCGGAACATTTTGTTATTGTTGAGGGACATTTAAGAATAACAGCATTTGCATTGGTTCCCGAGAAATTCAATAATATTGAATGCTTTGTCGGGAAATGCAGCGGCGATGATTTGGGAAAATGGCTTTAGCGGCACAAGCAGCAAGCCCTGTAACATGAATTGAATAAGGAGAAAATTATGGCGTACAGAAAATTACCTCACGGAGATGAGCAGATCGGCGTTTTGGGACTTGGCATGGGCGGAATACAGAACAGTTCCGACAGCGAGACAGAACAGGTCATACGCAAAGCGATAGAAAACGGCATAAACTTTTTTGACCTCTGCGGCGGCGGGAAAAATGTGTACGCCCCTTTCGGGAAAGCCATTCAGGGCAGCCGTGAAAAAATATATGTGCAGATGCACTTCGGCGCGGTGTACAACAGCAAGGGCGAATACGGCTGGTCGAGAAAATTTGACGAGATCAAAAGGACGGTTGACTGGGAGCTGAACACGCTTAAAACCGACTACATGGATTTTGGCTTCCTGCACTGCGTTGACGAGGATGATGACTTTGACAAGCTTGTTTCCGTCGGCGTATTCGATTATCTTAAAGAGCTGAAAAAGCAGGGGGTTGTCCGTCATATCGGATTTTCCTCTCACACGCCCTCCGCTGCAAACAGAATTTTAGACACGGGCGAAATTGACATGATGATGTTCAGCATAAATCCCGCATACGATTTTGAAAAAGGCGACGAATACGGCATAGGCACGGTGTCCGAGCGGTTTTCGCTGTTCCGCCGCTGCGAGGCCGAGGGAGTGGGGATTTCCGTTATGAAGCCGTTTTTTGCGGGCAAGCTCCTAAGCGGCAGCGCCTCTCCTTTCGGCGCCGCGCTCAGCCGTTACCAGTGTCTGCAATATGCTCTTGACCGTCCCGGTGTGCTGACGGCTGTCCCCGGCGTCAGGGGTCTTGACGATCTTGACGCTCTGCTCGGCTTTGGGGACGCTCCCGCCGAGGAAAAGGATTACTCGGTCATCGGCACGTTTTCGGCTGAAAAAATTGCAGGCAACTGCGTGTACTGCAATCATTGCCAGCCTTGCCCCGCGGGTATTGACATCGGGCTTGTGAATAAATATTACGATCTTGCGCAGGCGGGTGACAAGCTTGCCGCGGGACATTATGACAAGCTGTCGGTCAAGGCGGATGCCTGCCTTTCCTGCGGACACTGTGACAGCCGCTGTCCCTTTGGCGTAAAGCAGCAGGACAGAATGAAAGAAATTGCTGAATATTTTGGAAAGTAAGTGTTCCGAAAAAACATTATACAAATATTGCCAAATATGATGACTGATGAATGAAGCAAATTCTGCTGCCGTTTATTTTGCTTGTCTGTGGCAGGAACTTTAAGCCGCGGGATAGTATGCCTACATAGCCAAATACAGCCTGAATTGGAATATCGGATCGCGCCGCTATTGCATATTAATGCCATAATACAGTTTTTAAATGACAGGTTTTAGGTGTAATACGATTTGGAACAAGGTTAAAATTAACAAAAAAGGCTCCGTTTTTTGGCAAAAATACAGATAAATTTACCGTTTGCACAAGATTTTGAAATCTTGCGAAAAAAGGGGTTGAAAAATATACCGAATTATATTATAATATAATAATGTATAAATAAATTTATCTGTCAATGAATAAGTGCATATTGTCTTAATAGGCTGATATGCTTTGAAAAGCAGTGTAAAGTTATCCGAAATTTGCTGCGGACTGCGCCGTCAGGACTGCCGCAGAACATTCAAGAATACTTTTGAAATTTATTATAAGACAGCACCTCTAAAAACCTTGTACTGAAAAAAGCGGTTTTTAGAGGTGTACATAATATCAAAATTTATATATCGCCACGTATTAAATAAACGAAAGTCAGGAACGGCAGTTCTGAATTGACAAGGAGATATGGTATGCGGAACATTCCAAAAAATAAAGAGACATTGCCCGAAAAACACGGCGTTCGTAGAAAAAGGACTCACGTGATGTGCATAAAAAGAATTATGGCATATGCGGTATGCCTTATACTCGTTTTGTCAAATTTCATAACAGCATTCGCCGACAACGTACAGTCCGGTAACCGTACGGTCAAGGCGGGCATTTTCAGCTTTGAAGGCTATCACATGAAGGACGAAGAGGACAGGCTGACAGGATACGGCATCGAGTTTTTAAGCCTCGTTTCCGAATATTCACGGTTGAATTTCCAGTACACCGGCTATGACAGATCCTGGAGCGAAATGCTTGATATGCTGGAAAACGGCGAGATCGACGTGGTAACCTCCGCCCGCAGAACCTCTGAGCGGGAGGAACTCTTCGCCTTTTCCCTCCCTATCGGCAGAAACAATACCATTCTCTCTATAAGGGTCGATAACTCGAAGCTTCACCGCGGAGACTACAAAACCTATAACGGAATGACAGTCGGTCAGCTGGAGGGAAGCAGCCAGAACCAAAGCTTAGTGGAATTTGCTGAAGAAAATGGTTTTTCATACCAAACAAAGGAATACGACAGTTCCGATGATCTTGCGGCAGCTTTGCAGAGCGGGGAGGTCGATGCGATACTTTCCAGCGATCTGAGAAAGGCGGAAAACGAAAAGACGCTGGATATTATTGAGGAGGCCGACTTTTACGCTATCGTCAGAAAGGACGATACTGAGCTGCTCGACGAGATAAATTACGCCGTTGAGCAGATGGATATAAATGAGGGGGACTGGAAAAATGTGCTGTTCTATAAGTACTACGGCCCGGTCTATTCCTCTGCGCTTTCCTTTAACAAGCGCGAGACGGAATATATCCGTCAGGTCGTTTCGGGAGAGAAAACCATTACAGTGACCGCTCTCGGCGACAGGGCTCCCTATTCCTATACGGAGAACGGAGAGCTAAAGGGTATTCTGCCGGATTATTTTGCCGCAGTTATGGAGCTTGCGGGACTGCCTTACGAGGTTGTTGTTCCTGAGAACGATGACGCTTATTATTCTCTCGCCGGCACAAACGGAGTAAATGTTGTCATTGACAAGCTCGGCTCCGACGACATTATCGAGGACGCCGTTTACCGCGGCTTCAATACGACCGGTTATATGACGGTGAGAATGGCAATGGTGACCAGACAGGATTCCAAAAACGGCATCAGGACTGTCGCCGTGTCCGATTCCCAAGGTAAAGATCTTATTGAACAGGGACTTTTAGAGGGATACACGGTCTTGAGCTATCCTACAGGCGAGGAGGCTATACGCGCCGTCCTGAACCGTGAATCGGACGCGGCCTATGTATATGCCTATACCGCGCAGTTATTTGTAAACCATGACGCCTCCAATTCTCTGTATTACAGTCTGCTGAACGGCATGAGCACAAGCTTCAGTATGTATGTCAGCGAAAACACAGATCATGAGCTGCTGACCATACTGAATAAGTGCATTAAGCAGATGTCCGACGATACGCTGAATCAGCTGGCTTCAAAGTACACCTCCTATACTATCGGAGATATGAGCATTCTTCAGTATATGCAGGCAAATCCGATAATGATGTTCGCGGCATTCTTTATGCTTGCCCTTACCGTATGCGTTATTCTTACGCTCTATCTGCGTGTACAGTGGAACAAGAAGCTGCTGCACGCAACGGAGCTGTCAAACATGAGGCTGGGTGAACAGCTTGCCATTGTGGAAGCCCTGAGCCGTGACTATACAAACGTTTATGCCATAAACGAAGAACGCGCCACTGCACGGATCATTAAACTGGAGGGTTATGTGACCGAGGGACTTAAAAAGGGTTCGACGGAAGAGCATAGCTATGCCCCAATTCTTGAAAAGTATATCAACAGCCGTGTCCATCCCGACGATCGGCAGGAGTTTTCCGATGCCCTTTCACTGGATAAGGTCCGTGAGAAGCTGAAAACAGACGACGAATATACGGGTATCTACCGCATATTGGATAACGGGGAAGTACATCATTTTCAATATACATATTTAAAGATAGCAGCCAACGACCACGGGCAGGCCGGCTTTATCCTTGCGGGCTTCCGCAATATTGATGAGATGATACGCAAGGAGCAGGAACAGAAAGAAATTCTGGCGGAGGCGCTGGCTCAGGCTCAGTACGCAAACAATGCCAAGACAACCTTCCTGAATAATATGTCCCACGATATCCGCACGCCGATGAACGCCATCATCGGATTTACGTCTTTAGCCGTGACCCATATCGACAACAAGGAGCAGATACGGGATTATCTGAGCAAGATCATGACGTCGGGAAATCATCTGCTCAGCCTGATAAACGACGTGCTGGACATGAGCCGAATCGAGAGCGGCAAGGTCAAGATCGAGGAGAAGGAGACCAGCCTCCCCGAGATCATGCACGATCTGAAAACTATCGTCCAGTCCGATGTGAAAGCAAAGCAGCTGGAATTCTACATTGATACCCTGGACGTTGCAAACGAGACTATCATCTGCGATAAGCTCCGTCTGAACCAGGTGCTTCTTAATATTCTCAGCAATGCCATGAAGTACACAAAGCCGGGCGGCATGGTCAGCGTCCGCGTCAGCCAGACGTCCGAGGCCACAGATGGAGCTGCCTCCTATGAGTTCAAGGTCAAGGATACGGGCATAGGCATGAGCAATGAATTCCTTCAGCACGTTTTCGAGCCCTTTGAGCGTGAACAGACCTCCACTGTAAGCGGTATCCAGGGAACAGGTCTGGGACTTGCCATTACCAAAAATATTGTGGATATGATGGGCGGCACGATCACTGTGGAAAGCGAAACGGGAAAGGGTTCGGAGTTTACCGTGGCGTTCCGTTTCAGGGTTGCCGACAGTCCCATGGAGTCACAGCGTCTGGAACAGCTTGCAGACCTCAGAGCGCTTGTGGTGGACGATGATGTGAATACCTGCGTCAGCGTAAGCAAAATGCTCTCCGCTATCGGTATGCACCCCGACTGGACGACGCTTGGAAATGAGGCGGTTATCCGCACGGAATTTGCGCTGGAACAGAACGAGCCGTACAGCGCCTACATTATCGACTGGCTCATGCCCGATATGAACGGCATAGAGCTTGTCCGCAGGATACGCAGGGTTATCGGGGATATGACCCCGATCATTATACTGACCGCCTACGACTGGGCTGACATCGAGGAGGAAGCGAGAGAGGCGGGCGTAACGGCATTCTGCTCAAAACCTCTCTTTATGTCGGAGCTGCGGAGCGTTCTTGCGGCGCCGTACATGGAACAGGAAAGCGCAGACGAAGCAGACACACCCGAGGAGACCCGCTTTGACGGAATGAGGCTTCTGCTGGTGGAAGATAATGAGCTGAATCAGGAGATCGCGCAGACGATACTGGAAACTGCGGGCTTCACTATTGATACGGCGGACGACGGAAGCATAGCCGTGGAGCGTATGAAGGAGATGCCTGCGGGTACATACGATCTGATTTTGATGGACGTTCAGATGCCTATTATGAACGGCTATCAGGCAACGAGAGCCATACGCGCGCTTGACGACCCCGTAAAGGCTGCGACCCCGATCGTTGCAATGACTGCAAACGCCTTTGACGAGGACAGAAAAGAGGCAATGGATTCCGGAATGAACGGATATGTTGCTAAACCGATAGACATAGAAAAGCTGATGAATACATTGGAGGATATTTTGAAATAAGCTGCTTTGCAGATATTCCGATTTGCAATTGGAGGGTTTCAAATGAAAAAATTTATTTCTCTTTTTTCAGCGTTAAGCATGGCGGCGGCATTATGCTCCTGCGGCAATGCTGCGGTGACAGTACCAAATGTCGATATTAACGGAGACTATGCAAAAAGTCAGAGCTGCGGCGTTAAGATCGGCAGCTGCGGCTCGGCATATGCTTCAAAGACAGAAGAAAACGCCAATCCTCTGATAGCAAATATATTCTGCGCCGACCCCACTGCCGTGGAGTACGACGGCAGGCTGTACGTTTACAGCACTAACGATCAGCAGCAGTATGACGCTGTGGGAAGCGACGGAAGCAATACCTACGAAAAAATAAAATCTATAGTAATGCTTTCCACGGACGATATGGTGAACTGGACTTATCACGGAATTATCGACATTGGAGAAATATCTCCATGGGCGATCGCTTCATGGGCGCCGTCGGTAACCTCGCGGGTCGAGGAGGACGGAAAAACTCATTTTTATCTTTACTACTCAAACAGCGGCTGCGGCGTCGGAGTTATCACCGCGGAAAGTCCTCTCGGCCCATGGACAGACCCCCTCGGCGAACCGCTGATATCCACCTCCACAAAGGGACTTAAAGATTGTCCCAACCCCTTTGACCCGGGCGTTTGCATTGACGAAAACGGCGTAGGCTGGTTAAGCTTCGGCGGCGGAAAAGCCTCCGGCGGCAGCGAATATATGCCCGGTTCGGCGAGGATAGTTCAGCTTGGAGACGATATGATATCCTTTGCAAGCGATTTTGCTGAAATTCCCGCCGCGTATTTTTTTGAAGCAAGCGAGCTGAATTATATAAACGGTACTTATGTATACACCTATAACACAAGCTGGGATACACGTCTTGAATGGGAAAACAAAAAATATTTGAGACCCGCTGCGTGCAGCATGGCGTACATGACGACAAGAACTCCCCTTGACCCCGACAGCTGGGAGTACCGCGGCGATTACTTTAAAAATCCCGGAGAGCAGGGTCTTGAATACAGCAACAATCACACCCACCTGCAAAAATATGCGGACAGATATTATTTATTTTATCATGCGCTTTTCCCGCAAAAGTCCCTCGGTACGGAGGGCGGCTTCCGCAGTCTGTGCGTAAATGAGATCACGGTCAATGAGGAAGCGGCGGAAATATCCAAAGGAACAGGTACAAAAAAGGGTGCGGAACAAATAAAAAATATTGACCCCTACAAGATAAATCAGGCCGAAACAATTTTTACCGCTTCGGATATTTCATATACAAACTCCGAGGAAAACGGGAATATGCTTATCGGCGGAAACAACGGTTCATGGACTTATGTAAAGGGCGCGGATTTTTCGGAAAAGACCTCTGCGTTTGCCGCTAAGGTAAAGGGCAGGGGCAGGATAGAGGTCTATGCCGACAGCATTGGCGGGGAATGTATTGCCGCAGTTGAGTTTGACTGCAATGAATTTCAAAATGTTTATACCGACAAAGCTGCAAAAATTGACGGCGTGCATGATCTTTATTTTGTGATCTCGGGCGGAGATATGCTGTTTGACGAATGGCAGTTCATATCCAAAAGCAAATGATGTGCAAGCCATCGCAGCGTGTTTGCGCTGCACCCAAAAACTGAATTTTTAAAATATTAAGAGGTACTTATGAAGATCGAAAATAACGCTCCAACCCATATCAAGGTTAGCGGCGGACGGGTTCATAATCTGAAAAATATCAGCGTTGACGTTCCGCTGAATAAGCTTGTTGCAGTTGCGGGAGTATCGGGTTCCGGCAAGTCATCGTTTGCGCTTGGCATCCTCTATGCCGAGGGTTCGAGACGGTATCTTGAATCGCTGTCCACCTACACGCGCAGGCGTATGACGGGCGCGGAAAAGGCTCAGGTGGACGAGGTTCTGTACGTTCCCGCCGCGCTTGCGCTCCGTCAGCGTCCCGGCGTTCCCGGTATCAGAAGCACGTTCGGCACAGGCACGGAGCTGCTCAATAATCTTCGGCTTATGTTCTCACGCCTTTCGAGCCACCGCTGCCCGAACGGTCACTATGCGCCGCCCTCTCTGAACGTCGCGGCGGAACGTCCGCTGACCTGCCCCGAATGCGGCGTTGAATTTTTCCCGCCGGGCGCGGAGGCGCTTGCGTTCAACAGTCAGGGCGCGTGCAAAAGATGCGGCGGTACGGGCATTGTCCGCACCGTTGACGAAACAACGCTTGTACCTGACGAATCGCTTTCGATAGACGAGGGCGCGGTCGCTCCCTGGCAGACACTGATGTGGTCGCTTATGAAGGATATCGCGCGGGAAATGGGTGTGCGCACCGACGTGCCGTTCCGCGAGCTTACGCCTGAGGAACGCGACATTGTTTTTCACGGCCCTGCGGTAAAAAAGAATATCATTTATCAGAACAAAACAAGCGGCGCGGCGGGAGATATGGACTTCACCTACTTCAACGCGGTCTACACCGTTGAGAACGCTCTTTCAAAGGTCAAGGACGAAAAGGGCATGAAGCGTGTTGAAAAATTTCTGCGGCAGGGAGAGTGTCCAGACTGTCTCGGCACTCGTCTGAGCGACGCCGCACGTGCACCGCGGCTTTGCGGTATCTCTCTTGCCGAAGCGGCACAGATGACCCTTGCGGAGATAATCGACTGGGTAAAAGGCGTTCCCGATTCACTTCCCGAGGAGATGCGCCCGATGGCGGAAAATATCTGCGCATCATTCCTCTCAGCAGCAAAGCGGCTTGTCGATCTGGGACTTTCTTATCTCACGCTTGACCGTGCGTCCTCCACGCTTTCCACAGGAGAACGCCAGAGAATGCAGCTTGCAAGAGCTGTCCGCAACCGCACGACGGGAGTTCTCTATGTTCTGGACGAGCCTTCGATCGGACTTCACCCGTCCAACATGGAGGGGCTTATCGGAGTTATGCATGACCTGCTCACGGACGGCAACACGGTGATCCTCGTAGACCACGACACGAACGTCCTGAAGGAAGCGGACTGGCTTATCGAGCTTGGCCCCGAAGCGGGAGCGGGCGGCGGCGAGGTCATTGCGGAGGGTACGGTCACGGACATTGAGGGCAGCCCCAATTCCCGCATAGGAGGATTTCTTTCGGGAAAAACCGTGATAGACCTTGGACGGAATATTTCCAAAAAAGATATGTTCGCGCTCGGGAAAATTTCCCTTTCCACGGCGGGAATACACACCGTAAAGCCGCTCAGCGTGAGCTTTCCGAAAGGCAGGCTGATCGCGGTAACGGGAGTGTCGGGTTCGGGCAAGACCACGCTTATTCTGGAAAGCCTTATCCCCGCACTGGAGGCTCTTATCGGCGGCGGTAAAACTCCCGAGCATATTCTCTCGGTCGAAGCGGAGGGAATAAAGCAGGTAAAGCTTATCGACGCTGCGCCTATCGGAATAAATGTCCGTTCGACGGTGGCGACATACGCAAATGTCCACGACGAGCTTCGCAAGGCGTTTGCGAAATGTGCGGACGCAAAAGCACGCGGCTTCAAGGCGGGAGATTTCTCGTACAATACGGGTTCCCTGCGCTGTCCCGTATGCGACGGCACGGGATCAATAAGCCTTGACGTGCAGTTTCTCCCAGATGTGGATATCCCCTGCCCCGACTGCGGCGGCTCGCGCTACTCAAAGGAAGCAGGGCTTATTCGGAGAATTCCAAAGGGGAAAACGGAGGGACACACTCTCCCCGAGATCATGGATATGAGCGTTGACGAGGCTCTTTCCGCCTGCGCCGACCTGCCGCTTGTGAAGCGTCGTCTGCAAGTTCTGCACGATCTTGGACTTGGCTATCTCACACTGGGCGAGGAAACTCCCTCGCTGTCTGGAGGCGAAGCGCAGCGTCTGAAGCTTGCCGAGGAAATGGGACGCGGTCAGTCGGACTCGGTGTTTGTTTTTGACGAGCCGACAATAGGACTTCACCCGAGCGACGTACAGACGCTGCTTGCGGTGTTCGGCAGACTTATCGAAAGCGGCGCTACGGTGATCGTTATCGAACACGACCTTGACGTTATTCGGAATGCCGATTACGTGATAGATATGGGCCCCGAGGGCGGAGCTATGGGCGGTGAGATAATCGCCGCGGGTACGCCCGAGGAAATAAAAAAATGCAAAGAAAGCCGCACTGGACGGTTTCTGTAAAACAGGCGGTATTCGGTTTTAAGCTCCGTAACAGAAAAAGGGATGCTGCTTACGCAGACTGAAAACAAAATTGCGGGAAGTATCGGGGCTCTTTACACATTAGACTATTGGTAAAAATGCCGAATTTGTTCGGAAGTATTGACAAATCAGTAAGCATATGCTAAAATAAGTTACAGCATAACGCTGTTATGCTATGAGGTGATAAATTGGGAGAGAGCAAGGAAACCAGGGAGCGTCTGCTTGAAAGCGCAATGGCGGAGTTTGCCGAAAAGGGCTACACAAAAGCCTCCCTGCGGAAAATATGCGCGGGTGCGGGAGTTACAACAGGCGCGCTGTATTTCTTTTTCAAGGACAAGGAGGACCTGTTTACCGCAATCGTGGGGCAGCCCTTTGACGAATTGAAAAAAATCATGGTACAGCACTTTGCCGACGAGCGGGATATTCTTGCATCTTCCGATATGTCCGAACTGAAAGGACATATCAACGGCGGACACGACGAGATAGCGGCGACGCTTATACATCATCTCTACTCAAACTATGACGCATTTACTCTGCTGCTCACAAAATCACAGGGGTCAAAATTTGAGAACTGCGTTGACGAAATTGTTGAAATGACAGACAATATTTACAGCGCAATGGCGGAAAATATGGCGGCTATGATGCCGAATATGCGGGTCAATACCTATATGCGGCACTGGCTCACTCATATGATGATAGACGCATTTATCCACCTTTTTACTCACGAGCGGGACGAACAAAAGGCTCTTTCCAATATGCGGAAAATCCTCAATTTTCTCGTAAAGGGCTGGGGAGATATGATACTTATTCCCGATGATGCAGGCTGAGCCTGCACCCTCTTTCTACCACAATGTTAGATGTCATTATACTGTTATTTTATCAAGCCCCTATCAAGGGGCAGGTGAGATATAGACGCATTTTTCTGTTAAACTTTAATTGCCATACAACAAATTGTATGGCATATATTACTAAGGCAACATAACACCGTTATGCAAATGTTATGCTGATATTAAGTATAAAACCGCTTTTTAAGCGGATAAAAAATACAGTTAAGTTAGCTATAACTAACTTATGGGAGGTTTTACAATGTATCTTGAAGTAAGGGATTTGAAAAAAAGCTACGGCAAGGACAGCAGCTATATTCAGGTGCTGAAAGGAATTTCCACAGGCGTGGAGAGGGGACAGATGTGCGTTATTCAAGGCACAAGCGGCAGCGGAAAATCCACGCTGCTGAACTGTATCGGCGGGCTTGACGAAATGGATTCGGGCTCCGTCAAGGTGGACGGCAAGGAGATTTTCGGGCTGAAACCTAACGCTCTCTCCGACTACCGCCGTGACAATTTAGGATTTATTTTTCAGTTCTACAACCTTGTTCCCAATTTGACGGTCAGGGAAAATATTCAGGTCTGCGAGTATCTTTCCGATAACCCGTTGGACATGAACGAGCTGCTGGAAACCTTAGGCTTGACGGAACATCAGAATAAATTCCCCTCACAGCTTTCGGGCGGTCAGCAGCAGAGGTGCGCTATTGCAAGGGCTTTGATAAAAAATCCAAAGCTGCTTTTGTGCGACGAGCCAACGGGCGCGCTGGACTCCAAAACTTCGCGGGATATTCTTGTGCTTCTGGAGCAGATAAATGAAAAATACGGCACAACAATGCTTATCGTAACCCACAACAATTCCATAAAAAATATGGTGCATAAGGTCATAATCGTCAAGGACGGTCTTATCAAAAAGGACTATCTGAACGAGACACGCGTCCCTGCGGCGGAACTGGAGGACTTGTAATGAACAGAGTGCTTAACAAAAGAATTCTGCGCGACCTAAAGGAGAATTTACTGCGGTATTTTGCGCTGTTTCTGCTGATTGTAATGGGTATGTACATAATCGTTGCAATGATAGCTTCCGCGGAAACTATCATTCAGGGTACGGAAAAAAATGCGGAAAATAATCATCTGGAGGACGGTCAGTTTGCGGTTTTTACTGAATTGACCGATGCACAGGAAAAAGAAATTTCCGATATGGGAATTACTCTTGAAAAGATGTTTTCCTTTGATGTTGATATGGAGGACGGCTATGTTCTGCGTATTTTCAGAAACCGTGAAAATATAGATATCGTCAGCGTTGAACAGGGCGTTCCCGCGGAAAAGAACGGTGAAATTTGTCTTGAAAAACGTTACTGCGAGGAGAATAGTATTTCTGTCGGTGACACAATCAAAATCGGCGGGAACGAGCTTACCGTGACAGGCATAGGCAGCACCCTTGACTATGACGCTCCCACAAAAAATATTTCGGACGCTTCCGTACAAAGCAAAATTTTCGGCATTGGATTTGTTACCGACGAGCAGTATAATTCCCTTAAAGGAAACGGCAAAACCGAGGATCTGCGGTACGCCTATCTGCTGAACGGCAAAGCTACCCATGACGAATTAAAGGAAACTATAAAGGATTTTGAATTTGACATTGAGGATATTTCAGACGAATTTTTACTGGAAATGTTAGAGGAAGAATTGCAGAAAAAGGAAGATATACAGAACGGTATTTCCGAATTAATGGACGGTTCGGAAAGCCTGCGGGACGGTCTTTCGGAGCTTGATAAAAACGGTGAAGCAATTGCACAGTTTGCTCCCGAATATGCGGCGGGAGTTACTTCCGCATACGACGGCTCGAAAAGGCTTGCGGAGGGGATTTCCGAATTGCAGGAGGAGACCGACGAGCTTATAGATGAGATTTTCGAGATAGATATTGACAACCTAACCGAATTTATCGAAGCGGAAAACAACCCGAGAATTAGAGCCTGCGCGGGCGATGTGGTGATGAACAAAAACATTGGTATGCTGGCGGGAGTTATTCTTATTGCGCTTCTTGCGTATGTAATTTCGGTGTTTGTAATTAATCAGATACAGCGGGAGTCAAGCGTTATCGGCGCGCTTTATGCTCTCGGCGCAAAAAAGAACGATCTTATAATGCACTATATTCTGCTCCCCACGCTGATAAGCCTTTTGGGAGGAATTATCGGCACTGTCATTGGATTTACCGACTTTGCAATGAACAGCATTACGGGGGATTCCTACAGCTATTATTCCCTGCCTGTTTTTGATACGGTTCACCCTGTTTATTTGCTTATTTACGGAATTGTTATGCCTCCCGTTATCTCGGCAATTGTGAACGCTATTGTTATAAACAAAAGGCTTTCCCGGACTGCTCTTTCTCTTATAAAAAATGAGCAGAAAACCAACTCGGTCAAGGAATTGAATTTGGGAAAAATGGGATTTATGAGACGCTTTCAGATACGTCAGCTTACCCGTGAGGCAAGAACAAGTATTACGGTAATTGCGGGAATGCTTTTTTCTCTGCTTATCGTAATGATGAGCGTGAACTGCTATGTTTTGTGTCAAAATTTTAAAACCGACAGCATGGCGGACACTGAATTTGAATATATGTACACCTTAAAATATCCCGACAAGACCGTTCCCGACGGTGCGGAAGCCTGCTATATGGAGTCCCTTTCAAAGACGGAATTCGGTTACACTCTTGATGTAAATATTATCGGCATTGACAGCGACAACAAGTATTACAGCGCAAAGCCCGAAAAGGGCAAAAACAAGGTCGTTATCGGTTCTGCTGCGGCGCAGAAATACGGCCTTAAAAAGGGTGACAAGCTTATTCTCACCGACAGCACAAGCGATACAGATTATGTCTTTACCATTGTGGACACGGCGGATTATGCGGTAAATTTAGCGGTATTTATGGATATTGACAGTATGCGTGAGCTGTTCGGTCAGGACGATGATTATTACAATGTCCTGCTTTCGGATAGGGCTCTTGACATTGACGGGGGACGTATTTACGCTGTGACCACACGGTCGGATATAGAACGCTCCGCAGGTGTTTTCACAGAGCTTATGATGCCTATGGTGGTTATGCTGTCAGCAGTTTCCGCAATAATTTTCTGCGTGGTAATTTTCCTGATGATGAACGTTATGATAGACCGCGCCGCTTTCGGAATTTCTCTTGTAAAAATTTTCGGTTTCCGCACAGGTGAAATTCGTAAGCTTTACCTTAACGGAAACACGGCGGTCGTGGCAATCGGCGCAGTAATTTGTATACCTGTTTCAAAGCTTATAATGGATAAAGCTTACCCTTATTTTATTGCAAACACCGCCTGCGGAATGAATATTGCATTCCCATGGTATTTGTATGCCGGACTGTTCTGCGCGGTCATGGCGGTGTACTTTGCGGTAAACGCCCTGCTTGTGAACAAGCTGAAAAAGATTTCTCCTGCCGAGGCTTTGAAAAACAGGGAATAATTTTTGCGGAAAAATATTTCCCGAATAAAGGCTGGGCCTTTACCCATGCCGCTGTTTACAGTGATGGCAGCAAATTCTGTCTCCGAGACGAGAAAAAGCTTTTATTTACAACACTGCACGAAAGGCTGATTTTGCTGCCTGCAAGATCAGCCTTGCAATTTGTAAAAATTATACTTGACAAACAGGATTTCCCATGATATAATGATTTCAGTTAGCATATGATAACTAAAATTCGAATGGAGATGAAAAAATGAGCGTAGTAGTAATAGGCGGAAACGACTGCATGGCAACAAGGTACAAGGACATCTGCAAGTCATACAACTGTAAGGCAAAGGTGTTTACCCAAATGCCCTCGGACTTTGAGAACAAGCTGGGAAATCCCGACTTAATGGTGGTTTTCACAAATACCTGTTCCCACAAAATGGTGAACAGCGTTAATCAGAAGTCCAAAAAGTGCGACATTCCCGTGGCAAGAATTCACAGCTCCAGCGCAAGCGCGCTTAAAAGCGTTTTGGAGCAGTACTGTCTGTAAACGAGTGTTTGTACAAATTTACCGTTAAGTTATCCAAAGCTAACTTGCAAATCTGTACATATTCAACGAAAATGGAAAAGGTTATAAAAACCCCTTGACATTCTCTGAAATATAGGGTATCATAGTATGTGGTTAGTGAAAGCTAACCAAAATAATTACTAATATGTTAGCTTTGTCTAACTTTAAAAGGGGTGTATATATGATGCCTCTTACACTTGCAAACACAGGTGAGGAAAACATAATCAAAAAAGTCGGAGGCAATCCCGACACGAGAAAATTTCTCGAAAATCTGGGCTTTGTAGCAGGCTCCGCGGTAACGGTCATAAGCGAAATAAGCGGGAACGTTATCGTGAACGTCAAGGATTCAAGAGTTGCCGTTTCAAAGGAAATGGCGCAGAAAATAATGGTCTAAGGAGTTGATTTTATGTCCACATTGAAAAATGTGTCTATCGGTCAGACTGTCACAGTGAAAAAGCTTTGCGGCGAAGGCGCGGTAAAGCGGAGAATTATGGATATGGGTATCACAAAGGGAACGGAAATTTACGTCCGCAAGGTTGCGCCGCTGGGAGACCCTATTGAAATTACCGTCCGCGGATATGAGCTTTCTTTGAGAAAAGCCGACGCTGAAATGATCGAAGTCGGTTAATTTTTTTGAAGCATAGTTAGCGATAACTAATAAAGTTAGATAAATCTAACTTTAAGACGGGACGGGTTTTCCGTCCCCTACAAATTCATGAAAGGAATAATGCTGATATGGAGATCAAGATCGCGCTTGCGGGAAATCCGAACGCAGGCAAAACCACGCTTTTTAATGCGCTGACCGGTTCAAATCAGTTTGTTGGAAACTGGCCCGGCGTTACAGTTGAGAAAAAAGAGGGACGTCTTAAAGGTCACAAGGACGTAATAATCACCGACCTGCCGGGAATTTACTCCCTTTCCCCCTACACCTTGGAGGAAGTTGTTGCAAGAAACTATCTTATAGGTGAGCGTCCCGACGCTATCCTGAACATTATCGACGGAACAAACCTTGAAAGAAATCTGTACCTTACCACACAGCTTGTTGAATTGGGAATTCCCGTTGTGTGCGCTGTAAATATGATGGACGTTGTCCGCAAAAACGGCGACAGCATAAATACAGAACAGCTTGCTTCGGAGCTTGGCTGTAAGGTGGTTGAAATTTCCGCACTTAAAGGCACGGGTATAAACGAAGCTTCCACAGCGGCAATAGAAGCCGCAAGGTCGGGCGAAAAATCCGTACCCAGACATGAATTCTGCGGCTGTGTTGAACACGCTGTTGCTCATATAGAGGAAGCTGTTCTGCATGACATTCCCGAGGAACAGCAGCGTTGGTACGCAATTAAAATATTCGAGAGAGACGAAAAGGTTCTTGAAATGCTGAATATTCCCGCCGATAAAAAGGCTCACATTGAGCAGGATATTGCCGCTGCCGAAAATGAAATGGACGACGACAGCGAGAGCATTATCACAAACGAGCGTTACATTTACATAGCGGGCGTAATCAAAAATTGCCTTAAAAAGAAAAACAAAGGCGGAATGACAATTTCGGATAAGATAGATAAGATCGTTACCAACAGAATTCTTGCGCTGCCTATCTTTGCGGCTGTCATGGTAATTGTTTACTATGTTTCTGTAACGACCGTGGGTACAATTCTTACAGACTGGGCAAACGACGGCTTGTTCGGCGACGGCTGGCATTTGTTCGGCATAGGCACTTCCGCATACGAAGAAGCACAGGACGATTTTGCTGCCGAAAATATTTTTACGGACGACGTTATTGCAACCGTTCAGGCTGCCGTTGACGCGGAAGTAATCGGCGCGGAGGACGTTCTCGGCGCAATGGAGGACGGCAGCTTCGGCGACTTTGACGAGGCATACGGCTCATACGGCGACGAGCTTGCGGAACAGGGCTTCGACATTTCCGAAACTGTTGACGCTGCTGTGGAGACAATGGAAGAAGAAATCGACCCCGCAAATTACGGCGTGTGGATAGTAGGCGTTCCCGTAGTTGTTGAGGCAGGTCTTGAAAAGATTGGCTGCGCAGAGTGGCTTTCAAGCCTTATCCTTGACGGTATCATCGGCGGCGTTGGCGCGGTACTGGGCTTTGTTCCTCAGATGCTTGTACTGTTCATATTCCTTGCATTCCTTGAAGCCTGCGGCTACATGGCAAGAATTGCTTTTGTAATGGACAGAATTTTCCGCCGCTTCGGTCTTTCGGGAAAATCCTTTATCCCAATGCTTATCGGTACAGGCTGCGGCGTTCCCGGAATTATGGCAAGCCGTACTATTGAAAACGAGCGCGACAGACGTATGACTATCATGACAACAACATTTATTCCCTGCGGCGCAAAGCTTCCTATTATTGCCCTTATTGCAACGGCTCTGTTCGGCGGCGCATGGTGGGTTGCTCCCTCGGCGTACTTCCTTGGAATTGCGGCAATAGTTGTTTCGGGAATTATGCTTAAGAAAACCAAAATGTTTGCGGGAGACCCTGCTCCCTTTGTAATGGAGCTTCCCGCATACCACCTCCCCACCTTCGGCAACGTAATGCGTTCAATGTGGGAGCGCGGCTGGTCGTTCATTAAAAAAGCTGGTACTATCATTCTTCTTTCGTCCGTTATCATCTGGGCGGGAAGTACTTTCGGCTGGGCAGACGGTTCATTCGGCTTCAGCACAGAGCTTGAACTTGCGGACTCCGTTCTCGGCAAGATAGGCGAGGGCGTATGCTGGATTTTCGCACCTCTCGGTTTCGGCGACCCAACAGCGGCAGTTGCAACTATCATGGGACTTGTTGCAAAGGAAGAAGTTGTGGGCGTATTCGGCGTACTGGACTTCGTTGCAATGACATCTCTTGCAGGCTACAGCTTCCTTGCGTTCAACCTTTTGTGCGCGCCTTGCTTTGCGGCAATGGGAGCAATCAAGCGTGAAATGAACAACGCAAAGTGGACTGCTTTCGCAATTGCATATCAGTGCGGCTTTGCATATGCGGTATCGCTTATGGTATATCAGTTCGGACTTCTTTTCACAGGCAATGTAAATGTTGTAGGACTTATCTTCGCTCTTGCTGTTCTTGCACTTATCATCTATATGCTTGCAAGACCTTACAAGGAAAGCACAAGGCTTACAAGAAATATCCGTGTTAAAAACTAAATATGTAAGCTTTGTATTGATTATTTTAAAGATTACTGCACACGCCGCTGCAAAATATAAATTTCGGAGAAAAAATTATGAATAATAATAATTTAGAAAAATTCCGCGAAAAATATCCAATTCAAAAAATGACATTAAGCAGCGGCAAATCCTTTGCGTACCGCTATTATAAAAATCAAAACGCTAAGGCAGCTATTGTTTTGCTGACAGGCGGAATAGGACTTTCCGATTTGTTTTATCTGCATTTTGAAAAGTTTGCAAAAAAGTTTTCCGTGCTGACTTTTGATTATCAGATACAATTTGCGGACAATTCCGAGTTTGCGCAAGCTGTTGCCGAACTTCTGAAAAAGCTTGGTGAAAAGGCATGGCTTGTGGGACAGTCGCTGGGTGGTATCGTCGCGCAGATAATTGCCAAAAAATATCCCGAAGCAGTTGACGGAATGGTTCTGTCAAACACCTGCTCACTTGCAAAGGATATGGGCAGCGAGGCGTACGAGCATTTGCAGAAAATGATCGACAGTCAGAAAAAGTCTAAGAAAATGCTGAAATTTGTGCCGTTTTCTCTGTATAAAAAGCTTATAAAATTTGCGGTAATGAAAAAGAAAACAGATAGCTTTACCGAAAATGAAAAGAAGCTTATGGAGAATTTATGCGACGCAATGTTAAAGCTGCTGACAAAAGAATACGAATATCATATGATAGATTTCCTTGTTGACGCGGAAAATCATTTTGGAATGAAACCCGAGGATTTTACGCAGTTTAACGACAGAGTTCTGCTCATTTTATCGGAGGACGACAACACGTTTAATCAGGCGTGCAAGGCTTCCTTGATATCAATTATGACAAATCCAACGGTCGTGACGGATATTACGGGAGGACACCTTGCGCTGCTTGTAAAGCTTGAAAAATATGCAGAAACAGTATCGGATTATATTATAAAAAGAGTTTGAACAGGAACTGTAAAATGATATGGAGTATTGTTATTATTGAAGCAATTGTTTTTATTGCGTTATTTACCGCAATGGTAATGCTGCCTGCGATCAAGCACCCCGAGGCGTTGATACATGATTATCCGCCTGAAATTCAGGAGGAATATTTTAAAACACATAAAAGAATTGAAACTGCGCCCCTAAGCAAAAGAACTATCGCTTTAAAATCCATTGGCATAATTATTTTTTCTGCGATACTGACGGCAGGTGCAGTTCTCGCAGGCGCGGAAACCTTTTGGGACGGCGTTGTTTTCGGGATTATCCTGTTTGTTTCGGTGGGTGCATGGGACACATTTTTCCTTGATTGGGTGCTGTTTGCGCATTTAAAAATGTTCCGTCTGCCCGGCACGGAGCATATGGATAAGGAGTATGCTCAAAAATGGTTTCATGTCAAGGGTATGCTTTTCCCGGGAACGCTTTTTGCCGCGCTCATAGGCGTGGTCACGGGCATTGGCGTTATGATAGTAAAGTAACATTTTTGCCTCCAACGGCAAAAAGAGGTTTAAGAGGGTAGAATAAATATTCTGCCCTCTATTCTCTGATCTGTATTTTTTAACAGGAGTGATTTTTATGGCAACGCTAATTGTCGGTTTAATTGTAGCGGCGGTTTTGTTCCTTGCCGCAAGACAGCTTTGCAAGGATAAAAAATCGGGAAAATCCTCATGCGGCGGGAACTGCGCTGGCTGTCCCCACACCTGCGGACACTGCGGCAAGGTAAAAAATGAATGAGCTTGCAGACCCGTCAAAAACAGTATTCGGAGGTTCTTTTCAAACCGCGGCTTTCAATAAACTTTCAATAAAAATATTCAGCCCTCAAACAGCAGCATGAGCCGTTTGAGGGCAGTTTCTTTTCAAAAATTAAATATCCACGGTATTTTCATGGAACCGGCTCATTGCTCCGAACGCATATCCTCCTGCACAAGCTTAGTCATGATCTCTCCGAGACGTTCGGAACCGTTGCTTCTGCACCAGTCTGTGATCTCGTCCCACTTGCCGTCGAAATCGTCGGAAGAAGCCTTTATTGCGTTCGGGACTTCCGTTTTAATATAGGTCTCAAGGGTCTCCAGAAGTATCGCCGCTTCGCTCATTGCGGGGATTTCCATATCGCTGATAAGCGTTCTGTTTATGGTCGGAAGCTCGCTTTCCTGCGGGAAAAGTTCGGCGAACAGGGTTATCCCGTATGCCTCCGCAGCGGCTTTTTCGCTTTCGTTAAAGCCCGAAGCATATTCCTCGGCGGCGTATGAATAAAGCTTCCCGTCGGCAGTTTTTTCGGTCACGCCGCGCATAGGGAACGGCTCGGCAAAATACGCTCCGTCCGCATCGGGATCGTACTCGCCGTCTGCGCCGAAGTTTACAAGCAGCTGAGCTTCGTCTCCGCACCACCAGTCCAGAAAGCGGAACGCCCTTTCGGGTTCAGCGCAGGACGTTGTTATACCTATCCCCGCCGCGGGAACATATCCATAATCCGCAAGAAACATAACATCAGTATCCTCGTCAAAAGCGGCGGGAACGGGACAGTACGCACGGCTGCTGTTCCCTGCGGAAACAAGCGCGTCCTCGGCTGAGGCGTAGTCCTCATGACGGTCGGCAGCCGCAGCCGCGCTGCCGTTTATAAGACGGTCAATATAACCGTCATGCCTGAGCGAAAAGGACATCTCGTCCAGCACGCCGTCGTTCCAAAGCCCGTTCAGCCACCGAACGTACTCCTTTACGCGGGGGTCTGTCCACTTGTAAACAGCCTCGTCCGTGCTTTCGTCCACCAGAAATTCACCGTCGTCGGGACAGCCAAGAACATAGTTCACGCGCGCGCTTACGGTGTCAGCCCACTGCTGTATGGGCGCGCCGCCAAGAAGCAGTCCAGTTGACTGGGGGTGAAGCTCCTTGTACTGTCTGAGACAGTCCCCAAGCTGTTCAATGGTTTTTATTTCGGGGTAACCAAGCTCCTCCAGAACGGAATACCGCACCTGAAACGTTCCGTCGGCGGTAAACCGCTCGGGGGACGAGCCTCCCGTGCCAAAGGTGTAAAGCTTTCCGTCGGCGGCTCTGAGCCTGTCAAGCTTATTTCCGTACAGCGCGGAAAAATTCCCGCCGTACTTTTCCGTAAGCTCGTCAAGGGGTATCAGCAGGCCGCTTTCGATATGCCTGTCGGTATCCGTTCCCGCGTAAAGCAGGTCGGGGACATTTCCCGAAGCGATCAGCTCGTCCAGAGAGTTTTCGTTCTCGGCGGCGGTTATTTCCAGAGTGATACCCGTCCGCAGTCTGATCTCCTCCGCGGCTTCGTTGTCAAAGGAAACTTCGCTCTCCGTGTCGTTTATGAACAGCGTAAGGGTCAGCGGCGAGGTATCCATGGGAGGGACAGCCTCCTCCGCGGTGTCCTCCGCTGCGCCGGGAGCCTCCGAGGAAGCGGAAGCCGTATCCGAAAGATCAGCCTGAGAGCTTTCGCCGGGAACAGTCTGACCCGTACCCGAACAGCCGCAAAGCTGTACCGCAAGCGCGGCGGATATTGCAAAAGACAAAAAACTTTTCATTTCTATCCTCCAAATTCAAAGCGTTTCAATAAGGGGCATCGCCCCGTTATTTAACAAGCGACTTGGGGGCGTTAGCCCCTTAGGTCTTTCAGTGGGGGGTCCCCCACTGAAAGACCGTTTGCTCCCCTGCCTTTTAGGCGGGGGACATTAAGTCGTGGTTATAGGAATACTGTACCACATTTTTTACGTCAGCCAAATACAATAATTATACATTTTTTATTGCAATAATTTCACATTTTCCCATTAATGTAAAAAAATATATCGTTTTTTATTGGAAAATGAAAAATGCGCTTGAAAAATGCGGGTTTCTGTAGTATAATAAAAAAGTATGATTACGTCAAGGCTTTTGCCGAACCGAGCAAAAGCACGGCAGTCAAAACAAATTCAGGAAAGGTTTTTTTATGTCGAAAAGAATTTCGATCGCCGATATGGCTGTAAACGCCGCGCTTGTCCTTTTGTCGGCAGCGGCGGCTGTTCTGCTTTGCATATATCTTTTCGGCGGAAGGGCCCCCGCGGACGACCCGCCGGAAACAAATCCGCCCCACATAATAAACGCCTCCGAGACGGAAGCAGTGCAAACCACCGTTACTGTGACGGCGGAGACCACCGTTATATCCGAGGAGGAAGCCGTTACGGAACCCGAGCCGGAGCCCGAGATCGGCGTATATTCCCCCGCTTTTTTCGGAAAAACGCTTTTTATAGGCGACTCTCTTTCGGTTGGACTTATCAATTACGAGTTCCTGCCGCCCGAAAACGTCTTTGCAAAGGCGGGCATCACCCCCTCGCTGGCGGCGGGTACCATAATAGACAATAAGTCCGTGTTCGACAAGGCGCGGAGCATTGACCCCGAATATATCTGCATTATGCTGGGTACAAACGGTATCGCTTATGTGGAGGGACAGCAGATGTCCGCAGAACTGGGCGATTTCATAGACATGATCGCAAACACCTGCCCCAACGCAAAGATAGCGATAGCCTCGGTACCTCCCGTTACCCAGAAGCACGAGGCGGAAAAGCCCGAACAGCTTGAAGCGATCATTGCCTATAACGAGTTTGTAAAGCAGGTCGCCGAGGATAAATCCGTGGCTTTTGCGGACGTGTGCTCGCTTCTGGAGGACGAGACGGGATACCTCGGCTCGCGCTATGCGGAGCATGACGGTCTGCACCTTAAAATACACGCCTATCCCGTGATACTCGGAGCATTTCAGAATGCGCTTATCGAGCATTACGATATAGACTTCGTTCCTCCCCCCGAGACCGAGCCTGCCGTATCTGCGGCGGTAACCGTATTCGTTCCCGCAGGCGCTTCTTCGTCCGCGGTAACGGAAATCCCCGCGGAAAGCACGGTATTATTTGAACCGGCAGAAGACCCCGAATCCGAGGAAGAGCCCGACGCTGAGGAGCTTGACGGGCTTGAAGATACCGACGAGATCGACGAAGAGGAAGAATTATCCTGACGTTGCACTGCCGTCTTTGGACGGCTCAAATAACGCTTATAACATCAAACTCAACAAACTTAACCGAATGAAAGGAAGATCAGCTATGAAAAAATCTATCGCCATTGCGGCAGTTCTCTCGGTACTGCTGCTTGCTTCCTGCTCCGACGAGCAGCCTACAGCGCCTGTTAACGCTACCGTCGATACCACCTCTGCGGACGCTTCGGACACTTCTGAAAGCGACGCTCCCGCAGAGCCTGCCGCCGACGCGTCCGCCGCGGATATAACAGCGGCAGTGACCGCCGAAATAGAGATACCCTCGGCTGTGGAAAAAAACGCCGACAATATAGGGGCTTTCTATGATGTGGACGTTTCCGCGGTAACGGATATGTCTGTGCTGATATGTGGAAGCGGAGCTTACCCCGACGAGCTTGCGGTGTTTAAGTTCACCGACGCAGAAGCCGCCAAAACGGGCGCGGAAGCTGTACAGAAGCGTTTGGACAGCCAGATCGAGCTTTATTCCGACTACACTCCCGACGAGATGTATAAGCTTGAGGACGCGTTCGTCATCACAAAGGATAACTGGGTAGCAATGGCTGCCTGCTCCGACAACTCCCGCGCAAAGGAGATCATCGAGGGAATGCTTTAATGGTATCACAGCGATACAGGAGCTTTTCCGAATTACAAATATAGCAGCCGTACCGAAGCAGATCGGTGCGGCTGCTGCTTTTTTCACCTTTTGCCGCCGCATGGCATTTGGAAAAAATATTGACAAAAAAGAGGGAAAGTGCTATAATATTACGTTGAAGGATTTTCCTTTTAGAAAGAAAGAATATGGGAGGAATTTATTTGAAAATTGAAAAACGCATAGGCGCAGCTCTTACTGCTTCCGCGCTTGCTTTGGGACTTTTTGCGTCTCCGCTCGAAGGCGTTCCGCTTTCGTTGGGAACGACCGTAAGCGCACAGGAGCAGATCGTATCCGAGTACATATCTGTAGATACGTCAAGTCTGCCCGACAGCAGAGAGCTTGAAGAAGCGTACATCAACAAGCTGTTTTACGGCGGAGGATTTTCGTTCTATAAGGACTACGGCAGAGACCAGCTTTCGGGAACACAGCTGGAGATCTATAATACGCTCAGGTCAAAAATTGAAAGTGTTGCAAACGGCGATGATAACAATACAACAATTGATCTGACACGTACAGCAACTTTGTCATTAACCGGAAGTGAAACCGAAGACGAAATAAAAGCTAAAATGGGTGCAGAACTCAGTAAATTCACAGGTGATGTTTCAGCTGTCTTTGACTATCTGCTGGTTGACTTGCCCGAAGATTTTTATTGGTTTGACAAAACAAACGGCAACGGAATGAAACAAGATGCAAACAGCAGCCTTACAGGCACTGCTATGACTATGACAAATACTGTAACATTTACCGTTTCGCAGGACTATATGGGCGGGAACAATACAACGGTAGATTCTTCAAAGATCAGTGCAGCAAAAACCGCTGTAGCATACGCGCAGACAATTGCGGCAAAGTATAACGGCAAAACCGATTATGAAAAGATCGTCGGCTACTGCAAAGAGATATGCGCTCTTACAGCGTATAACGACGCCGCGGCAAATGACGCCACCAAGCCCCCGTACGGAAATCCCTGGCAGCTTGTGTGGGTATTCGACAACGACGATACTACAAACGTTGTCTGCGAGGGCTACTCAAAGGCGTTCCAGTATCTCTGCGACTTAGGCGGCATTGAGTGTTATACCGTAACCGGTGAAATGTCAGGCGGTACGGGCGCAGGCGGTCATATGTGGAATATCGTTGTGCTTGGCGGCGTAAGCTATCTTGTGGATATTACCAACTGCGACGAAGGCACTGCCGGAAATCCCGATAAGCTTCTTTTAAAGGGAGCAAGCACAAGCACAGCTTCGGGCTGCAAATTTGAAGACATCGGTCTGACTTATACCTACGATGACGATATTATATTCCCGGCAAGTATCCTCACCGTGTCCACCAAGGATTACGATCCCGACGAAAGCAGTGAGCTTACGGGCGAAATATCTATCGAAGTATCGCCTAAAAACCGGACCATTGCTGTCGGCGAGACATTTGAAGTTACTGTTTCGGTAACTGCAACAGAAGGTTTTGTAGACGTTGAGGGTGATCTTACTTACGAGTATGACGAAACCGTAATCAGCGCAAAATACACAGGAGAAGACGAAGACGATAATTCTGTATTTACAATAGAGGGACTTGCCGAGGGCAGCACTGATCTGACTATCGGCTGGAAACCCAAAGAAGGAAGCGGGGTAACGCTTGAAGATCCGATCGCAGATGTTTGCAAAATCACAGTTACAGCGGCAGAGTGCGAACACGAGTGGTCTGAAAAGTGGGAAAAGGATGATGACGGCCACTGGCAAGTTTGTGAAATTTGCGGAGACGAAAGCGAAAAAGAAGATCACAATATGGTAGAAGTTCCCGACACCGATAAAGAACCTACCTGCACCGAAGAAGGCAAAAAAGCTGACATGGTATGCTCTGACTGCGGTCATGAGAAAACAGGAGAGGCAATCGAAAAGACAGAGCATACTCCCGGCGAACCCGTACGCGAGGACGAGGTTGCGGCAACTTGTACAGAAGAGGGCTCTTACAACGAGGTGATCAAGTGCAAGGACTGCGGCTATATCATCAGCACAGAAAAGAAAACTATTGATAAGATACCTCATACACCCGGTACTCCTGCAAAGGAAAACGAAATTGAAGCAACCTGCACCAAGGACGGTTCTTATGACATGGTGACAAGATGTACAGTTTGCGAAGAGGCAATTGATACCGAACATACTGTTGTTCCCGCACTTGGTCATGATTTCGGCTCACTGGTTCAGGGAGAAACAACGCATTATCAGGAATGCTCGAACTGCGGCACTAAAGTCGGCGAAGCCGCTCACACCAAGGACAGCGGTACTGTAACAACAGCGCCTACCAAGGATACTGACGGCGTAAGAACTTATTCCTGCACCGTATGCGGCAAGGTACTCGACACCGAGATTATTTCCGCGCTGGGCGAAGATCATGAGCACAGCTACACAATAAAGAACTCCGACGCTTCAAGCCATTGGAACGAATGCGTATGCGGCGAGAAAGACGATGGTTCTGTAGAAGCGCATAGCACCGATACAAAAGAGGAAATTGCCCTTGAAGCTGTCTGCAATGTTGACGGTCTGAAATATGTTATCACATACTGCACAGACTGCGACAGGGAAATATCCAGAGTTCCCACAGTTATTCCCAAGACCGGTGCTCATAACGCGGGTGCGGATTACGAAAATGATTCGGACTACCACTGGAATATCTGTACGGTCTGCGGCACTGTCATGAATAAAGCGCCTCATGAGGCGGGACCTGCCGCTACGGAGACAACTCCTCAGACCTGTACGGTATGCGGATACGAAATTGCTCCCGTACTTGCACATAATCACACATATTCGACAGCATGGACACATGACGACAGCTTCCACTGGCACGCGGCTACCTGTCAGCACACTGATGAGGTTAAGGACAAGGCTGTTCACGTATGGAACGGCGGCGTTGTCACAACCGAACCTACAGAGACCTCCGCGGGCGTTAAGACTTTCACCTGCACAGTCTGCGCAGCGACAAAAACCGAGCCCGTAAGCGCGCTTACTCACACTCATACTCCCTCTGACGCGTGGAGATTCGATATCACGGGACACTGGCATGTTTGCGGTTCCTGCGACGAAAAGCTGAATTTTGCGGCTCACAACGAGGTAAGCGAAGTAACTGCGGCTCCCACAGCAACAGTTCCCGGCACAAGACGCTACTACTGCTCCATATGCCGCTATGTCATCAGACAGGAAGTTATCCCCGCAACAGGCACGGATATACGGCCGGCAACTCCCGTTACTGCTCCTGTAATTCCTACATGGATAAACAGCAACACAGCTTCGGCAGAACCCACGCTTGACAACGGAAGCGGAAAGAGCGGCTGGAAGAACATTGCAAACGATATCAAAAAAGCTTCAAACGGCGATACTGTTTATGTTGACATGAACGGTGCAGCAAAACTTTCAAAAACTGCTCTCAAGGAGCTTATCGGCAAAAACGTGGATCTGGTTCTGAAAATGAACGAAAGCATTACATGGACTATCAACGGCGAGACCGTTACAAAAACGTCCGATGTAAACATGGAAGCGAAGCTCAATACAAACAATATTCCCAATAAGATCACCGAAAAGCTTTCCGAAAGCGGCAAGGTCGTTCAGGTATCGCTCTCACACAGCGGAAGCTTTGGATTTGACGCTGTTATGACGGTTTATCTTGGAACAATGTACAACGGAAAATATGCTAATCTGATGTACTATAACCCTGCATCGGGCGCGGCCGAATTTATAGACTGCAGCCTTATCACAAACGGAAACGCATCACTTGACTTCACTCATGCTTCCGAGTATGCAATAGTTATCAGCGACGAGCCTATGGGCGCATACGAGGACGTTTCCGCCGCTGCGGGAGCTTTTGAGAATGACATTAACGTCAGCCCCGCGGTATATGTTTCGATAATTGCTGCAATTGCAGCTGCAATGATGATCTTCAGAAAGAGAACAAGTAAATAAGACATAATGACCCGACAAAAAAGAATATCACAAAAATATCTCCCGTAGCTGCGCTTGCTGCGGGAGATTTTCTTTTTAGTATCTGTGCGGCGCTTAGCCCGACGCAAGGGAATGAACGTAAAAGCACGTCCGAGGCCCTGATATGCAAAGAGATATTCCGAGAAAATCAAAAAATTATCTCAAAAAGGATATGCGCCCGCTGCGGGAAAAATACATTTAACGGTGAAGCGTATGCTGTTATTCTGCCCGATATTTATTTCGGGAAAAATAAACGCCTGCTTTTCCGGGAACATAATGCCGAAGCCGCAGGACTGCAAATATCCATATATCAAGCCGTAAATTTTTAGAACTTGCTCTCATAGGGCATACGCCGCACCTACAAGAGCAAGTTCTTATTTTTGAAAAATATCAACTGTAAATATCAACTATCGCTCTGCTCCAATGATCGGCAATTTCAGCACACATTTCGAAATCGCCGTTTTTTGCCGCCTCCTGCAAGCTCTGAAAATATGACCTGTTAACACCCGAATACGGAAATGAGTTTTTCGCCATTTTTTCTATAACGGCGTCAACCTCAAGAGTGTCGAATTTGTCCAGAGCGTCTTGCAGATCGCCCAGCATATGAATGACCTTATCGCCGTCGGAAACGGAATTGACAAGTGATGTTCCCCACTGGTTGACGATATTCAGGCAGTCGTCGATATTGCTTTCCTCCGCCGATTTTTTCAGCTGTTCAAAGAAAAGCGCGTTTTCATCAGGATATTTGAACTTCGACATTTCCTCTATAACTTCGTCGATCTGAAGCGTATCGAATTCGTCGAGAGCCACCTGCATTTTCTCGAGCATACACAGTATTTCTTCGATTTGCGCAAAGCGTTCCCCGCCCTCGGAATCATCGGCAAAATAAGGCTTCAGAGCCTCCTTCAGCTGCAAATACTCCTCAAGCATCGGCCCTGTTTTTTCATTGATAAGCGCAATATTTCCCTCATTGCCCGCCTTTTCCATTTCGGCGGCAATTTCGGAAATGTGATCCGCGCCGATCTGCCGTGAGGTGCTTTTCAGTGCATGAACCTCAATGGTGTAATCCCGCCAGCGTTCCGCTTCCTTATGTTCAAGTATCGCGCTGTATTTTTTGTCGATCGCGCCGAAATACTCCTTAAGAACAGACAGGAACAGCTTCTCGCTTCCGAGCCGTGATATAGCTTCCTTTGTGTTAAGCTCCTTAATATTTATTGTATCCGAGCCGCTGTCCGAAGCCGTCATATCCTGCTCGGGACTGTCGGAAACATCCGGTTTATCTACAGGAAGTATCTTTTCCTTAGGCAGCCATTTTTTCAGCTTCGAGACCATATCCTTTACGTCTATGGGCTTTGCTATAAAATCGTTCATGCCCTCTTTTAAGAACATTTCCTTTGCGCCGCCTATAGCGTTTGCCGTAAGCGCTATAATAGGAACGTCTTTATAGCTCGGCACGAGCCGCCTGATAATATGAGTAGCTTCAACGCCGTCAACCTCAGGCATCATATGATCCATAAAAATAAGATCGTATTTGATATAATGTATTTTTTCGATAGCCTCCGCCGCGCTTGAAGCAAGGTCTATAGTCATATTCAGCGGTTCAAGCAGACCCTTTGCAACCGTAAGGTTTACGGCGTTGTCGTCAACAACAAGAATATGTGCGTCGGGAGCAACAAATGTAAAGCCGTCGCTTTCGGAGATGCCGCCCTCGAAATTTATTTCCTGTATTCCCATTGCGTTGTAAAGGCTGAGCGAGTAGACGGGCTTGCTGATGACCCTCACGTTGGGAATATCTATAGCGTCAATACTGTCGTAATCGGCAAGAACAAGACACTGCATATCAGGGTATTTGGATAAAAAATTCCTTATCG
>JAAVHL010000027.1 GCA_014799735.1 Ruminococcus sp.
ACTTTTTAGATAGTGCGTGGTACGTTAAATCAAAATTTATCGTTTCATAAATGCATTACACAAAAACGGGAGACAGCCATGCCGTCTCCCGCAAAAATTATTTCTTGCTCTTTATATATTCGTCCATTGCCTTTGCAGCGGTCTTGCCCGCGCCCATTGCAAGGATTACCGTTGCCGCGCCCGTTACCGCGTCGCCGCCTGCGTAAACGCCCTCGCGTGAGGTAAGACCGTTTTCGTCCGCAACAAAACAGCCGCGGCGGTTGGTCTCCAGACCCTTTGTGGTGTTCCTGATAAGCGGGTTCGGGGACGTGCCTATCGACATAACAACGCAGTCAACATCCAGAACGAATTCGGAGCCTTTCTTCTCCACGGGGCTTCTTCTGCCGCTTTCGTCGGGCTCGCCCAGCTCCATTTCGATACACTTCATTCCTGTAACAAGCTTATGCTCGTCGCCGAGAATTTCCACGGGATTGTTGAGGGTCTTGAAGATAATGCCCTCCTCCTTGGCGTGCTCTATCTCCTCGTTACGTGCGGGCATCTCGGCTTCGCCGCGGCGGTACACTATGTATACATTCTCCGCGCCCAGACGCTTTGCGCACCTTGCAGCGTCCATAGCAACGTTTCCGCCGCCGACAACCGCAACGTTTTTAGCTTTCTGAATAGGCGTGTCCGAATTGTCCGTATAGGCTTTCATAAGGTTTGTACGTGTAAGGAACTCGTTCGCCGAGTACACACCTTTAAGGTTCTCGCCGGGGATACCCATAAACCTTGGCAGACCCGCTCCCGAACCGATAAAGATCGCTTCAAATCCCTGCTCGAAAAGCTCGTCTACTGTAATAGTCCTGCCAACAACGATGTTGGTGTTTACCGTTACGCCGAGGGCTTTAAGACCGTCGATCTCTTTCTGAACGATAGCCTTGGGCAGACGGAACTCGGGTATGCCGTACACCAGAACGCCTCCCGCAAGGTGGAGAGCCTCGAATACAGTTACCTCATAGCCGAGACGTGCAAGGTCTCCCGCGCAGGTAAGACCCGCAGGTCCTGCACCGATTATAGCGGCCTTGTGACCGTTGGGCTCGGGCTTTTTAACTTCTGCTGAGCTGTGTTCGTTGTGCCAGTCGGCAACAAAACGCTCCAGTCGTCCGATACCTACGGGGTCGCCCTTGATACCGCGAACGCACTTTCCCTCGCACTGTGTTTCCTGCGGGCAGACACGTCCGCAGACAGCGGGCAGGGAGCTTGACGCGCTTATGATATCGTAAGCACCGTCGAAGTCCTCGTCCTTTACCTTCTGGATAAATGCGGGAATATCAATATTTACTGGACAGCCGCTTACGCAGGGCTTGTTCTTGCAGTTGAGACATCTGTCCGCCTCGTCAACGGCGGTCTCCTTGGAGTAGCCGAGTGCTACCTCCTTGAAGTTTTTATTTCTCACGTCGGGAGCCTGAGCGGGCATTTCATTCTTTTTTAAGGACATATTAGGCATTTTACTTTACCTCCTTTTGGAAGAGATTGCAGACTTCCTCGTGCTTCTGGCGTTCAAAGGACTTGTACATTGCCGAACGCTCCATAGCCTCGTCGAAGTCAACAAGATGTCCGTCAAAGTCGGGACCGTCAACACAAGCAAACTTGGTCTCTCCGCCAACGGTAAGACGGCAGCCGCCGCACATTCCCGTACCGTCTATCATGATAGGATTCATGGAAACTACAGTCTTTATATCGTACTGCTTTGTCAGCGCGCATACGAATTTCATCATTATCAGCGGACCGATAGCGATTACCTCGTCGTACTTCTCGCCGCTCTCTATAAGCTGTTTGAGAGCGTCGGTAACAAGTCCCTTTGTGCCGTGAGAGCCGTCGTCGGTCATCATGCAAAGCTTATCGGAGACCTGTCCGAACTCCTCTTCGAGGATAACTAAATCCTTGTTTCTGAAGCCGACGATGGAATGTACCTCGCAGCCAAGATTATGAAGCTTCTTTGCGATGGGGAACGCGATAGCGCAGCCCACGCCGCCGCCCACAACGGCAACCTTTTTCAGTCCCTCGGTATGGGACTCAACGCCGAGAGGTCCCACAAAATCCTGTATGAAGTCTCCCTCGTTCTTCTGGTTCAGCTTTTCGGTGGTAGCTCCCACTATCTGGAAGATAATCGTTACCGTACCCTTATCCCTGTCGAAATCCGCCACGGTGAGAGGGATACGCTCGCCGTTCTCGTCCACCCTCAGAATGATGAACTGACCGGGCTCAGCCTTTTTGGCAACCATAGGCGCGTCGATATCCATAAGCGTTACCGTAGGGTTAAGCACTTTTTTTCTGACAATTTTATACATTATCTCATTCCTTTTAAAAAAATTTATTGAGATGTCCAAAAGCCGTGTACGGCTTTTTAAAGCCGCGAACAGCTTTTGTGGACACATATGCATTTTTACGGTCTCAGACCCATACCGCCCTCAAGCGTGAGAGTCTCGCCCGTCAGATACTTGAAGTCGGGAGAAGCAAGCTGTACGCATACTCTGCCTATTTCAAGCTCGGAGTTTCCGTAGTGACCCATAGGAGGCATATGAACATTTGCCTTGAAAGCGTCGGGATAAGCCTCCTGGAACTGTTCAAGCTGAGCAGTCCATGCGAGAGGACACACGATATTCACATTAATGCCGTCCTTGCCCCACTCGGTAGCCGCAACTCTTGTAAGACCGCGGATACCCTCCTTTGCGGCGGCGTAGGAGCACTGACCGAAGTTGCCGAAAAGACCAGCTCCCGAAGCAAAATTGATAACAGAACCCTTTGTCTCTTTAAGATAAGGATAGCAGGCTTTCATATAGTAGAACGTTGCGTAAAGTCCCGAAAACATAGCAAGATTGAACTGCTCGGTGGTATGCTCGGAAAGAGGAACGCCCGAAGCGGAAGCCTGAGCATTGTTGATAAGCACGTCAATTCTTCCGAAAGCTTCAATGGTCTTGTCAATAACATTTTTAACAACAGCTTCATTGTCGCTGCCGTCGCTTACGTCGGCCTGAACGGTAAGAACTTTTATGCCGTACAGTCTTTCAAGCTCTTCCTTAGCGTCCTCCAGTTTTTTCACGTTACGGCCCGTGATAACAAGATTTGCGCCCTCCTTGGCATAAGCGGTAGCGATACCGTAGCCGATAGAGCCGCAGGTTCCGTCCTTAAGGACAGCTCTGCCCGCTCCTGTGATAATTGCGGTTTTACCTGTAAGATGACCCATTTAGTACCATTCCTTTCTGTATTTTATGCGAAAAGTCCTCCGCAAAATTTAACAAATTTGACAAAAAAGCAATTATTTTCCCGCGTGAATTCATACAATGTATATTATAACTCTATTGACCGAGCTTGTCAAGAGTTAAATGATATAAAAAGCTGTTTCCTCTTTTTCCGACACGGGAGACCGCTCCTGCGGCGGTCAGCACGTTCAGCATAAAGGAGGCGTAGCTTCTGCCCGCGCCGCTGAGAGACCCGAACTCGGCCGAGGTGAACTCTTCGGGAAGCCCCCGCGGAATGAAGTATTCCCAGTCCTGCAAACAGTCTATATGTATCTCGTCAACAAGTTCGAGAGGTATCCTGTCGTACCGCACATAGCCCCGCCGTCTGCCGCGTCTCAGTCCCTCCGTTTCGGGAGGACGGCGGTATTCTTCAACGTCCAGCATAACGATACACAGTCGGAAATTCTCGTGGTTCAGGAACTGCTTTATCTTGTAGAGTTCAGGAAAAATATCCCAAGGCTCGCCCTTTGCGGGGGACTTGCGCTTTCTCCCCTGCTCCCCTGTTTCGGGGTTTAGGGGGATTATCCACTTCTGCCTTGCGATTGGGTGGACGACAGTCACCCTGCTGACAGATAAAAAGGCTTCAAGTTTTTTTCTCAGAGGGGCAAAGTCTCCCGTCTGTATCTCGATAATGCCGTCCTCGCCCACAATGTCCGCCACGAAGCCGCCAACCTTGCTTTCGTGGCTGTCGGCGTATGGCTCGAAGTAATTTTTCAGCACCGCATGGATTGTTTTCTCGCCGTATGTACCTATTCCCGCGCGGACGTGTTCTCCGTTCAGCACCTTGTTTTTCGCCTCGTAAAATCTTTGCTTGTCCATTTTGCTTCCCCCTCTTTTTTTATTATATCATATTTTCCCTGTCCAATCAAGAAAAAAGCAGTCTCCGAAGTACGGAGACTGCTTCGTTATGCTCGGACAAGGCTTATACTATTTCTTTATCAAACTGTAGACTTTGTCTACAGTTTGATTAGTGATTAGTATTACTTGTTGTCCTGATCGCTGTTCTTGCTGTTGCTCTGCTGATTCTGCTGGTTCTTGTTGTTCTGCTGGTTCTTGCTGTTCTTGCTGTTGTTCTGCTGGTTCTGGTTATTGTTCTGATAGCTCATTTTATTCGCTCTCCTTTAATTTTTTCTCCGTATATTTTAATTTTACGGAGCCAAATTATACACAACGCTTGAAAATCAAGAAAACATGGTGTATAATGATATTAATTATTTGCAAAGGAATGATGTTTATGCATAGCAGCGGAATTTTACTTCATATTTCCAGTTTGCCGGGACGATACGGCATAGGCACTCTCGGCTTTCGGGCGAAAAAATTTGTGGACTTTCTCGTAAAAAGCGGTCAGGAGTACTGGCAGATACTCCCGATAGGACCTACGGGCTTCGGAGATTCCCCCTACCAGAGCTACTCAGCTTTCGCGGGAAATCCCCTGCTTATCGACCTTGACGCTCTCATTGGCGAGGGTCTGATAAGCGTGGACGACCACGACCTGCAGGTTATTGAAAAAAAGCGGGACTTTATTGATTACGCACAGCTTGACAGCTTCAAGCAGATCGTGCTGAAAAAGGCCTGCACGGCATTCTTTGCGTCGGCTGACGAGGAGAAGCTGAAAGATTTTGAGGGCTTCTGCACAAGAAACGCTTTCTGGCTTGAGGATTACGCCATGTTCGACGCGCTGAAAAAGAACTTCCGCGGCGTGATGTGGACGGAATGGGACGACGATATACGTATGCGGCTTCCCGAAGCGATGGAGCGTTACTCCAAGACCCTTGCGGAGGAGATAAAGTGCGTCAAGTTCATTCAGTACAAATTCTTTGAGCAGTACTTTGACCTGAAGCGCTACGCAAATTCAAAAGGCGTGAAGATCTACGGCGATATGCCTATATACGTTTCGATGGACAGCGCCGACACATGGGCTGCTCCCGAGCTTTTCATGCTGGACGTCAACAGACGTCCCATAAACGTGGCGGGCTGCCCTCCCGACGCTTTCTCTCCCACGGGACAGCTTTGGGGAAATCCTTTGTACGACTGGGACTACATGGAGCTTACAGGCTACAGCTGGTGGGTATCCCGCGTAAAATATTCGGGAGAACTGTTCGACCTGACCCGTATCGACCATTTCCGCGGCTTTGAGAGCTTCTACGCCATTCCCTACGGAAACGAAACGGCAGAGGTGGGCGAATGGCTTCCCGGGCCGTCCATGAAGCTGTTCAAGGCGATAAAGTCCACTCTGGGAAACGTTAATCTTGTTGCTGAAGACTTAGGCTTCCTTACCGCGGAGGTAAAGAAAATGCTGAGGGAATCTGGATTCCCCGGAATGAACGTGCTGGAGTTCGCTTTCGGAGGCGACGACAGCAGCTATCTTCCCCACAACTATGTGAAAAACAGCGTCGCCTATATCGGCACTCACGACAACGACACCGCTCTTGGCTGGTATAACAGCGCGGATAAGTCCACCCGCAAGCTCGCGAAAAAATACATGGCTCTCTCCAAAAAGGAGGGCGCGAACTGGGGCATGATAAGGACGGTCTACGCAAGCGTTTCCGACCTTGCGGTCATTCAGATGCAGGACTTCTTAGGACTGGGCTCCGAGGCGAGAATGAACATTCCCTCCACCATAGGAAACGGAAACTGGGCTTGGCGCATGAACGAGGACGACCTTAACGACAAGCTTGCAGAAAAAATCCTGAAATATACCAAACGGTATTTCCGCGCTCCCGTCAGAAGAAAGATAAAGGTAAAGGTAAAGGTCAGGTCCAAGTAATACTGATAACCAATTAAAAAGTGTATAAAAAAACAAGCAAAAATTTGAAAAGTTTTAACTTTTTTATAGGTTATAGGATTTTTGCGCAGATTTTTTATTTACACTTTTATTGGTTATCAGGATAGGCCGCCGTTCGGCAGAAAGAAAATTTTACAGATGAGCAGTATTGTAACCTACGAGTATATCTGCCGCAATCCCGACATATGCTCATATATAAAAAACGCCGACGCCGCGGTAGAAGCGCAGGGCTACACAGAGCATTCCTTTGCCCATGTGGAAAAAGCCGCGGCAACGGTGGAGATGATATTGTCAACGCTGAATTATCCCGCCCGTACCATTGAATTGGGGAAAATTGCCGCGTATCTTCACGATATCGGAAACGTCATAAACCGTATTGACCACGCTCAGAGCGGCGCGGTAATGGCTTTCCGTCTGCTGGACAATCTGAATATGCCCGCGGAGGAGATATGCGCCATAATCTCGGCTATCGGAAATCACGACGAATCCACCGCCCAGCCGCTGAACGCGGTGTCCGCCGCGCTTATAATCGCCGACAAGACTGACGTGCGCCGAAGCCGCGTCCGAAACGCCGATATGAAAAGCTTCGACATACACGACCGCGTGAACTACGCCGTTGAAAAGTCCGACCTGTTTTTCAGTGCGGACAAAACCTCTCTTATCTTGGAGCTTCAGATAGATACGACCATTGCTTCGGTGATGGAGTATTTCGAGATATTCCTCCAGAGAATGATGCTGTGCAAACGCTCTGCGGAGTTTCTCGGAATAAAGTTCCGTCTGCGGATAAACGGCGGAGAGGTAATTTAGCGAATAAAAATACAAAGCTGTTTTTCGTCTCGGAAGCAAAACTGCCGGTACTTACTATAGGCGGCATGGGTAAAGGCTCAGCCTTTGCCGAATGTTTGCACCAGTTCAAATAAGTCGCTTTCCAGTATGTCCTTGGGAGTGACTATCAAGCCGTGGTTCGAGTCTATATCGTACCCGTTCGCGGCGTAGGCAAGCCACACCAGATGGGCGCACTGCGTTCCAGAAACAAGGCTAAGCTCCGAATATTTGGCGGGGAAAAGTCCTATGGTAACTCTATAGGGGATATCGTCAAGATTTTCCATTGCGGAACGCGCTATTTCGGCGCGTTCTTTTTTGTCCGCATTTTTAAGGCGAAGCACAGCGAAATTCGGGTATCGCGTCCATTTGCTTATGTCCTGCGTTCTGGAATTAGAACCGATAACCACCGCTTCGAGAGTAACGCCCTTTTCCGCGTTCACGACAATGGCTGCGTGACCGTTCCTCCAGCTGAGAACATGGGAGGAGCTTGTAACAAGTATATCGCCGTCCTCAAGAGGGGCAAGAATGGCGGGGGTGCCGCTGATGCGCTCCTCGTAGGATATGGGGGAATTCATATCGCAGATGAAGTCCGCGCCGCCGAAATATCTGTCCTGATATTTCAGAAGCTTCCGCGAATCTGCAAGAGACTGCACCGCGGAACGTCCCAGACCCGTCTGCTCCCGTATAAATTCATAGTCGCTTTCGGTGTAGTCGGCAATGCTTTTTTCCAACAGATACCCCATATCGCGGCGTTCCGCGGCGGGCGGGATATAGGCCTCCGCCTCGACGCTGAAAAGGGACGACACGTATGCGGCGGCAAGTCCGTAAAAAATACAAATCAGAAATATCCATTTTTTCACAGCAAAGCCTCCGAAACTTTTTTCGGAAATAGTATCTGTATTTTGCCGCTATTTATAAGTGAGTACAGATGGTTATGTTTTCGAGACGAAAGATACTTATGTATTGCAATAAATTTTGATTTAGCGCGCTACGCACAAATTAACAATCCTTTAGGCGGCAAGGCCGCCGACTAAAGCTGGTCGAGCTGAGCCCAGCTCGCAGAAGTCCAGAGGGCGGAGCCCTTTG
>JAAVHL010000090.1 GCA_014799735.1 Ruminococcus sp.
CTTTTTTCTTTTCACGCTGAGTAACTTTCATCTGCGGAGATCATCCTTTCATGAGTTATTAATATTATACAATATTACTTTCAAAAATGCAACCTATGAAGCGATTTTTTCTGCTATTTTTAATTTTAATGCCATATTGTTCCTCTAAATTACTTGAAAACACGGTCGGATTGTGATATAATGGTTTCATATGAATTTTTCGGGAGCGTTACGCTTTTGATGAAACCGAGGTTTTTCTTGATATGCCTGTTTTAAAGTCCAAAAATAAATCGGTCAACCCCGCCGCAACGATAGTGCTGAGCTTTGCGGCGATCATTGCAGTGGGAACAATTTTGCTTATAATGCCTTTTTCTTCGGCGAACGGCAGCTTTACCGATCCGCTTACAGCTGTTTTTACCGCGACCACCGCGACCTGTGTTACGGGGCTTGTTCTGGTTGATACGGGTACGTACTGGAGCACTTTCGGTCAGATAGTTATTTTGCTTATGATACAGATAGGCGGACTTGGCTTTGTTACGCTGGTCTCGTTCTTTAACTTTCTTGTTCGGAAAAAAATGGAACTGCGGTCAATACAGGTGGCTTCCGAATCCGTAAACACTTCGGGATTTTCCGACGTTAAGCTTCTGGTAAGATATGTTATCGGGATATCGGTAGTATGCGAGCTTGTGGGTGCAGCTCTGCTTGCAACGGTATTTGTACCCGAATACGGCTTGTACGGAGCATATATTTCCATATTTGTTGCGGTATCGGCGTTTTGCAACGCAGGTATTGAGATACTCGGAGCGGTTGAAACGCCTTATTGCAGCCTGACTGGATTTTCGGATAATCCCGTGGTGATGACAGTCGTTCCGCTGCTGATAATAGCTGGAGGACTGGGCTTTCTGGTGTGGATGGACATAATAGGCTTCCGCAAGAAAAAGAAGCTTACCCTGCAGTCAAAGATAGTGCTGATCTTTACGGCAATACTTATCGCCGTGGGAACGCTTCTGACGCTCATTACCGAATGGGACAATCCCTTGACCCTCGGAAACATGGGCTTCGGCGGAAAGCTTGTCAACAGCTTTTTCCACTCGGTCTCTCTCAGGACGGCGGGTTTTAACACGGTTGACGTTTCGGCTATGTATTCAATAACCAAGCTGGTCTCGATTTTTCTTATGTTTATCGGCGCAGCCCCAGGGTCTACGGGAGGCGGTATCAAGATAACGACCTTTGCAATAATTATTATGACGGTCGTGAGCGTCATCAAGAATAAAGAGGACACCGTTATACTGAACAGAAAAATTGATAAGGAATCTGTGTACAAGTCTCTTGCCATAATAATTCTTGCGGCTCTTGCCACGAGCGTATCGGGTATAATACTGTTCTATTCCAATCCTGGTGCGGATATTTCTGGTATCGACGCCGCTTTTGAAGCTGTGTCGGCAATTTCAACGTCGGGCATAAGCGTGGGAGTTTCTGCGGCAAGCGGCTCGCTTTCGCGGATAATCCTTTGTCTGTCTATGTTTATAGGACGTGTAGGACCTGTTTCGTTTGCTATCTCGCTGTCCGTTAAGCGCGACCGTCGAAGCAAGAATGAGGTTTACCCCGAGGGAAAGATGATGGTCGGTTAAAACTGACGGAATCGGAAAGGAAATGCTATGTCGGAATATACCTTTGAAAAGCTTCGGAACGAGGTGGAGATATGCGTTTCCGATGAACATAAATTCGGCACGGACGCTTTTCTGCTTGCCGATTTTGCCGCTCCCCGCCATAAGGACAAGGTCTGCGATCTTGGGACGGGCTGCGGGATAATACCGCTCCTCATGCAGATAAGCTTTGCGCCGAAGATAATTTACGGCGTGGACATACAGGAACAGGCTGTCGAGCAGTTCGGTATTTCCGTGGAAAGGAACAAGCTGAAAAATATTGTGCCGATATGCGCGGACTTAAAGGAGCTTTGGCAGGACGCGCCCCTTGGCGGTCTTGACGTTGTTACCTGCAATCCTCCTTACAAGGCGGACGGCGCAGGTCTGCAAACTCTTTCGGAAGCTCAGCGTATTGCGCGGCATGAGATACTCTGCGACATTAACGACGTGTGCAGAGCGGCTTCAAGGCTTCTGAAATTCGGCGGAAAGCTGTGCTTGTGCAACCGTCCCGAACGGCTTGCGGACGTTATTTCCGCAATGAGAAAAAACAATATTGAACCGAAAAATCTGCGGTTTGTGTGCAAAGACCCGCAGTCCGCGCCGTGGCTTTTTCTTATCGAGGGCAGAAAGGGCGGAAAGCCGTTTCTAAAGGTTCTGCCCCAGCTCTACATAAACGGCGCGGAGGGATTTTCCGAGGAGCTGCTGAGCATTTACGGCGGCGGGAAAACAAACGATTACCTGAAAGAAAAGGATTGATTATATGTCTGAAAATTTCGGACAGCTTTTTGTTGTGGGAACTCCTATCGGAAATTTAGGAGATATTACCTACCGAGCGGTTGAAACCTTGAAAAGCGTGGATTTTATATGTGCGGAGGACACGAGGGTAACCGTAAAGCTTCTGAACCACTACGGCATAAAAAAGCCGTTGGTCAGCTATCACGAGCATTCGGCAAGGCAGGTGTCCGAAAGCATTGTCAGCCGCATTTTGGCGGGGGAAAGCTGCGCTGTGGTCTCCGATGCGGGTATGCCATGTATTTCCGACCCCGGCGAGGACTTGGTAAAGCGGTGCATTGAAAGCGGGATAAACGTTACTGTTGTTCCCGGACCTACGGCAATGGCTTCCGCCGTAGCTGTCAGCGGACTTTCAACCTCCCGCTTCAGCTTTGAGGGATTTCTCTCGGTCACGAAAAAGCAGCGGTTCTCACATCTTCAGTCTGTAGCGAACGATACGCGCACATTGATCTTCTACGAAGCTCCCCACAAGCTTCTAAACACTTTAGAGGATATGCTGGAATACTTCGGGGACAGAAAAATCTCCCTCTGCCGTGAGCTTACCAAGGTTTATGAGGAGGTAATCCGCACAACGATATCGGGAGCGATAGAGTACTACAGCGAGAAAAATCCAAAGGGGGAGTACGTCCTTGTGGTGGAGGGCTGCTCAGAGGAAAAAGCCTTTGAGGGACTTACTCTGGAGGACGCGGTGAACGAAGCACGGCGGCTCATTGACGGCGGCATGAGAGCCGTAGACGCCTGCAAGGAAGCTGCCAAGGTCACGGGCTTCAAGAAAAGCGAGATATACTCGAAAATTCAAGGCTAAAGGAGAGCGGCGCATATGACGGTACGTATGGGTACGGAAGCGGACAAAGCTGAAATTATCGGAAAACGTCCGCAGGCTGAGGGATATTTTTCCGATGGCGGATATTTTGTCGTTGCCGATGAAAACGGAGCGGTCGCAGGCTTTGCGGCGGTGTTTTCGAGGGATATTCCCGCTCCTGTGACGGGAAGAGAGGCTTTTATAAATCTTATAGAGGTTTTTGAGGAGTACCAAAAAAGAGGTGCGGCAACCTTGTTGGTTCAGGAAATACTGAAAATTGAAAGAAGCAGCGGCACATATCAGGTCAGAGCGTACTGCGACATAAACAATGCCGCGTCCCATGCGCTGTGGAGGAAAAATAAATTTGGGATAGCTCCCGTAAAAATGCAGGACGGTTCGATTTTGGGTTCGTTTGTTACGTATGTTCTGTAAATTTTTTTGTGAATTTTTTCCGTTTTCTCTTTACATATGGCTGAAATTGGTGTAAAATAAATTAGATACTATATTGTAAGATGAAAGGGCGGTTGGCGTTTATGTCCGAAAATATTGCACAGCCTAAATACAAACGTGTCCTCCTTAAGCTCAGCGGAGAAGCTCTCGCGGGCGAAAAGAAAATTGGACTTGACTATTCGATCATTACCAAGATCTGCGAAAGCATTAAGAAATGCGCCGATATAGGCGTTCAGATCGGTATCGTTGTTGGCGGCGGAAACTTTTGGCGCGGACGTTCCAGCGGCGCGATGGACAGGACACGCGCTGATCACATAGGTATGCTTGCTACCACAATGAACGCTCTTGCGGTTGCGGACGTGCTTGAATCCCTCGGCGTGGACGTAAGAGTCCAGACCGCCATTGCAATGCACCAGGTTGCAGAGCCGTACATCAGAAACAAAGCCGTTCGGCACATGGAAAAGGGCAGAGTAGTCATTTTCGGCTGCGGTACGGGAAACCCGTTCTTTTCCACGGATACGGCTTCTACTCTGAGAGCTGCCGAGATCGAAGCGGATATCGTTCTGAAAGCCACTATGGTTGACGGCGTTTACGACAAAGACCCTAACAAGTACGATGACGCGATAAAATTTGACGAGCTCAGCTTCAACGACATTCTGGTAAGAAATCTTGCGGTTATGGACAGCACGGCGGCTTCCATGTGCAAGGACAACAATATTCCCATTCTGGTGTTTAATCTTAAACGCCCCGATAATATCTACGACGCGTGCATAGGCAAGAGTGTGGGCACGCTTGTAATTGACCGTTAAAACCTAATTAAGCGGATACTGTCTGCGGCAGGGACGTATTACGCAAAAAATCTTACTGTCGGGAAGAGGAGAATTTTTATGAACGAACAGATCAAAAACGCGGAAGGTAAAATGGAAAAATGCATTAAAAGTCTCGAACACGAGTTTTCAACAATAAGAGCGGGACGGGCTAATCCCGCGGTTCTGGATAAGGTGCTGGTGGACTATTACGGAACTCCCACTCCCGTTCAGCAGATGGCAGCTATTTCTGTTGTAGAGGCGAGAAATCTTCTTATTCAGCCTTGGGACGCTTCTCAGCTCAAGGCTATCGAAAAGGCTATTATAAATTCGGATATAGGCATTACCCCCACAAACGACGGCAAAGCGCTCAGACTGGCTTTCCCTCAGCCTACCGAGGATCGCCGCAAGGAGCTTGTTAAGCAGATCAAGAAGTTCGGGGAGGAAGCTAAGGTAACTCTCAGAAACGTAAGACGCGATACTCTTGAAAAGTTCAAGACAATGAAAAAGAACAGCGAGATCACCGAGGACGATATGAAGGGTCTCGAAAAGGATATCCAGAAGCTTACTGACAAGTACTGCGACAATGTTGATTCAACTGTTGCGGAAAAGGAAAAAGAGATCATGTCTATATAAAACTTTGTAGGACGGGGGCTTGCTCCCGCCTGTAAGGCAAGAGCGGGAGGAGATTTATTTGTCTGAAACAACCGACAGACTGCCCGTCCATATCGGCTTTATTATGGACGGCAACGGCAGATGGGCGCAGAAGCGCGGTCTGCCGAGAAAGTTCGGACACCGCGAGGGTGCGTCTGCATTCAGAAAAATAGCCCGTTACTGCAAAAAAATAGGCATTAAGTACGTTACGTTTTACGCGTTTTCCACCGAAAACTGGAGCAGACCCAAGGACGAGATTGACGAGCTTATGAAGCTTTTCGGCGAGTATATCGACGAGGTAGGGGAGTATGCAGAGGAAAATACGCGGCTTATCTTTTTAGGTGACAAATCCGCTTTCGGAAAGGAAATGGCGGATAAAATGTCCGAGCTGGAAAGGGATTCCCGCGATTTTGACGAAATGACGCTCATGCTTGCCATGAACTACGGCGGGCGGGACGATATCGTCCATGCGGCAAGGCAGATCGCCGCTATGGTCGAAAACAAGGAGATCAGGCATACCGACGTTGACGAGGCATTGCTCTCGGGATTTCTTTACACCAAGGGTATTCCCGACGCGGATCTGATAATACGTCCGAGCGGAGAAAAAAGGCTGTCAAACTTTTTGATCTGGCAGTCTGCTTATGCGGAATTTTATTTCACGGACGTGCTGTGGCCGGATTTTACTCCGAAAGAGCTTGACAAGGCTCTTGAGGATTTTGCATCAAGGAAAAGACGTTTCGGAGGAGTATGACGGCTGACAGCGTACATACAAAAGCAAATTTTACGGAAAAGGATGATAGGAACAATGGTTACCCGAATTATTACAGCTGTGGTCGGAATAGCGATAGCAATAGGCGTGCTGTTTTTATCGGCAACCCCTGTCTATAACCTTACCGTTGCTGCGATTGCCGTTGTTATGCTGTATGAGCTGTTGTCCGCCTGTAAGTGTATTCAGTACAAATTCCACAGTATTGTATGTGTTATTTTTGCGGCTGTTATGCCTTTTCTTGTGGAGTTTGAAGGCATGGAAATGAAGTATATCGTTTCTACGCTGTGCATTTTTCTTGTATTTATCGGCTACATTGCAAAGCACAAAACCATTACATTTGAGAAAATATGCTGTATGCTGGCGGTAACGCTTCTTACCACGCTTTCGATGTGCTGTATCGTTTCACTTAAAAATTTGGACGAGATTCACGGCGTATGTTATGTTATCCTATGTCTTGCGGGAGCATGGCTTGGCGATTCGGGAGCGTACTTTGTGGGAACGTTTTTCGGCAAACACAAGCTTTGTCCCGAAATATCCCCCAAAAAGACCGTTGAGGGCGCGATCGGAGGAGTGCTGACGGTCGGTCTGGTTTTTGCCGTTTATGCTTTTTTCTATCGCATGGTAATGGGGTATCAGGGAATATCCTTTGAGGTAAACTATCTGTATCTTGTGCTTATGGGATTTGGCTGCGGCGTACTCGGTATTGTGGGAGACCTTTCCGCTTCGCTTATAAAGCGGCAGTTCGGCATAAAGGATTTCGGAAACATAATGCCGGGTCACGGAGGGCTTATGGACAGATTTGACAGCGTGCTTTTTGTTGCGCCGTTTATGATGTTCATGCTGAGCCACATTACATTATTCAGATAAAAATTCGGACAGATCGGGCGTACAAAATAATTTGTACGCCTGTTATGTGTTTTTGAAAGGAATTTTTTGCGGTGAAAACTATTACATTGATCGGTTCTACGGGGTCTATCGGAAAGCAGACATTAGACGTCTGCCGCAAGCATAATATTACTGTAAAGGCTTTGGCGGCATACGGAAACACTGCTTTGCTGGAAAGTCAGGCGAGAGAGTTTTATCCCGAAAGCGTCTGCATTTACAGAGACGACCGTTACATTGAAATGCGGGAACGTCTTGCCGACACGGGGATAAAAGTCCTGTGCGGAATGGAGGGTCTGTGCGAGATCGCTTCGGACAAGAGCGCAGATCTGTTTGTTAATTCCGTGGTGGGAATGGTTGGTCTGCTGCCTA
>JAAVHL010000091.1 GCA_014799735.1 Ruminococcus sp.
AATTTAAAGAAACATGACATACATATGTCCAGAGGGTATGATATACTTATGAAAAAAAAGGAGGTCATACTAATGAACAAAAAACAATTTTGCAGCATTCCCGACAATCTTAAGGACATGGAGCTGTGGGGCTTCAACTGGCTGGAATATGTTACGGCTATCCCCTCACCGCTTGTTCTGGTAACAGGGTACAAAAACAACGGTCTTGCCAACGCTACCATGGATTCATGGCTGTGCTTTTCAAGCGAGAATGATTTTTACTGCATTTTCGGCAGCGTGAACAAATACTCGCATATGTACGAAATTGCCCAAAATCAGAAGCAGCTTGTTATCAACTTCCCAGACAAGGACGTTATCGGCAAATGTATGTCAACTATCGAAAACAACCGCTACGACAAGGACGAGCTTGCTCTTGCGGGACTTCACTATCAAAACGGCAGCAAGGTAAACGCTCCCGTTGTTGACGAATGCTTTTTAAGCCTTGAATGCGAAGTCGCGTGGGAAAAGCGTCTGTTTGATGGCAGCGACCATTTTGTCCTGTGCGTAAAGGTGGTAAACGTCTGGTTTGACGAGGAACACTACAGCGCCGATAAGCTTGGCCGTTACGGCGAAAGCGGTTATCTCTACAATATCCATTCGCCCTTAAACCCCGAAACAGGTGAGCGCGAGCCTTACTGTGTTGGGGCTGTTAATCCGATAAAGACGGTATGAATTTATTACTTTATGAAAGAAGAGAGAAAATTGCAGATAGTACCAACACTGAATTTAGGCGGAAATTGCCGAGAAGCGATCCATATGTATGAAAAGGCATTTAACGGAAAAATCAGCTGCCTGATAACCTACGGAGAAGCGAATGACCCTGAATATACTCCGCTGCTCAAAGAAGATCAAAAAGATTATATATATCATTCGGAGCTTGTATTGGGCGGCCAAAGAATTATTATGAGCGACCTTGTGGAGGGGGATATTGAATTTCAGATATGCTATTCAAATTTCCTTACCGTTATGTTTGATACAAAAGAGGAAGTCCAGCAGGCATATGAGATCATGAAAGAGGGAAGCAAAACAATATATCAAATGGAAGCTACACCTTATAGCTCTTGCCGGGTAGTTTTTATTGATAAATTTGGGATTCGCTGGGGAATTATGACTGAGCAGACAGAGCGGTAAAATCTTTTGGTTGAGCGGCAGGCTGCGCAGGGAGAGATTTTAAAGGAGAATACTAAGAATGAATGAAAAAATCATTGAAAGATCAGGCGAAATTATTGCAGAAAGAATTGTCGGTCCGCAGAATTTTGTCACCCTTGCTTTTGTGGATAGGTACGGCTATCCACATACCACGACTATCTCAATTTCAAAGTCGGAGGGAATACGGTGGCTGACGTTCTGCACGGGAACTGGCGCAAAAAAAGACACAATAGACCACTGCAACAAAGCAAGCGTATGCATTAATTCGCCTGATTACCACATCGCGCTGACGGGTACTATCGAGCAGATAACCGACCCCGGCGTTAAAAAAGAAATGTGGTACGGCGGGCTGAAAAATCATTTCAGCGGCTGGGACGACCCCAATTACTGCGTACTGAAATTTACTGCCGAGCGGTACAATCTTTTGGTTGACTGGCAGGCTACCAGCGGAGAGCTATTAAAGGAGAATACTGAAAATGAGTGAAAAAATTATTAAAAGAGCAGGCGAAGTAATCGCAGAAAAGATAAACAACAGCGCACAGAATTTCTGCACCCTTGCGCTTATTAATACGGACGGATACCCGTACACGACAACAATATCTATTAAAAAAGCTGACGGCATACGTTGGCTGATACTCACCACAGGCAAAAGCGCAAAAACCGATATGATAGAACGCTGCAATAAGGCAAGCATTTGCGTAAATGCGGCAGAGTATCACATTGCGCTGACAGGCACAATAGAGCTGCTTACCGACCCCGATGTCAAAAAGGAACTGTGGAATGACAATATGAAAGAATACTACAGCGGCTGGGACGACCCCAACTACTGCGTGCTGAAATTTACCACCGAACGTTACAGCCTTTTAGTTGACTGGCAGGAAGCAAGAGGAAGTCTTACATAAGTTTTACGGAAATCGGAGGAAGTATCATGATAAAAAATTTCGGGGACTTCTGCGAAGAGCTTCTGCGCTGCGGATTTTCCCTCGGCGGAGGAAATGCAAAGGGTATTTTTGCCGTAATTGATTACGACTGGCAGGCTCCCATAACCGAGGGAAATCCCGTAATATGGCACACGGGCGACCCCGAAACCGACCCTTGGCAGTGGCGTATGCGCGTCCTTGAAGAGCGTGACGATATTGCTTACGCAAAGCTTTTTTTCGGGACGAGCGGGTACATTACACGTGAATGGTATCCCTACTTTTTAGCGGCGCGCCGAAACGGTTACGACTTTGAGGACGCTTACGAAAACGGACTTATTTCCGAAATGGAAAAGCGTGTCTATAGTGCTGTCCGGGACAACAGGCGCATTCCCTCCCACGACCTGAGAAGGCTTTGCTGCTTTTCCAAGGAGGAAAACAGCCGCTACGAAAAAGCCGTTACAGGCTTGCAGATGAAGATGTTCATTACCATCTGCGGACGCGCCCGCAAGCTTAACAAGCAGGGTCTTGAATACGGCTGGGACAGCGCGGTTTTCTGCACCTGCGAGGAGTTCTGGGGAGACGACATTTCCTCCGACATTTCCGAAGAAGAAGCCGCCGAAAAAATACGCGGACAGGTTTTGAAGCTTAACCCATCCGCAGAGGAAAAGAAAATCAAGAAATTTATATATGGGTAATTATTTAGAAAAGGGACTTTGCTTATGAATGAAAATAAAATTGCAGCTCTGCGAATGGAGCGTCAGCACCTAACTAATAAGGCTGACGAAAGCGATTATATATCGCTTTACCGCGATCTCCAGCCGGGACAAAATGTATATTGGTGCGGCTTCGGAGAACCGCCGTCCCTGACCTTTCGGGTAAATTTTGACGACATTGAATTCAACCGTTTGCGGCAGGCAGACCGTTCGCTGTTAAAGGGACGGTTTGCGGGCGGTAATCTTGGCTGGATAATGAAAGAGGATTTTGAACTGTTTGCGTGTCTGTTCTGCAAGCCGCTGGACAAGCCTGCCGAAAAACACTTGATAATAAAAGAACTTATTGAGCGAGAGGGTCCTCTTAACATTCAGCAGATAAAGGAAACCACAGGAATGCTGGTGAAAGAGATAACGCCTGTTCTGCACCGTCTGCAGGAAGCGTTTTTGGTTTATGAAGATCAATACGACGGCGAATGGGACAGAGGCTGGTATAAGTTTTCCGAAATGTTCCCCGACGTAAACATCAACAAGTACACTAAAACAGAAGCGTTAAAAATCTTGCTTCAAAGGTTTTCCTACCGTCAGGTGTGCTTTAATGCGGAAATGGTAAAGTCATTTTATAAGCTGCCAGCGAAAATCATTAAAGAGGCTATCGGTTCTCTTGCTTCCGAGGGTGTTATAGAGGAAACGGAAAACGGCTGGCTTCTGAAAACGGATATTGAATTGCTGGAGAAATATGAGCCTCAGATTTCCAAATCTATTTATGTAATGCACCGCAATGATTTTTTGGTTAGATCCAATGAATATTGGCTTAAAGAAAAATTCAAACACCCCGAGCATGAAACATTGCAGTATTTACTTATCGACGGAGAATTCCACGGCGCAGTTGTGGGACACTTCCGCTACGGCCCTTACGACTTGGAAGATGTTCTTCTTGACCTGTCGGCAGAAGAAGCGGCAGCCCGCAAAGCAGAGATTTTAGAAGCTGTGAGCGAAGTAAACGGCGGAAAATCCGTAAATCGTTATCAAGGGGAAGAATTATTGTGATTATTTCAAGCGCTGTATGAAAATGCCGCCAAAAGAAGCAGAGAAAAAACGCGGACAGGTCTTAATGCCTGACCCGTCCGCGAAAAGTTTATTTAGTATCGAGCAGTCCCTTATTCCCGTCTTAACGCGTCCACAGGATTAAGGGACGCGGCTTTATAGGCGGGATACGCCCCAAAGCAGCCGCCAACAGCAAGCGCGATAAGCATTACCGTTCCGCACAGCTTCAGATTAAGCGCGGCGGGACTTCCCACAGCGGCGCATATTGCCGAGGAAATAAGCACTCCCGCCAGTATCCCCGCAAGGCTTCCGATAATTGTTATAAGCTCCGATTCAAACAGAAATTCCGTAAGAATAATTCCGCGGCTCGCTCCGACGGATTTTTTTATGCCTATCTCCCCCGTCCTTTCGCTGACCGAAACCAGCATTACCGTCATTATGGAAATTCCCGAAACCACAAGACTTATCCCCGCCACAGCCGAAAGTGCGGCAGTCGCAATGGAAAGGATATTGTTCATTTTCTCCTTTTGGCTGAGAAGATTGTCCACGGAAAAATCGCTGCCCTTTTCCGCAAGGACGGTCTCAACGGCGGCAGCAGTCTCTACGCTGCGTGTAATGTCCTCAAGCTTTACAGTTATCTGGTCGAAATTATTCCTGCCCAGACCCGACTGCATAACCGAATAGGGCACGTACACAAAGTCGGGAATAAACCCTCCAAGCATATTCTGGAGCGTATTTACGCCGTTCTTGACCACTCCCACCACCTCAAAGTCTGTGGGTATCCCGCCGATATTTATGGTAATATTTTTGCCAACGATATTTGTCCTTTTGTAATGCTCCAAGGCGATCGCCTCGTCGATAACGCACACATTGTTCTTTTCGAGGATATCTCCCCTGTTGAGCAGTCTGCCGTGGATAACTTCAAGGTCGATAACGTTGTCAGCGTCCTCGTTCACGCCCCATGCCATGACCGTTACCCTGTCGTTTCTGATCTCGCCGCTTGTGACAATGCTCATGAGCGGCATTGCGTTTTCCACGGTATCAAGGGACTTGATCCTGTCAAGCTCCTCCTCGGTAAGCTTGTTCACCGCTCCCGACTGGACGGACACCACAAGGCTGTCCATACCCATGCCCGAAAGCTCGCTGTTTATGGACGCTTTTCCAATCTCACCGATAGAGGATACCACCACCACCGACATCACGCCCACGGCAATTCCCACGATAGTTAGAAAGGAACGAAGCTTGCTTCTGAAAAGACAGCGGAAGCCGCTGCGGATTATATCAGTCATCGGCTTGCTCCTGTTCCGACAGCTTAACGGCTCCGCCGTTTTCCACAAGCTCGTCTAAGGTAATGATCTTCTCGCTGTCGTAGATCGGCGTTTTCAGCTCGATACCGCCGCTAAGCTCGGCTCCTGTCTCGATGTACAGCTTTTCCGCCCTGCCGTCCCTGAGAATGTAGACGTACTCGCCGTTATCGTCCTGATTGACCGCCTCATAGGGCACAAGGCTCATTGTGCTTGGCTCGGAGGTTATAAGCTTTACCGAAGCGGTGTAACCCTGCTTCAGGATATCGTCGGGACTGTCAATTTTTATTTTGACCTCAACTGCGGTTTTCTGGATGTTCCCGAACTGCACTTTTGAAGCCGTGTCGGAAATTCTGTCCACCGACCCGCGGAAAACCATGTCGGGAAAAGCTTCTCCCGTTATCTCTGCGACCTGACCCAGCTCAACCCTGCTTATGTCCTGCTCGGGAACAAAGGTCTGGACGTAGGTCTCGTCCCTTGTAATGTTCTTCATGATAGTCCCCGACAGCGAAACGGTGTCAACGTGCTCCACCTTTTCCACCTTGACCACCGTCGCCGTAGGCACGCTTTTCAAGACCATTTTCGGAGTGGCAAGCAGTCCCGCCGTCACCAATCCGCACGCCGCTATCGTTCCGACGGCAAGCTTGTTAAATTTATTTTTCACGATCATTCTCCTCTCAAGCTATTCTGTAAATAGTTTGGCTTTAAGAGGAGAATTTATACTATTTCTTTATCAACTTATAGACAATGTCTATAAGTTGATTCCGCCGTGCTATGCACGGCGGTGGCGGCAAAGCCGCCAAGAAAGCCGTTCAATACTAATTTCGTCAAAACCTACAGTTTTGACTGCCGCCTGAGAGGCGGCTCTGCCTATAGACATTTTGTCTATAGGCAGATTAGAAATTAGTATTATTACATCAATTTATACAAAAATTTGCCGCAGACTAACATCTCTGCACAGGCATATAGGCATAGCCCGTACTGTGATCTGAGCTGTCAAATACTTCCAGTTCCTGCGCGCCGTTGTCCGCCATTTTAAAGCCGTGAGCGGGCATGAAATAATCCCTGATGTAAGAGAAAAGCTCCCATATCTCGCACTGCTCCTTTGCTAAGAGCTGCGCGGCGAATTTGTCCGTGTAGGCACGAATATACAGCGAAGCGGGCATTTTGTAAACGTCCACGCCCTCAGGCTGTGCCTCTGCGGATACCTCCCGCACAAAGCCGTATGCGCGCTTCTTTTCGCTGAGCCAGAAATTTACGCTTAAATGAATGTCATAAACCGGAAGCACCGCGTCCGTAAGCAGATCGTATACAGCGTCCTCTCCGTCGGCTGCGAAAGCGTCTATTGCCGAATTAAAAGCGGATATATCCGAAAAATCCTTTGCATAAAACATTTTTCCCGCAAAGACGGTTTCGGGCTTCTCCACGATCTCAAAAACTGCTCCCCCGACCTTTATCGTGTCAACAACCTTTTCGCCGCCGTCGTTTTCGGTATCCAGCAGGCAGTCCGCCGAAACGTTAAGTACGCGCGCAAGATATTTCAGGTGGTAAACATCAGGCAGACACACCCCGTTCTCCCATTTTGAAAGAGCCTGCTCCGAAACTCCGATCTTCACAGCAGCTTCCTTTTGGGTAAGCTTTCTTCTTTCACGGAACTCTTTCAGCCTTTTTCCGAAGTCGATCTGATCAAACATATTTTTTCCTCCCGATAAATTTTCTATAGCTTTATGCTATGTATCAGATTATAGCATATGCTATGAGCAAAAACAATTGTCTGAATGCTTATGAAATGTCCGCGCAAATACAACCTGAGGTTGATTTTTCGGGAAATAAAAAAGGTCACTCTTGTGTGAGCGACCTCAATTTGTTGTTTTATCTTATAAAATTTGTGAGAACCTTTTTATTTTCGGGAACAGGTACGCCGTTCTGCTTTCCCAGTTCAATGCATTTCAACAGCCATGCCATATTTTTGCCGATGTTGTACATTGTCATCAGACCCTCTTTGTCCTGCTGTACGCCATCTGGTTCGCCGCCGTTTCCGTACACGTGGTTCCAGTAGGTGGAGGAAACAATTGGCATGGAGGATATTGAAAAATATTTGTTGATAACGTCAAAGGAAGCGGTAGTTCCTGCGCGTCTTGCGCTTAAAACCGCGGCGGCAGGCTTGAAAAAGAAATTATCCTTTCCCGAATAAAACGCCCTGTCCATGACGGTAAGCAGGCGTGCGCTTGGGTGAGCGTAGTATACGGGCGAACCGAATACAAATCCGTCGCATTCCTTGGCTTTTTCGGCAAGCTCGTTGGCTGCGTCGTTGAAAACGCATTTCCCCGTTTCGCGGCATTTTCCGCAGGCTATGCAGTCGGGCAGGGGTTCGTTTCCGATAAAAAATATCTCCGTGTCCACGCCCTCTTCGTTAAGCGCGCGGGCGACCTCTTCCAAAGCCACGTTTGTGCAGCCGTTTTTTCTGGAGCTTCCGTTTACAAGCAAAACTTTCATATGCAGCCTCCTGTGAAAATTATTTATTATTTGTATCTGCGTAATGTCCCACGGACTCACGTTCAATTATTTTGTACGGCAGTCTGATCGCTTTGTTCGACCTCTCGCCGTGGTTTATATTGTGTATCAGTTCCTCGACGACAGTCCTGCCGATATCGTAGCAGGGCTGCTCCACGGTGGTTATTCCCGGGGTGTACATATGGCTCAGCAGGATATTGTCAAAGCCGCATACGGAAATATCCTTTCCTATTGCGTACCCCTCGGAAATGGCTTTTTTCACCACGCTTGCCGCCAGAATATCCGATATGCAGAATAGAGCTGTGGGCGGCTCGGGAAGTCCCATAAAGTGTTCAAAGGCTTTAACGCCGTGAATGAAATCGTATGTGCCGCGGTATATGTAGTCCTCGCGGAACGGAATGCCGTTTTCCTCCAGAGCCTTTCGGTATCCCTGCTCACGGTCGTGAGAGGACATGGAATTTACCGAGGTGGAGACCATTCCTATTTTTCTGTGCCCCATTTTTATCAGATGCTTTACCGCATCAAAGGCTCCGCCCTCATCGTCCACCGTAACGGTAAGCAGCTCCGCGCCCTCCACACGTTCGCAGCAGAGCGCGATATAGTGCTGTCTGTTAAGACCGTCGAGTGTCTTAACGTCAAGCTGAGTACCCAGAAGTATGGCGGCGTCCACTATCCTGTTAAAAAGCATATTGAGCATACGCATTTCCACGTCGCGGGAGCTGTTCGACGCGCTGAGAAGAATGTCGTAGCCAAGCTCGGAGGCGGCGTTCTGCATACCTCTGATAATTTCGCTGTAGAACGTCTGCTCGGTGGAGGGAATTATCGCAAGGATAATATTGGTCTCGCATTTTCTGAGATTTCTTCCCAGAAAGTTCGGACTGTAGCCAAGCTTTTTGATAGCGTTGTTGACGTTTTCCGCAGCCGAAGCGGAGACCGCCGCGCTGTTGTTCAGAACCCGCGATACTGTAGCGACCGAGACCCCCGCCGCTTTAGCGACGTCCTTGATGGTAACGTTCATAGAGACGCGTTTCCTTTCTGTAAAAAATGATATATACCCATGCCGCCGTTTATAGTTATGGCGGCAAATTTTGTTTCCGAGATGAAAAATGGTTTTGGAATAATTACTGCACAGATATCTACTATAATTTTACAATATTGTGAAACCGATTTCAATTGACAGATTATATAAAAACGCCGTATGTTTTAAGGCAATACCGCATAAAGGACAGCTTATCCTTTGTGCGGTATTGCCTTAACTGCGTGCTGGACGCGGCTGTTACAGCAGCTTTTCGTCGTCCGAGAGCTTTTTGTTGAGAGCTTCCTCTTTAAGACGGCGTTTTTCGTTGCGCTTCTTTACGTTCTTTTCGTCAAGGTAGTTAAAGACGGTCAGTGCGAAAAGCAGTACGGTAACAATTACCGTAAGCAGATGTCTTTCCGCAAGAGGCTCTGTGTCGGTCTTGGGACGGAGAGAGTTGGGAATGGCATAAATTTCCGAGACCGTATATATGTAGCACGCCGTTCCAATAATATTAAGGACAAGCGGAACCCAGACCCTTTTGAAGCAGGCAACGACCGTACCCGCAATAAGGAAGGCCGAGCTGACCATAAGAGCTGTGCCGCATTTGCGGAAAATATCCGAGGAAGATTCTACCATAAAAGCAAGAGCAAAGCCTCCCGCCAAATTCATACACAAGGAAATAATTGCCGCTGCAATAATACAAAGAACCAAAGAAGCTGTACGGGCTTTTTTCATAACTACGAGTTCCTTTCGCGAAAGATATATATAGTATACCACAAACTCTGGGACAAATGCAATAGCGGAATCATAATTTCTATATTCGACAAGTTATTTTAAACTTTGGGTGTAAAATAACGAAATAAAAAACACTGATAAATGAAGTTAAATTGCGAATAGTAATAACACTGATATGCAATAAAAACCGTACAAAAAATCAAGCAAAGGCTTTAATTTATGCGGTTTTGCGCAGATTTTTTGTATACGGTTTTAATTGCAGATTAGGATATAGGCAGCGCCGAGGAATGCGGCTGCGCTGCATATTGTCGGAAAGGAGAGTTTTATTTCCCGAGGGCGAAATGAAGCGTATAAAATATGAAAAAAATTATCAAAATTGCGGTAGCTATGATAAACATAGCCATTGCGGCTGTTCTGGGAGTCATAATATATTATAACAAGGTTCTGCCGAATAATTATTACATTACCTCCGGAAGCGAGTTGAAGCTTTCGGAAATTATTGAAGCAATTCCCTGCACGGGTGTTCCCGTGAGAAATGCGGTCGCTGTGGAGGCGGAAAAAACAGGCGTCCGTAAAGCCGAGCTGAAGCTGCTGGGAATTATCCCCATAAAAATAGTCAGCATTCAGGAGGTGGACGAGCCTTTGCTTGTACCCTGCGGAAATCCGTTCGGTATAAAGCTTCTGACCGACGGTGTAATAGCCGTGGAGGTCAGCGGCTTTGAGACCGAAGCAGGATACAGGTCTCCCGCCGCGGACGCGGGGATAAAGACGGGCGACGTTATCAAGACGGTAAACGGCAGGAAAGTAATGTCAAACGAGGATATAGAGAAAATAATTTCCGAAAGCAGCGGAGAGCCGCTTTCCTTTAATCTTGTCAGGGACGAAAAAAATCTGATACTGAACGTAAAGCCCGAGCTTTGCTCCGCGGACGGCTCCTACAGAGCGGGTCTGTGGGTAAGGGACAGCTCCGCGGGGATAGGCACGATAACCTTTTATGACCCCGAAACAGGCGTTTTTGCGGGTCTCGGACATCCTGTCTGCGACGTTGACACGGGAAATAT
>JAAVHL010000028.1 GCA_014799735.1 Ruminococcus sp.
CCTTGTCATTATTTTTAATTGCGGTCGGCAAACCTGCTTTTATTATAATGCTCAAGGAGGTTTTTGTCCATAGCTTTAAGCTTTTAACCCCCAGTAAAACTGGGGGTTTAACTTTACAACAAAATTTGCCGCCATCACTATAGACGGCGGCAAGCATAAAGGCTCAGCCTTTGGGGTAAAATTATTTTTTCCATGTGGCAGGGGTGAACAGCAGCAGCATGGGGAAAAGCTCCAGTCTGCCCGCAAGCATATCGAAAATAAGCACTGCCTTTGCGGGAGCGGAGAAAAATCCGAAGTTTGAGGTAGGTCCAACAAGCTCCAGTCCTGGACCTATGTTGTTTATCGCCGCAGTCACCGCGGTGAAGTTGGTTATCATATCGTGGTTGTCAAAGGAAATAAGTACCAGCGAAATTATAAACGTCATCAGGTACGCGACCATAAACACGTTTACGCCGCGGACGGTCTCATGCTCAATTGGGTGTGAATTAAGCTTGATCTTTTTCACCTGCTTCGGGTGAACGATCGCCTGAAGCTCTTTTGCCATGCTTTTGAACAGTATGACTATTCTCGATACCTTTATGCCGCCTCCCGTGCTTCCCGCGCAGGCGCCTATAAACATTATCAGCACAAGAAGCGTTCTCGACAATTCAGGCCACAGGTTAAAGTCCACCGTACCGAAGCCCGTGGTCGATATCAGCGAAGCCACCGCAAATGAGGCGTGCCTCAAAGCCTCGCCGACCGTATCAAAAAGTCCGCTTATGTTTATGGTAATTATTCCCGCAGCGGCAGCCACGATCACGAAAAACACGCAGACCTCGGTGTTGAACGCCTCGCGGAATTTACCGCTTATCAGCAGAAAGTACGAGTTGAAATTAATGGAAAACAATATCATGAACACAGTTACCACTATCTGGATATTCGGCGAAAATCCGCCCATGCTGTCGTTGTAAATGCCGAAGCCGCCCGTTCCCGCGGTGGCAAAGGCGGTGTTCAGAGCCTCAAATACCGTCATTCCGCAGATAAGCAGCACCACAAATTCCAGAATTGTCAGCACAAAATATATCTTATACAGCAGCAGAGCCGTGCTTTTTACTCTGGGGACAAGCTTGCTTACCGACGGGCCGGGGCTCTCCGCTTTCATAATGTGCATATTCTGCGCTCCCGACAGTGGCAGGAACGCCATAATGAACACCAGTACGCCCATTCCGCCTACCCAGTGGGTGAAGCTTCTCCACATGATCATTGATTTCGGCAGGCTTTCCACCTCGGGCAGAATGCTCGCTCCCGTTGTGGTGAAGCCCGAGACTGTTTCAAACAAAGCGTCCAGAAAAGAGGGTATCTCCCCCGAAATGTAAAAGGGTACCGCGCCGAAGATACTGAGCAGTATCCAGCTCAGCGCAACGATAATGTTTCCCTCGCGGGAGTAAAGCTGCTTCCGTTCCGGCTTTTTCCGTATCAGAAATCCGCCTATGGCAAGGCACAGAACCGCAGTCAGCAAAAAGTACCAAAGAGCCGATTCGCCGCAGCAAAGCGCCGTTACAGACGGCACGATCATAAACAGGGATTCAAATATCAGTATCCAGCCCAGAATGTAGGATATCATTTTAAAGTTCATATTTCAGTTACTCCAAACTATTTAAGAATATCCGTAATGTCGTGCAGGGCAAGATGGTTGGAAACGATGACCACCGCGTCCCCGACCTGAATGCTGTCCTGACCGTGAGGGATAATTACCTTTCTTTCGCGGAGTATCGCCGCCACAAGCACGCCCTCCTTGAACTGCATTTCCATTAGGGGAATGTTCGCGATGCGGGAGTCCTCCTTTATGATGAACTCCGCCGCCTCGACCTTGCCCTTTATCAGGTTGTAGAAGGTCTCAACATTGCTTCCCATAGCGTTTTTCATGGCTCTGACATAGCGTATTATCGTCTCGGAGGTGATATTCTTAGGATAGATTATGGTATCAAGATCAAGATGCTTGATAACGTCCCCGAAATCTATACGGTTGATCTTGGTAATGAGCTTGCCGCTTCCCACGCTTTTGGCAAACAGCGACAGCAGGATATTTTCCTCGTCCAGATTGGTGAGAGCCACGAAAGCTCCCGCGTTTTCAAGTCCCTCCTCAAGAAGGACGTTCTGGTCGGAGGCGTCACCGTTTATGATCACAGCGTCGTCCATAAGCGCGGAAAGCTCGTCGCAGCGGGCGGGATTTTTCTCTATCAGCTTAACGGCTATTCCAGACCGTATCAGCACCTCGCAGAGATAGTGACCGATCTCGCCGCCGCCGACGATTATAACGTCCTTTACGGAATTGGTCTTATACTTTATCTTGCGGAAAAAGTCGTTTGCCTTTCTCGGAGCGGCGACAATGGAAATAACGTCCTTTTCCTCGAAAACGAAATCGCCGTATGCGATATAGGCTTCGTCTCCCCGCTCGATTGTGCAGACAAGCACGTCGCTGTGGAACTTAACGTTTATGTCCTTGACCGCGCAGCCTGCAAGCGGACTGTTTTCTGGCAGACGGAATTTAAGCAGCTCCACTCGTCCCTTTGCAAAGGTGTCGATCTTTATCGCCGAGGGGAAGCGCAGTATCCTTGCGATCTCCGCAGCAGCTGCAAATTCGGGATTTATTACCATTGCAAGTCCAAGCTCGTCCTTTAAAAAGGGAGCGTCGTTATTGTACTGAGGACTTCTCACACGGGCGATAGTCTGACAGTTACCCGCCTTTTTCGCTATCAGGCAGCAGAGAAGATTAAGCTCGTCAGAGCCTGTGACCGCAATAAGCAGGTCTGCATGGGTAATGCCCGCCTCCTGCTGAACGGCATGGGTCGCGCCGTTTCCAGCCACGCCCATTACGTCGAAACGGCTTGCCACCGATTCCACGATTTTTCTGTCAACGTCAATTACCGTGACGTTGTTGTCCTCCTCGTTGAGCTGTTCGGCAAGAACCTGACCGACCTTGCCGCAGCCTACTATGATTATGTTCAAGTTACTGCTCCTTTCGCAGGCTGTGTATAGGTGCAATTACACAATTAGTTTTAAACCTGCCGTTTATAAATAAATCAATCGGTTTGGAACAATATTCATTTCCGCCTGTCAAAAAGCGGCAATGCGCTGTATTGTTTTCCATGTCAAGCTTTACGCAAAATAATGAAATTGCCTCGTCATGCGTTATAAGTATATCATAACGGTTCAGCTTTTTAGGGATTTGGGGGTCAAATGTCACAATAACATCCGGCATTGGAATGTACAAAACGTCACGTTCATCTGCGGGAAGTAATTTTTTAGGAAAGAAAGCGTCAATAAATCCCAAATCATAATATGCACTTACAAAAATATAGGACATGAAAAAAAATGTTGTAATTATGCTATCATACAGCAGAAAGTAAAATAATGCTCCCGAAGCAAGCGTGATAATTGATATAACTATGTTATCTTTTATACTTGGTTCGTTTTTGCTCCTTACCAAATGTCCCCCACAGTTTTTGCATTTATATTTGGATATCAGCTTATACACATCATATTTTGACGCTTTACTTATATTGCTGATAATTTTGCTTTTCTTCCCGCAGTGCGGACAAATTTTTTTCATAAATATGCGCACTCCATTATGTTTCTTTCGGCAATGCAAAGACAAGATTTAATCCGTAAGCATTGCGTCCCCCGAATTTTCTTTAAGGGTGTCCGCAGTACCGTCCTCTATCATGCTTATCATGAGGGGGACTATCTTCGGGTCGAACTGCGTTCCTTTGCCATTTTCAAGCTCGGATTCTATCTTCTCCCTGCTGAGCGGCTTTCTGTAGCACCTTTCGCTGGACATGGCGTCGTATGTGTCCGCAACGCCGATTATCCTTGCAACAAGGGGTATTTTCTCCCCCGCTATGCCCTCGCAGTAGCCGTCTCCGTCAAAGCGTTCGTGGTGGTACTTTGCGCCCTCCGAGATACCGCTTAACGCGGTAAAGTTTTTCAGAATATCCGCGCCTATCTTCGGGTGTGTCTGAATGACCTCCCTTTCATCGGGATCAAGCTTTCCCGGCTTGTTGAGGATATGGTCGGGAATACCGATCTTGCCGATATCGTGGAGCAATGCAACATAATAGATATGCTCCTGCTCCTGCGGGGACATACCCATGCGCTTTGCAAGCTCTCTGGAATATCTTGCCACACGTATTGAGTGACCGTTTGTGTATTTGTCCTTAGCGTCGATAGTTCCCGCAAAGGTAAGCAGGGACTGCTCCAGAATGTCCTGATACTCGCGCTGTCTGCGCTGTGCGAGCTTCAGCTTCGCGGCGGAAATTGGCGTTATCGAACCCATTGCTATCGCCATGAGCGCAAATACCGCGCATACCCAGAAAAGCGGGTGTTCCACAAGCTTTTTGGTTTTTCTTATTTCAAGGCTGCACGCTCCGCCGGATTTTCCGTCGGGAGCGTCGGGGTCGATGACACGCAGGCTGAACTCGTACTTTCCGCCCGAAAGATTTGTATAGCTGACCGAACCGCTTTTCACGCCGCTGACAACGATCTCCTCGTCGTCGAAGCCGTCAAGCCTGTAGCCTATGGAAAATCTCGTCGTATCCGTATATGACAGCGCCGCAAAGTTCACGGTGACACGCTGCGCGCCGCTGGGAATTACCATGTCCTCGGGGTGGTCGTAGACCTCACCGTCCACCACCACGCTGCTAATGATTACCTTGGGGAGCTCGTTCTGCGGAGCGGTAAAGCCGAACACGCTCACGCCGCTTCTTGTGGCAAGATAAAGTTTTCCGCCGTCAAGGCAGTGCCATGTGTTTGCGTTGAGAGAGCCCGACAGACCGTACTCAAAGCCGTATGTGATCGGATTTCCCGTTCCGCCTGCAAGCAGGTCTGCTCTGTCCGCGGCAAGTATGCCATTGTTCTGGAGCAGCCAAAGAGTGCCGTCAATAAGGTAAAAGTCGAAAATGCTTCCCGCGCCCTTTTCAAGCGCGTCAAGCTTTGTGAAAGAGCCGTTATCCATATAGTAAAGGCTGCTGCCCGCGCTGATGAAGTATCCGCTGCCCTCGTCGTCCTTGAGCATACGAAGCACCACGCCCTCGGCAAGTCCGCTGTCGAAGCTGTGGGAGACTACCTCCCCGCCGTCTTTCAGCTCGTAGATACCTCCGCCGTCGCTTCCCGCAAAGATGGAACCGCTGTCCGTTTCAAGCAGGGACAGTATGGCGGGGTACTCAAAATCGGTAAAGCTTTCAACCTTGCCGTCCTTTATGAAGCTTACGCCGTTCTGCGTACCGATAGCAATAGTGCCGTCCTTAAGCTCCAGCATAGTTCTCGCCCTGTCGCCCGCAAGGCCTTCCGCGCTGCTGTAAACGGTGGTTTCGCCGCTTTTCGGGTCGAGCATTACAACGGGAGTGTCCGAATAGGAAGCCGTCCAGATACGTCCGCTGCTGTCGGCGATAACTTGCCTTACGCGGATACCGTCCAGCATTTCCGTAAGGGGACTGTCCTGTCTTGTCCAGTCCTCGCCGCAGACGATAACGCCGCTGTCCGTGCCGATATACTTTATCCCGCCGCTGACCGCAACCGCGTTGAGAGTAATGCCGTCAAGCTCCGCGGCGGTGTTGGGAGAGGAATAGCAGCCCACCGAGTACCTTACGATACCCTCGCTTGTGGAGGCAAGCCAGATGTTTCCCTCGTAATCTATATAGGCGCTGTTGAGGGAGACAGCCCCCTCGTTTTCGCTGAATTCCTTGACCGTTCCGTCGGGGTAGATTATGCCGAAGCCGTGCAGACCGCTCACCGTCATTGCGCCGTCGTCCATCATTCTCATGCTGTTGTGAGTGATAACGCTTTCCGCGGTGAAAAGCTGTACCGACACGCCGCCGTCAAAGTTCACGGAACCGAAGCTGAGACGGGCTATAGTGTTCCCCGCACTACCAAGCCATACGTCTCCGTTCGCGCCCGACGCAACGCTGTAGACCGACTCGCCCTCGCCGAGATAATCTTCGCCCGAAACGCTGCGGACAAGCTTTCCGTCATAAACGACCGCACAGCCGCCCGAGCTTTCCGCGCCCCATACTCTGCCGAATCTGTCCACGGCAACGGAATAAACCGTCTGTCCCGAAAGCTCGGGAATGTCGTAGATACTCATTGTACCGCCGTATATCTCGGCTATGCCCGAATTGGAGCAGGCGTAGATAACGCCGTCCCCGTCCTCGGCAAAGCCTCTTACGCAGAGGAACGTGTCCTGGGGCTGACCGTCGGGCTGGGTGATACTGCCGTTTTCGTAAACGAACACACCCGCGTCGTTAGTGCCTATCCAGAGCCTGCCCGCCGAGTCCTCGAAAAGCATTCTTACCGAGGAGGAGGGCAGAATACCCTCGGTGCTGAAATTGCGGAACTCCGTGCCGTCGTAGCGGATAAGACCGCCGTAGCTGCCGACCCAGATATAGCCGTCCGCAGTCTGCAAAACGTCGTTCGCCTCGCCCGTAGGCAGACCGCTGCGCTCGTTGAAAACCGTCCTGACATAGGGAAGCTCCTCCGCGGACACAGACGCCGCGCAGAGCAAAATAAATACTATAGAAATAAACAAAAATGCAAAAGCTCTTCTTACCACATCGCTCACCTCATCTTAATCAGTGGGAATGCCTGAAAACATCAATCATATTATTTTACCATCTTTCGCAGAGTATTTCAAGCCACAATATGCACAAAATACGTCAAAAACGGGGTGCGGCGGTTGGCAAAAGAGCATTTATATAAAATATGCATAAAAACTTGTTACTTTTTCACAATTTTTCTATCGGATATTGTTCAGTCGGATACTTGAAAAATTTACGCAAATCTGCTACAATATTAATATGAATGAAGTATGCTTTTTTTGTCGGATTTGTGAACAAGCTTTACAAATCACGGCGGGGGAACATCTCATCAAAATTATTATGAAAAGAGGTTTTTATATGAAGTTGAAAAAACTGCTGGCTGCCGTAACAGCGGCTGCGCTGGCGGTAAGTACTATGGCTGTAACGAGCTTTACGGCGAGTGCGGACGATGCCCCGATTTATTCGGTAACACTTGATGCGGACAACGGTAACTCATATTATGTTCCGATTACCGGTGTGGATATGGATACCGTTTCAAAAGTTGTTGTATCATTTGCGTCCGAAACAGCAATAAACGGCGGCGGCGGGTATATGGCCGGCGATAACTGGACACAGATTGCAGATCAATTTAGCTGTGCGGCTAACGGAACATCTGAATGGGAGATAAACGTCTCATCTGTCAAACCTACCGGAGATATTCAGATTCAGCTTTACTATATGGCAGGAGAAGGAACGATCTCAATAACAAAAGTTGAATTTCAGGATTCTGAAGGTTCTGTCGTAGAAACGATCAATTCACCTTTTTCTACCACTATTGCAAAAACAGTAAACGGTTCTACATCTGTAGCAGCAATAGAAACGGTTGACTATACCAAGGTTGCAACGGTAGAAGTTGACGTTGAAAGCTCCACCAAAAAAGGTACCAGCGCAAAGGTTGGTATCAATCAGAATACCGAAGGCAACTGGAAAGACAGCGGAGACATCAAAGTAAATGACGGTGCTGCCCCTTGGACAGAAACTTGGAGCATCACAGGTCTTAACGGCTGTGTTCCTTCCACACTTCAGGTTGATTTCTACAGCGTAGACATTGGACAGGTTCTTTCTGTAAACGCTATTAGATTTATTGACGGCGATGGTAATGTTTTACACTCTGTTCCCGGCGGAGCTGTTTCCGAACCCGGTGAAGTTTCCGTAACCGTAACCCCTGCAAGCGCAAACATTAAGGCAGGCGAAACTGTTCAGCTGGAAGCTACAGTTACAGGCAAGGACGACGCAGTAGTTACATGGGAATCGACAGATACAGACGTTGCTACAGTTAATGCAAGCGGTCTTGTTACAGGCGTTGCCGAAGGCTCCTGCGAGATCAGAGCTCTTGTTGACGGTGTATTTTTAGAGACAAATACTTCTTTCTCCGTAGTTACTGTTGAAGAAGAGGACAGCTCGGACGAAGCCACCACCAGCGATTGGCAAATTGCAGCTAACGGATTTACCCCAAGCTGGGGCGGCTGGGAAAGCGTTAAAGGAACCGTAGGCAAGCTTGATTTTACCTGCACAATCAAGGATATTATGGACGCTAACGGCATAGACGATATTGCTGATTTCGGCGGTTTTATCGCTCAGACATGGTTTGTTCCCCTTGGCGACAAGGTTTCATATGCAATACGCATTGAAGCGGCTGACGGTACTGTAAAAGCTGATGACACCGGTACATATACCGTTGTTGTAAACGGTGGAACTGGCGCAAACAAGGACGAACCCAATTATTCATTACAACAGTATGCTATAGCATCATGCGGAGGAAATCTTGTATTTGCTCCCACTGATGTAGTTAAGATAGTTGTTGCAAGCGGCACTACTATCCCTACATTCCCGACTACACCCGATGACGGCGATGATGATGACAACACTGACGGAGTTTACGCGCTTCTCTGGGAAGGCACTAATGCTATGCCCGATGACTGGAGCGGCAGTGTACAGATAGACATAACCGCAGATATTCTTTCTAAAATCAAAGTAGGAGACAAAATTGTTTCTACAATTGTTTCCGCTGACGGCGCGCAGTTCTCAATTAAGTATAAAGACACCGGTTGGCCTGCATTGCCCGGATTCGCAGCTGCAAACGGAGGTAATGATTATACCGATCCTATTACTGCAGCTACAACTACATACACACATATAGTTACAGCAGAGGATATCGAAGCCTTGGCGTTCGGTCTTGTTATAAGCGGTCATGATTACACATTGACAAAGGTTGAACTTAATCCCGACAAGAAGCCGACCGAAAAGCCCCCCGTTGTTGACCCCACACCCGACGATCCCGCACACACCCACACCCCCGCAACAGCATGGAGCAGTGACGCAACAGGTCATTGGCACGCTTGCTCCGGCTGCACAGATCCGGTTGATTTTGCCGCTCACACAAGCGACAGCGGAACAGTTACAACTGCCGCTACAGCAACAACAGCAGGCACTAAGACCTATAAGTGTACCGTATGCGGATATGTTATCAGAACCGAATCTATTCCCGCAACAGGCACAGATGATACTCCTTCTTCCGAATCCCCCTCTTACAGCAATCCGGGCGCACCTGTTATCCCCACATGGCTCGGCAGCGGCACAAGCAGTAATGCTCCCGCTATTATAGGCAACAGCGGCAAGAGCGGCTGGGACGCTATCAGCGAAGAAGCTTTGGCATCTCCCGACGGAACAAAGATAGAAATTGATATGAACGGCACGACAAGAGTTCCCTCTTCCGTTTTCAAGAGCATCAGGAACAAAGACGTTGACCTTGTTTTCGACATGGGCAGAGGCGTTAAGTGGACTGTCAACGGTCTCAGCGTAACAAGCGCCAAGACTATTGATTTTGACTTCTCCACGAGCGCACGGCATATCCCCGACGAAGTGGTTGACGCTGCCGAGGGTTCGTACAAAAAGCAGCTCTCTCTTGACCATAACGGAAGCTTCGGCTTTGCAGCGGTCATGACATACGATATCGGTACAAAGTACGACGGTTCATATGCTAACCTCTTCTACTACAACCGCAAGACAAAAGAGCTTGAACTCGTTTATTGCAGTCCTATCTCAAACGGCAAAGCAAGCTTCGTGTTCAATCACGCTTCGGATTACCTCATCACAGTTACCGCGGAACCTCTCGGCGACTATGAGGACGTTTCCGCAGCATCCGGAATCGCTTCCGGCAGCACTAACGTAAACGCAGCTGCATTTGCAGCAGTAATTGCTGTTATCACAGCCGCTTTCGGAGTTGTTGTTTACAAGAAGCGCAGACATAACTAATATCACTAAAAAGGCTTCCGCTCTTATGGGCGGAAGCCTTTTATTTTTATTTGGTACATTAGTATCCGCGCCTATCCATTGTTCTTACCAGATAAACAAACTCGCTCTTGTACTCGTCGCTCTCGTAGCCGTTCGCCTCAAGCATTTCCAGTATCTGTCCGCAGCTTGCAGTACCGCGGTACTCGCTGCCTCTGAGTACCATTCCGAATTCCGCCGCCGCTGCCGCAAAGGTCATGTTTGCGGGCATTTTTTTTGTGTAGCTTTCCATTGTAACGGGAACTGCCAACAGCTTGCTTGTGTCGCCGTCGGGCTGCTTATAGCGAAGCGATACCGTCAGAAGCTCGTTTTTGTTTCCCGTGACTGTGTTCTGCTGATATTTCAGCTCCGCTTCGGGAATGGACGTTCCGCTGTCGTTCGGAACGATCTCATACAGCGCGGTAACGGTGTGACCCGCTCCGATCTCGCCCGCGTCCTTGGTGTCGTCCGCGAAATCCTCATCAGCAAGAGCGCGGTTCTCGTAGCCTATCAGACGGTATCCCGAAATATTTGCGGGATTGAATTCCACCTGAATTTTAACGTCCTTTGCCACGGTGTAGAGCGTGCCGCTCATTTCCTCGACAAGGACTTTTTTCGCTTCAAGCTCGCTGTCAATGTAGGAATAGTTGCCGTTGCCGTGGTCTGCAAGAGCCTCCATGCGGTTGTCCTTGATGTTGCCCGTACCGAAGCCAAGCACCGACAGGAAAACTCCCGACTCCCGCTTTTCCTCGATAAGCTTTGTAAGCTCCTCCTCACTGGACAGACCCACATTCAGATCACCGTCCGTAGCCAAGATCACACGATTGTTGCCGTTCTTGATAAAGTACTTCTCCGCAAGCTCGTAGGCGCGGTTTATTCCCGCTTCGCCGTAGGTTGAGCCACCCGCTTCAAGGCTGTTTATGGCTTTCTTGATCTTTTCCTTGTCCTCGCCGCTTGTGCCCTTAAGTACCACCTTTTCTTTGCCCGCATAGGTGACGATTGAAATTCTGTCGTCCTCGGTGAGAGTATCCGTAAGCATTGTGAACGCTTTCTGCACCAGCGGGAGCTTATCATCCGAGAACATGGAGCCGCTCACGTCTATCAGGAACACAAGATTGAGAGGCTCCCGCTCCTCGCGCTGAATTTCCTCCGCTTTCAGACCAACCAGCAGGAGCTTTGTTTCGCTGTTCCAGGGACAGTCGGAAAGCTCCGTCGTGACCGAAAACGGATCGTCCGTGGTGGGCTGAGGATAGCTGTAGTCGAAGTAGTTGATAAATTCCTCGATACGCACCGCTTCGGGATTGACATTGCCGCCGTACTCTATCATTCGGCGAACGTTTGCGTAGGACGCCGTGTCAACGTCCACGGAAAAGGTTGACAGCGGATTTGCCGCCACGGATTTGTAGCCGCTTTCAATAATGCTGCTGTATTCCTCGGTGTTGAAGTACTCCTGATAGCTGTAGCCCTTTGCCTCCGTCCAAGTCCAGCCGTCACTGACCTCTCCTGTTGGGTAGGTGTCGTCCGCGTTTATTTCAAGTCCGACTATTCCTCCGTCAACGGTTGTGCTGCCTTTGGAAGCTCCCGCGTCGGCGTGCTGGAGAATACCGCTGTTATTTCCCTGCTGGACATACTCGGACTCGGAGATGGTTTCCTGTGGAGCATAATCGTAGCTGTCAGCGGCTGCTCCGCCTGCGTCGCCGTCATAGCTGTCGTAGTTGTCATATCCGCGCGTCGTTTCGTAGTAAGCTCCGCCGCTGCTTCCGCTGTCCATTGCGCCTGAGCTGCACGCAGAAAGCATTCCTGAGGTAATCAGTATCGCCATTACCGAACATACAAATCTTCTTCTGTTTTTCATAGTAAATCCTCCTTAGGTGTTGATGTCCTGCATAACGCCCATGAAAAGCGTTTCGCCGGAAGCTGTTTTTATTTCGTACAAAAATGGTCTGTCAACAATAAACTCGACCAGTTCTTCTTCCACGGGCATTGCCCCCCCGTCCATTGTAACCATTGTTGCTGCTGCGGCCTCCGTTCCGTCCTCGTCGCAGATTATCTTCGCCGCCTGGATTATTTCGGAAATGTAGAGGATAACGTCCTTGTCGTCTGTGATGCCTCCGAAGCTTGCGGCACCGGGGTTGAACGCCTCCCGAACGCCGAGACGTTCAAGCATTTCAAGCAGCGAACCTCCGCTTTCGCACTCGAATTTCGGCATGGACAGCACAACCTTTTTTTCATCATACGCCGTCTCAAACTCGGCGTTAAGCTCGTCAATGCTCATCTCCGCGATAAGGTCGGCGATCTTGGCGTTCTCGTCCAGCGGCAGATACACCCGCATATAAGAGCCGTCCGTGTAGGGCAGCGTCACCGACTTGAAACGCTTTCCCTCGCCGTACTGCAAATGCTCAACCATGTACATTGTGGGCACTTGTACCGTACCGCTTTTGCCGTTGAAGTCGCGGTCATTAGTAGATTGTTTATCAAACTTCCAAACCCACTCGTTTTTAAAGTACAGCGCATTCACCAGCGCAAGCCGCGCGTCCTCGGAAAGCGGACTGTTCAGCAGCTGCGGTATAATTCCTTTGGTATTTTTATCCACCCACTTGTTGAGCTTCTTCACAAAACCGTCCGAGGATAAGTTCTCGGTAAAACGCTCCGCGGAGAAAGCTTTCTTTAAGGTGTCGCTGTAGCCGTCGTTCAGACCTTTCAAACGGTCTGACAGCCAAGCCGAATTTGCCGTGGAGATGGTTTTTGAACTGCCAAGCTCCGCTGTTATCCTGCCGCAGTCGGCAAGCATATCCTCTTTCGTGCCGTAGCCGAACAGGTCGAGCAGCTCCTTTTCCGTGGCAGACCCGCTGTCCGCCCCCGCAGCCGCCATACTCAGCGCAAGCTTTGCGCTCAGCGGCGAGATAACGAAGCTGTCCTGCTCCTTGAGATATTCTTTCAGGAAAGCCCCGTTGAAGCTGCCGAAAATTTCCTCCGTAGAGTACACCGCTTCTGCTTGAACTCTTTCCGTTTCCACCCCGGTTTCAGCAGGTGTGTTATTGGTTTCGGCGGACGAACAGGAGGAAAAAATCCCCGCGACCGTTACAACAGCGACCGCCGCCGCCAAAAATTTCAGTTTCTTCATCTTATCACCACTTTCACTTAACGTCCGTAATAACGCCCATAAACAGGGTCTCGCCAGACGGGGATTCTACCGTGTAGAGGAACGGGTGATCAACCGTAAGCACGATCGGGTCGGGCTCCGCGTGCGTAAGAACCGCTATACCCATTGTAGCCGCGGCAGCCTCAGTACCCTCCTCGTCGCAGATTATTTTCGCGCTTTGGATCACGTCCGAAATGAAAAGCTTTTCCTCCGAGGTAATGCCGCTGAAATCCGCAAGCCCTTCTGTGAAGCAGCTTTGAACTCCAAGATTTTGGAACATATCTGCAATCGAAGCCTTAAAGTCGCACTCGAAAGGCGGCATTGTCAGAGCAACCTTTTCATTGATGTAATTCGGCTTTAGCGCCGCCGAAAGCTCCTCCTCGGACATTTCCGCAATAATGTCAGTGACAAGCCTGTTTTCGTCGGTCGGCAGGAAAATCCTCATGGACGAGCCGTCCGTATAGTTCAGCACTGCCGACCTGAACGTCTCCCCCTCCGAGTAGTACATATACTCGGTCGCGCTCATTGCGGGAGCGTTCTCGTTGTAGCCGCTCGCGCCGTAAAATCCTCTCGGATACCTGTCACCGAACGGCTTTTCCCACTTGTTTTTGAAGTACAGCGTGTTCACCAGCGCAAGACGCGCGTCCTCAGACAGCGGTTCGCCAAGCATTTGCTTTATCAGGCCGTTGGTGTTTCTCTCCACCCAGCCGTTCAGAACGTCCACAAAGGCATAGGAGGTCAGGTCGCATGAAAAACTTTCCGCGCGGAAAATATCCGTCAGACCGCTCTTAAAGCCGGGGTTCAGCTCCCCCGCCCTGTCGGATATCCACACTGAATTTTTCGCGGACAGGCTGCCGTCCTCGCGGTTAAGCTCCTCTATAAGCTTTTTGCTGACCTCGGACATCTCCGCTTTGCTGCCGTAACCGAACAGTTCCAAAAGCTCCTTTTCGGTGGTGGAACCTTCACCAGCTCCCAATGCAGCCATGTTCATGGCAAATTTCGCGCTTGCGGGAGATATCACGAAGCTTTCGCCGTCCCGTGCAGCGTATTTCAGGAATGCTGTATCAAAGTTTCCCATGCTTTCAAAGTCCCCCTCCGCGTAATCGGTATCCGTTCGGGGCGTTTCCTCAGTATCGGGACTGTCCGCCGCGGGAACTTGCTCCAAAGTGCTGTCGATCGTTTCCGACCAAGCCGAAGTTGTTTCCTCCGCCGCAAGACAGGTGACCGTCTGCACCTCGTTATCCCACGGTGCATGACACCCCGTCAGCGTAAGCGTACAAGCCAAAGCCGCTGACAGCAAAGCTTTTCTTTTCATAAGTTTAACCGTCCTCTCTCAGTTCGTGCCATTTTTTAACAAGTGTATCCGCGTCCGCGCTGTAGGAAAATTTCATGCGGTCGTAGAAAAAATCGTCAATGCCGTTTTGGGGGTAGATAACGTCCGCGGCGGACTCGTCGTCAAGCGTCACCCAGCCGTTATGGAAAATCATTCCGCCGTCCAAGGTGAACTCTATCTGAGGCGCGTTCTCGAAAGCAAGGCTGTAGCTTTCTCCGTTTACAGTCAGCGGAAGCAGGTAGCTTCTGTTTTCAAGCATTCTGTATGGCGTCGCGCTTTCGATCGTGATGTTTTCCGTCTCGCGGGTATCGGCGTTCTCGGCGGTAAGCTCGTAGCAGACCGTTCCGCCGCGGCTGTAGACCCTGTCAACATAGGCGTTTACGATAATATCCGTGTGTACTAAAACGTTTGCCTCAACAAAGAAATCGTCCCCCGACGTTTCACCCGACGGCATATCCGCGGCAGCCACCGCAGGAGCAAGGTTAAGGCTTTCGTACAGCACCGTTTCGACATAATTGGAAACATCATATCCGTTTTCCTCGTCGGCAGCAGCTTCCTGCATGGCGCTTGGAGCAGCGTATCCTGCGTCCGCGTTGTTCGACATACTGCCTCCGTCGGAAGCCATGTTGGAAGTGTTCGCGCCTCTGAACGCAACGGGAAGAATTATCAGCACAGCCGCCGCGGCCAGCGCCGCCCGTACAGCAATTTTTCTGAAAGTAATTGATTTTTTCACGGGACTTGAAGTTACGCCGCTTAAATCCTCGGTGTTCTTTTCGTCAAGACCCTGCTCTATGCGCTCCCAGAGAGCGTCCATGTCGGGCGCGTTCTGTTCCGCATGAGCCTTGTACAGTTCTTTTATATTCTTATCGTTAAATTTCATACCGACTGCGCCTCCCCGACAAATTTTTGCAGCTTCGACACTGCGTTTCGGTACTTCCATGTGACAGTACCAAGCGGCTTTCCGAGAATTGCCGCTATCTCCCGGAACGTAAGCTCCGCGAGAATGTGCATATTGACTATCTCCCGCTCGCTTTCCTCCAGCTTTTCCAAAGCCTCCGCGACCGCCATGTTTCCCGTAACCGTTTCCTCGGTGGATATGCTGTCCGCAGGCTCGGCAGGAGCGCCCTCCTCGGTATCCGCGTTAAGGGAAAGCTGTTCGCGGCTTTGCTTTTTCAGATAATCCAGAGCCATATTCCTTGCTATCGTGACCAGCCAGCGCTTGTGCTTTCCTCCGAAACAGTAGGTATCGGCTATCCGCCACAGCTTCAGGAAAAATTCCGACGTAACGTCCTCCGCGTCGTGGCTGCTGCGTAGTATCTGGTACACGCACTGATATATTGTTTTTCCGTATTCCTCGTAAATTTCTTTCAGACCCTGCTTGTCGCCCTGCTGTATGAGCGTTATCCTGCGCTCAAACTGCCTGTCCGTCATACCGTTCTCACCCCTTTAAGTAAGTCAAACCGTGCTTTCAACGTCCTCTGAATATAATACTGTTCAGAAGCGCGGTTTTTATGGGTACAATTTAAACAAATTATAAAATTTTTTTTGTTAATAACCAACAAAAAAGGCGTACCCGTTCCAACGAGTACGCCTAAAACAGCTATTTTATACGATTTTATTAAGTTCTTCAAGAAGATTTTTCTTTGCTTCAAGGCTCTGCATTCCCTTGGAGAAAATGCAGTCCATGCGGTAGCGGATATAGTCCTCGTAAAGCTTTGTGCCGAAAACGTTCTCGTTCAGCAGCTTTGTGTATGAAGCCGCGTCCATGTTGCCCGAAATAACGTACAGAAGCTTTTCCAGAGCCATCATCTTCTTGTCCTCGTCGGACAGGTTCTTCGACGCGTGAAGCGCGTTGATATCAACCAGAACGTTTCTCTTGTCGGAACGGATAGTATAGCCCTCCGACTCCAGACCGCCGAAAACGCGGATAATGTTGGTCTTTAAAGCGGGACCCGCAAACGGGAACAGTCTCAGCGGCAGGTCTTCCTCATTGACGTCAACATAAATAGCCTTGTCGCTGGCGGGAGCGAGAATTACCTTGTAGATGTCCGTGAACCAGTAGTCCGTGCCGTCCTTGTATGTGATCGGGTACTTATAGCCATTCATGTCGGAGCTGAGAGCAAAATCCAGTACGGGCTCGCGTCCCGCGGTGTAATACTCGTCATGGTTGGCAGCGCACTTGTCCGAAACGATCTTTGTAATTCTCTGAACGGTAAATTCTCCCATATCGTTCTTGTCGCCGTCAAGGAACGTTCTCACACCGTCAAAGGTGTTCTTCTGCAGATCCTCGGCAAAGCTCGAAGCGCGGATATAGTCCTTGTTGAACTTGCTCATCACGTTGACCATAACGTCGTCGTTGATAAGACCGTCCGCCTCGTTGTAAGCGTAGTTCTCCATTACGCACTTTTTCAGCGCATTCCTGAGAGCGGTCTCCTCGTCCTTGTCGAGACCCGTAAAGGCAAAGCGGTCGTAGACCTGCTCCATCATCACGTCGAGGGGTATCTCGCCGCTGATGTACTTGAAACGGTCGTTGTTCAGCAGTACAGCCATTTTCGGCAGTATCTTCTGCTTGGCGGTCTCGCCTGTGGTGATCTTGTTGGACATCATTCCCAGACAAACCAGGAACTCAGCGTAATCCTTCATGATCTCCTGCTCGTTGAGGTAGTTGAAGAAATATCCGTAAACATAGCCCGCGAAGAATTCTTTCAGGCTGTTGAACAGGTCGGGGTTCTTGCCTATCTCGGATATATACTTATCCTTGAAAGCGGATACCTCGTTCACGGCAATGGATTTTTTCCCGCCGTTGAGAGCGGTAAGCTGCTTCTCCTGACCCTTGAAGAAAAGCTTCAGATATGTACTGTAGCGCGGTTCCTTTGCGCCGCTGCGCTTATCCTCGCAGAACGTCCAGATAAGGAAAGCCCTGTGCATATTTTTTACAGCCTCGGAAGAGCTTTCAACCAGATTTTTCACGTCGATATCCACGTTCTGACCGAACTTGGAGTTCTTGTTGAAATCGGCGAGGATTTTCTCGATCTCCTCCTTAAAAGCGGCATAGGCGGGGGATTTCTCCATGAATATGACCGAATCAAGGATCTCCGAACCCGCAACCGTCAAATCGAAAACGACACTCATCATCTGCTCCGTTTCTCAGCGGCACAAGTTTTTTGACTTTCCGCTCCGTCCGCCGCTGTGGACAAAGCTTTTATGCTTGGGCGTGCTGGCACTCCCTAAAAAATCAAACTCCGTAAACCTTACGGTATTCGATCATTTTTTCCAGATACTCACTGCCGGGGACAACGCCGTCCCTTATCGCGTCGATAATATCGTTCATGGTCACAATGGGGTAAATGTTCACGCCGAACTCGCCGCTTACCTCCTGAACCGCAGATTTATCGCCGTTCAGACCCTTTTCCATGCGGTCGACCTGAATGACCATAGCGGCAACGTTCACGTTTGCGGCTTCCTTAAGCTTGGGCATTACCTCACGCAGAGCCTTACCCGAAGTCATAACGTCCTCTATGATAACGACCCTTTCGCCGTCGGTGAGCTGTTTTCCAACGATACAACCGCCCTCGCCGTGATCCTTGGCTTCCTTGCGGTCGAAGCAGTAGTTCACGTCGATACCGAATTTTCCGTACAGCGCCACCGCCGTGGACACCGCAAGGGGTATACCCTTATAGGCGGGGCCGAACAGAGTGTCGAACTCAATGCCGTTGTCATGTATGCACTCGGCGTAAAATTCGCCCAGTCTGGCAAGCTGCGCGCCCGTTTTGTAGTTGCCCGAATTCATAAAGTAGGGCGATATCCTGCCGCTTTTGAGAGTAAACTCCCCGAATGTCAGCACGCCGCTGTCCACCATAAATTTGATAAAATCCTGTTTATAACCCATAGAGCCGCTCCTTAACATAATTTTCATAGATATAGTTAAATTATATCATAATTTGCTTCAAAAATCAACACGTAAAATCACATAAAAAATTGAAATTTTTCTGTTAATATGCTACAAGAAGCAGGTTTTTGAAAAACAGTATCCGATATTTTTACAGCCGGATTTGCTTTTTTTACGGCAGTGTGATATAATGGTTACAGCCATTCCACGCAGAAAATGTGCAAAAAGTGAGCCTGTTTTCAAAGTGGAATTGCTGTATGAAGCCTCGGGAGGTGTACATATGGCGTTTATGGGCATGGTTTTTGTCGGGATCGCGGCTGCGGTTCTGATCGGTATGATTTTTTTCGCGCTGCTGTTTTTTGTGATAGGTCTGATACTGAGAAAAAAGCACAAAATCGCCGCAAGAGTGCTTTTTGTGCTTGCGGGAATAAATCTGCTCGTCGTAGTAGGCGTGCTGCTGTTTGTATTCCTGCCCCACCCTATGACCGTTGAAACTCATGACGGAACAGCGTCCCTAAAACCGTCGTGGATATCGGAGTACAAAAAGCTTATTGCCGAAAACGATATTGAGGGTCTGGACAGGCTTTTTGACCGTCACCCCGAAATGATATACTACTATGATGTAAACAGCGTCATGCCGCTCGATTATGCTCTGTACAACACCAACGTGCCTATGATGCAGTGCGCAATAGACCACGGCGCGGTCTTTGACGACCCGCTCAGGTACGGTCACAGAGCTTACGAATGCGGCTCTCTCTGTTCATTTTTCGGTGAACTTGACTATCCCGACTGGGAAAGAGCCGAAAGCGAGCTTCACAAAGCGGGCGTTGTCACCGACGACATTCTTGAAACAGTGCGGTTTGCCATAGAGCACGGCGCGTCAACAGTGCATATCCCTTTCGGCAATCATTCCGATGAGAAAATCGGGACGCTTTACGAAAATATGCGGAACTGGGCAGAGTCAGACGGTGAACTCAGTCCCAAAGACAAAGAGCTGCTCGCACTGATACGGGACGGCATTCCCGGTGAAGCTTCAACGAAAACCAATACAGAAACGGAATAGGAGAAATTTTATGCGTATAAGAAGAAAAAAATGGGCGCGTCCCGAACTGGCGGTATGCCCTTACTATATCGAACACGCCGAGGAGCTGAAAGGAAAATGGAACACAGTTTTCCCGAACGATAAGCCTCTCTACGCGGAGCTTGGCTGCGGAAAGGGCTTGTTTGCGGCTCAGGCGGCGTTAAAGTACCCCGAAATAAACTGGCTTGCCATGGACATAAAAAGCGATATGCTGGGAGTTGCCCGCAGGACGGTGCAGAAAAGCTTTGACGAGGCGGGCAGAGAGGTTGACAACCTTAAGCTTGTTTCCTGCAATATCGAACGTATCTCCGATTATTTCGGCGAAAACGACCGCGCGGGCAGGCTGTACATCAACTTCTGCAACCCGTGGCCCAAGGACAAGCATAACAAGCGCAGGCTTACCCACACTCGGCAGCTTATGCAGTACCGCATATTTCTTGCGGACGGCGGCGAGATACACTTCAAGACGGACGACGACGAGCTTTTTGAGGAGTCGCTGGAATATTTTGCCGAAGCGAATTTCACCGTAAAGTATCTGACCCGCGACCTGCACGCAAGCGATTATCCCGACAATCTTGTCACTGAGCATGAGAAAATGTTTACTGAGGAGGGAAAGAAGATCAAGTTCCTTATCGCGGTCAAAAACTGAAAGGACAGCTAAAATGAAAAGTAAAACAAATGTAACAAAGCGGATTTTATTCTTCCTCATTTATGCGGCGGCCGTGATCTTTATTTCGTTTATCGGCGTTTTCATATCGCAGGGTCTGAATGATTACAGCATCTACAAAGCCCATTCGTGGATCGAGACCGAGGCGCACTTTTCCGGCTCGGAAGCATACCAAAAGACTGAACACAGACGCAATCATAGCAGCGGTCATACTCATTCCTTTCGTGTCACCCGCTACAAATGGGAATACTGCTATGAGCTGGACGGAGAACAGCATTACTTTACTGTAGATAACAAAAAGGAAAGCGAGCCTGAAAATCCCGTCAGAAAAATCATTGCGGCTGAGGACGACCATTCCCTGTACCTGCGTTACGGCAGCGGCGGAGTTTTGGTATTCATGCTGGTACTTGGCGCTCTCATAATAGCTTCGGTAATTTTTGCCGCGCTTTGTATCACGATAAAGGTATCGCGCAAAGCCAAGCATAAAAACGACGATTATGAAGCGTATCTCGAAGATACATAAAAAGCAGAAGAATATTCTCCTGCTCAGGCTGTCAAAGATTATAAATTTTGATTTAGCGCACTATCGTGCGTGTTCTTAGGCGGCGAAGCCGCCGACTAAAGCTGGTCGAGCTGAGCCCAGCTCGCAGAAGTCCAGAGGGCGGAGCCCTTTGGTCGCCGCC
>JAAVHL010000092.1 GCA_014799735.1 Ruminococcus sp.
CTCGAAACGCTTTCGCGTTTCTCACCTCCTGCTCCGTTTGGAACGAAAGGGGATTTCGCGCTCTGCGGAGCGCGACCAAAGGGCTCCGCCCTCTGGACTTCTGCCAGCTGTGCTCAGCTCGACCAGCTTTAGTCGGCGGCTTTGCCGCCTAAGAGCCCGCACGATAGTGCGCTAAATCAAAATTTACTTTTCCCTATCAAAAACGGCGGAAACGCTCAAAATGCGCTTCCGCCGTTTTTAATTATAAACCGATCACTTGATAGCCTTAAAAGCTTCGTCAAGGTCAAAAATTATATCGTCAATATGCTCCGTACCGATTGAAAGTCTGATAGTGTTGGGCTTGATTCCCTGCTCCGCAAGCTCAGACTCGTTAAGCTGAGAATGTGTTGTGGACGCGGGGTGAATTGCAAGAGATTTAACGTCCGCAACATTTGCAAGAAGCGAGAACACTTTCAGATTGTCGATAAACTTCTGCGCGTCCTTCTCGCTGCCCTTTACCTCAAAGGTAAAGATAGAACCTCCGCCGTTGGGGAAATATTTGTCGTACAGCTTTTTCTGCTCTCCCGAAGCGAGGGACGGGTGATTAACATTTTCCACCTGCGGATGCTTGGAAAGATACTCCACAACCTTCAGAGCGTTCTCCACATGGCGCTCAACGCGCAGGGAAAGGGTTTCAAGTCCCTGTAAGAACATAAACGCATGGAACGGAGACAAGGTTGCGCCCGTGTCCCTGAGCAGTATTGCGCGTATTTTTGTGACAAATGCCGCAGCTCCGACAGCCTTTGTAAAGCTTATTCCGTGGTAGCTGGGGTTGGGTTCGGTAAGGGACGGGAACTTTCCGCTGGCTTCCCAGTCGAACTTACCGCTGTCCACAATAACGCCGCCGATAGCCGTGCCGTGTCCGCCGATAAATTTAGTTGCGGAATGTACCACTATATCCGCGCCGTACTCGATAGGACGTACAAGATAAGGCGTACCGAAAGTATTGTCGATAACAAGCGGTATCTTGTGCTTGTGAGCGATATCGGCAAGCTTTTCAATGTCAATTACATTGGAATTTGGGTTGCCGAGGGTCTCGATAAAGATGGCCTTGGTGTTGTCCTGCACCGCCTTGTCAAACGCGCCCTCCTCTTCGGGGTCAACAAAGGTGGTTGTAATGCCATACTGTGGCAGGGTGTGTGCAAGCAGGTTATATGTACCGCCGTAAATGGTCTTTGCGGCAACGATGTGGTCGCCCGCGCCTGCAAGATTCTGGAAAGTATAGGTTATAGCCGCCGCGCCGGAAGCCACCGCAAGGGCTGCAATTCCGCCCTCAAGAGAGGCTATCCTGCGTTCAAAAACGTCCTGGGTGGGATTGGTAAGTCTGCCGTAAATATTGCCTGCGTCGGTAAGATTGAACCGCGCCGCAGCGTGCTCGGAATTATGGAAAACATATGAGGACGTTGCGTAAATCGGCACCGCTCTCGCGTCGGTAACAGGGTCTGCGGTCTCCTGACCTATATGAAGCTGCTTGGTCTCAAATCTGAGATTTCTTTCGTTAAGTTCGCTCATGATAAATTACTCCTTTAATATTAATATTTGGTATATAAACTGTTAAGACAGAGACCTGCACATTCGTGCCGACAGAATAAACATAAAACAACGTCCTTTCATTACATATCATTTCAATATGTTTTGTATGAGTTAATTATATAACATGATTTTTCCTTTGTCAAGTAATTTTAGTATAAATTGTAACTTATATCAAAATTACTGCAATATACACACATTTTTTGTCGATAACGCACAAAAATCCGAGGACATTGTATGCCCCCGGATTTAATTAGACCTACTCGGGAACTGTAGAAATGCTGAATGACGCAGGATTTTTTGCGTCAGGCAAAGCACATTTTCCGCAGGAATACTGAATGTATTGCAAGGAAAATGGGCAAAGCCTGATGCAAAAAAGACAAGTCAGGCAGCGTTTCGGAAGTTTCCGAGAAGGTCTGTTATTTTACGGCTTTTTCCCGCTTTCTTCCCACAAGCCTGAAGCGCAGGCGGAGATTGTCCGTAATAAGGGCAATAAACTCCGAATTTGTAGGCTTGCCCTTGCCCACGCTTACGGTATAGCCGAACATTCCGTTAAGTACGTCGATATCGCCTCTGTCCCATGCGGTCTCGATAGCATGGCGGATAGCGCGCTCCACACGCGAGGAGGTGGTGTCGAAATGCTCCGCGATAGTGGGATAGAGCAGCTTGGTAATGCTTTCCAGCATTTCGTCGTCCCTGAGTGAAAGAATTATCGCCTCGCGAAGATAATGATAACCCTTTATATGTGCGGGTATTCCCATCTGGTGAAGCACGTCCGTAACAACTACCTCTATCTGAGAGCTGCTGTCGTAAGAATCGGAAAGCGAATCAATGGAAGTGGCTGATATCCTGTTGACAACGCTGAGAAAGCTTTCCGCGTCAAAGGGCTTCAGCATAAAGTAGGCATTGTAAAAGGACATTATCTCCTTTTCCATAAACGCATTTTTGTATAGGGAAGCGACAATGAAAAACGGCTTTTTTATCTGCTCGGAATTTATTTTGCTGATAACTCCGACCGCGTCAGTGCCTGTCATGATCATGTCGCAGAGTACGATATCCGGCTCATAGTCAAGTATCTCCTCGGTCAGCGCGCCTCCGTCCGAACGGCAGATCTTGTATTTGCAGCCCGCCATTTCGATATTTTTGTAGAACGCCTCGCTGTAGTCGCAGCTTGTGTCGCAGATCAGAATTTTAATGTTGCTTGCCATGTTAAGAACCTCCTGTTATTTTTTACTTCCCATATTTTACCATAAAACTCTTTGAAAATCAATAGCTTTTGACAAAAATTTCCTATAAAAAATTCTGCCAAAAACATTATAAAGTACAAAAATACGTGAGCATATGCTGATTTTCCGCCTAAAACGAGACTATACGACATAAAAATCATTTTGGAAAATACAGGGTACTATTCCCAAGCTTAAAAAAATCCGCCGTACAACGGTCAATAAAAATGTGTACAGCGGACTTTATTCTATTTCCTGCTCAAGTTCATCAAAAACATGGGAGGTGAAAAATTCGATCAGAGAGATATCAAGACCGTCGCACAGCATTTTAATAGTGGCGATCCCCGGATTTTTACTCACGCCGTACAGAATGTTCTTTACCGTGGACGGCGGCACACCGGATATATACGCAAGCGCGTTCACCGTAATGCCGCGTTCGTCACACAGCTCGGTTATTCTTGCGGCTACGGCAGGCTGTATTTTCATACTTACGCCCCTTTTCCCCACATGGAAAATTATCCTTATATATTATTAAGTATGTTCATGTTCCGAGCGTTGAAAAAGCTTTGAGCCGTGAAGCTCCAAAATCGACTATATATAAGCTACATTATAATTATAACATGCTAATAAAAGTATGTTCGCCCATATATAGTTTATCCCAATATATGATATAATAATATTTACCAACTGAATGTTTCGCCGGCATATACAAATTGTTAACAATGATTTAAAACTAATCAAAACGGTTTCAAACCGCTTTTCGGTACTTGCAAAAAATATAAATATAATGTATAATGTAATTTACTGTGAAAATTTAAAAGGAGAGATACATATGAAATTACGCAAAATTCTCTGCGGCGCTCTTGCCGCTCTTATGACGCTTTCCCTCGCAGGCTGCGGCGGCGAAAAGAAAACCACTCTCATTATGGCTACCAACGCGGAGTTCCCTCCCTATGAGTACCGCGACGGCGACCAGATCGTTGGTATCGACGCTGAGATCGCGCAGGCTATCGCGGACGATCTGGGTATGGAGCTCGTTATCGAGGACATGGCTTTCGATTCTCTTATCGCGGCTGTTCAGTCGGGCAAGGCTGACATGGTTCTCGCAGGCATGACCGTAAGAGAGGACAGGCTCGAAAACGTTAATTTTTCCGATCCCTACACCCTGACCGCACAGGTCGTTATCGTTAAGGACGGCTCGGCGATCGTGTCGCCTTCGGATCTGGTAGGCAAAAAGGTAGGCGTTCAGCTCGGAACAACGGGCGATATGTACGCTGAGGACATCGACGACGTTACCGTTGAGCGCTTCAACAAGGGCTTTGAGGCGGTTCAGTCCCTGCTTCAGGACAAGGTTGACGCGGTTATCATCGACCGCGAGCCTGCAAAGGTTTTCATTTCCCAGAACGAGGGTCTTATCATTCTGGACGAAGAGTACACTGTTGAAGAATACGCTATTGCAATTGCCAAGAACAACACAGAGCTGCTGGAGCAGGTAAACGCTTCGCTGGCTAAGCTCAAGGAGTCCGGCAAGATAGGTTCGATCATAAACAAGTACATCAGCGCAGACTGATGCCTGAAAGGACTTGATTATGTCGGATTGGCTGAAAGAACTTGCGCACAGATTTTATCTTAATTTTATAAAGGACGACCGCTGGCTCTACATTACCCGCGGTCTCCGCACCACGGTGCTGATAACGGTTTTCGCGCTGATACTGGGCGTTGCGCTGGGCTTTATTGTGGCGATAATACGCTCCGCCCACGACAAGACGGGCAAGCTAAAGATCGCAAACTTTATCTGCCGCGTTTATCTTACGGTTATCCGCGGAACTCCCGTTGTTGTACAGCTCCTTATCATTTACTACGGTATTTTCGCGTCGGTGGCGATAGAGAAAATGATTGTCGCCGTTATCGCTTTCGGAGTAAACTCGGGGGCGTATGTGGCGGAAATTGTGCGAAGCGGAATAATGTCCATAGACAAGGGACAGCTTGAAGCGGGACGCAGTCTGGGCTTCAGCTATGCTCAGACTATGATCTATATCATTATCCCGCAGGCGTTCAAGAACGTCCTGCCCGCACTGGGAAACGAGCTTATAGTGCTTCTTAAAGAGACCTCGGTTTCGGGCTACATTGCCATGGAGGATCTTACCAAGGGCGGCGATATCATACGAAGCCGTACCTTTGACGCAATGATGCCGCTGCTTGCGGTTGCGGCAATTTACCTTATTGTGGTAATATTGCTTGAATTCCTTGTAGGCAAGCTTGAAAGGAGGCTGAGGAACAGTGACCACTAATGCTGCTGACGAAAACGTTCTTATAAGTGTGAACGGTCTGAAAAAGAAGTTTGACGGCATGGAAAATCACGCGCTGAACGGGGTTTCCACGGAAATACGTCAGGGCGAGGTAGTGTTCGTTGTCGGGCCGTCGGGTTCGGGCAAAAGCACGTTCCTGCGCTGCCTCAACCTGCTTGAAGAGCCTACTGGCGGGACAATCCTTTTCGAGGGTGTTGACATCACCGACAAAAAGAACGATATAAACCTGCACAGACGGAAGATCGGTATGGTTTTCCAGCAGTTCAATCTGTTTCCCCATATGACGGTAATGAAAAATCTTACCATTGCGCCTATGAAGCTGCTTGGACTTTCCAAGGAGGAAGCCGAGAAAAACGCTTCCGAGCTGCTTGAAAGGGTTGGACTTGCCAATCGTGCGGACGCGTATCCCAACCAGCTTTCGGGCGGTCAGAAGCAGCGTATCGCGATCGTAAGAGCGCTGTGCATGAAGCCTGACGTTATGCTGTTCGACGAGCCTACTTCCGCTCTCGACCCCGAAATGGTGGGCGAGGTGCTGAACGTTATGCGTGAGCTTGCCGAGGACAACATGACAATGGTTGTGGTAACTCACGAAATGGCTTTCGCAAAGGAAGTTGCGACACGTATCCTGTTTATGGCGGACGGTCAGATCGTGGAGGAAAATCCTCCCGAGGAGTTTTTCAACAATCCCAAAAGCGACCGTCTTAAAAGCTTTCTGAGCAAGATCATATGACGGACGGCACATAAAAACGCGTCCTGCTGCAAACCCTAAAAGCGGTGCGGCGGCAGGTGCGGCAGAATGAAATTTTTCACGCGGGCGGCTTTGAGCCGCCCGTATTTTCTGAACTCAACGGAGGTCTTTGAAATGGATTCCGCACAGATCGTTCTTTACCAGATAACGGTAATGTTTATTATGATCTTACTGGGATACTTCCTTTGGAAGCGAAAGATATTCACCGAACAGGGCTGCAAGCAGCTTTCGGAGCTGGTGCTGACGGTGGTGTGTCCCGCGCTTATTTTCGTGTCTTTCCAGAAGGAGCTTGAACCGCGGCTTATCCGGGGACTGCTGATTTCGTTCGGCTTGTCGGTGCTGTCTCACATTGTTTCCATTGCTTTGGGAACGATATTCTGCGGAAAACGGCGCGGCGCGGACGGCTCTGTGGAACGGTTTGCAGCGGCGTACTCAAACTGCGCCTTTATGGGGATACCTCTTATTGAAGCGGTGTACGGCACGGACGGGATATTCTACCTGACCGCCTATATTGCCGTGTTCAACCTGCTCACATGGACGCACGGGGTCATGTCCATGACGGAGAAAATGGATTTCAGGTCGGCGGTGAACGCGCTGAAAGCTCCCGCGGTAATTGCAACGGCTGTGGGACTTGCGGCGTTCTTCCTGCAAATAAGGCTTCCGAACATAATTATGCAGCCGCTGAACTATATTTCCTCGCTGAACACTCCCCTTGCAATGCTTATTTCGGGAATGACCATCGCCCGCTCGGACATTCTTGCCGCGCTGAAAAAGCCGGGAATTTACCTTACGGGACTTATAAAGCTGATACTTGCGCCCCTTGCGGTCGCTTTGATAATGTCTCCCATGGGCATAGAACCGATGATCGCGGACACGATAATAATTTCCACCGCCTGCCCCACGGCTACCATGACGATAATGTTTGCATCAAGGTACGAAAAGAACTCGGTTTACGCCGCGGAAATATTTGCGGTATCCACCATTGCCTCGGCTGCAACTATACCGCTGGTGCTTCTGGTGTCCTCTCTGCTGTGATAATACTAATTTCTAATCTGCCTATAGACAAAATGTCTATAGGCAGAGCCGCCTGAAAGGCGGCAGTCAAAACCTGCGGTTTTGACGAAATTAGTATTGACGGTTTTTTAGGCGGCAAAGCCGCCACCGCCGTGCTATGCACGGCGGAATCAACTTATAGACTTTGTCTATAAGTTGATAAAGAAATAGTATAATACCGTAAATCTGCTCAGAAAATTTGCGCTTTTGCGTTATAAATCGGTCATTTTAACATATTTTCGCGTTTTATTGGGGTGTCCGCTTGACGTAGACAGGTTTATTTGGTATAATTAAAAGGTTAAATGTTATCATAAAGCAACTCGCTTTGCGGGTATCAAATTATTACAAAGCGAATACAATTTATCTACAAATTGTCTAAAGCAATTGACTTTTTGTCCGTTTGCTGTTATACTTTCAGAAGATAATACAGACAGTGCATATAATAAATAGATTGTCAATTCGCGGCTTTGCCGCATGGAAAGGAGCAAGAGACTATGGAGCGTTTTAATCTGTGCTACGGCTGCATGAATCCGCTCGGCGAGGACGCTGAGATATGTCCTGACTGCGGATACCGCGTCGGAGCGCCTCACCTCCCGTCTTATCTTGCACCGGGCGTTACGCTTAACGACAGATATCTTGTCGGAAAGCTCAAATCATACAACGGCGAAAGCGCGTGCTATATCGCGTTCGACAAGATCACCGAAAGCAAGGTGCTTATAAAGGAATATATGCCCGATACCCTCTGTACCCGTGAAAAGGGTACGTCGGTAATAACGGTCAATCCCGACAGTATGCCCCAGTACAAAACCTTTCTCTCCGAGTTTGTGGAGCTTAACAAGGTGCTGTCGAAAATGCGCACCCTTAACCACATCAACGCCGCGATAGATATGTTCGGCGACAACAATACCGCCTATGCGGTATTCGGCTGGCTGGACGGCATGACCATGAGCGAATACCTGAGAATGAACGCGGGCGAGCTTTCTTGGGAGGAAGTCAAGAAGCTGTTCCCTCCTATCTTTACCACGCTTTCTCTCGTTCACAACGCGGGACTTGTCCACAGGGGCATTTCCCCCGAAAACATTATCGTCACCGACAAGGGCGAGCTGAAGCTGACGGGCTTCTGCATTGCGGACGCAAGAACTGCCAATACCGAGCTTGCTTCCGAGCTTTATAACGGCTATGCCGCTCCCGAGCAGTACAATTCCAGCAACTGGCAGGGCACATGGACGGACGTTTACGGCATCTCCGCCCTGCTTTACCGTATACTTACAGGAGTAGTCCCCACCGAAGCCACAAGCAGGCTTTCCAGCGATAACCTTATCGAACCCGCGGGACTTAACCGCAACATTCCCGCCAACGTTTCAAAGGTCATTATGAACGGACTTAACCTCAGCGGTGAAATGCGTATCCAGACCATTACCGAGCTTGTGACCCAGCTTTTCGAGCAGCCCGAATACGGCTCGAAGAGGCTGTCCTCCTCAAGCACTCAGACCATATCCATTCCAAGACAAAGCGCGGCGGCGCGTTCCAACGGAGGCAGCCGCAGCAAGGCAGCAGAGCCTATCAGCAGAAACCGCCTGTTTGTACTTATAATGGCTGTTATCCTTATTGTGGGACTGTTTTTCCTTGTTATGATAATGATACTGTCCCTTGACGACAACAGCGGTACTTTCGGTACGCCCGATTCGGGTCTGGCTTCGATATCCGATACGGGAGGACTTATGGGTGAGACCACCACTATGTCCGCTCCCGCGCCTATGGAGCAGACTACCACCACTGCGGCTACTACCGCCGCGGACAACGGCATTGTATACGTCATGAACGACATCACGGGACGGAACTACGACCTTGTGAGCAAGTCCGATACCTACAGCAGCCTTGTATTCAAGCCCGAGTACGAATACAACGACGAATTCGGCAAGGGACTTATTTTCTACCAGTCCATACCCAAGACCGAGACCTATAAGGACGGCACGGAGATACTGGTAAAGGTCAGCCTCGGGCCTAAATATATCGAAATTCCCGATTATCTTGCTTTGTCCAAAAAGGACTACTTTGCAAAGCTTAACGAGCTTGGCATAAAGTACGAGGAACAGGAGCTTGAAACTGAGGATACTCTGGAAGGCTATGTTGCCAAAACAAGCAAGGAGCCCGGCGAAAAGATCGACGTTGAGGCGGGCGAAACGCTTACGGTGTACGTGGCGAAAAATCCTCCCAAGCCCGAGCCTACCGAGACCGAAACAGAACCTCCCTTTATCGAGGAGGATCCCTTCGAGGGATTTATCACGCCTTTCCCGGAGGACGAGGATATCATCATCACAATTTACGATTGATCGGGTGAACTGAATGAACGAGCTTATCACAAGGCTTGCTGTGATCACGGTATGCGTGATCGTTCTGGCGGCGGCGGTTATTTTCATAATTGCGGGCAGGGGCAGGGATAATTCTGTCCCCGACGGCGAAAGTATCTCCGAAAGTTTTTTTTCGGAAGGTACTGAGGACGCGCTGCCTGCAACCGCTTCGGTCACTCTTTCAGAGTCCCGCTCTGCGGCGGTTTCCTCGGCGGAAACGTCCGGTGCGGAGACTTCTCCCGATGTTGAAGCTGCCGATATTTCCGACACCGATGTTACCTCTGTCAGCAGGACTATTATAACCAGCCGCGTCCGCAAGGAGTACGACAGCAACTCGGTCTATATCGACATGGAAAACGTCCTCCAGCTGCCCGAGCTTCCCGTTGGCTGCGAAATAACCGCGCTGACAATTCTGCTCAGGCACTGCGGCTTTGACGCGGACAAAACCGACCTTGCCAAAAATTATCTCCCCGTAAGCTGGGGCAACGCCCGCTACGAGGACGGAAAAACCTATAAGGACAGCTTTTTCGATTACTTTATCGGAGACCCGTTCAGCCGCGGCTACGGCTGTTTCGCGGGCGCCATCGAGAAAGCTGCCAATTCATACATAGCCGACCACGGCGGCGGGTTTACCGTGAAAAATATTTCGGGCTCTCACCCCGACGTGCTGTACGACTATCTTGCGGCGGACGTGCCAGTCCTGTGCTGGGCAACCGACGGAATGATAGAACCCGAATTCTATGAGACATGGTACGACAACGCCACGGGCGAGCAGCTTGACTGGTATCTGAACGAACACTGCTTCGTGCTGGCGGGCTTCAACATGAGCGCGGACTTGGTAACTCTCAACGACCCAATGAAAGGCATTATCGACTACAACATAAACAAGTTTGAAACGCGGTACGACCAGATGCACCGTCAGGCTATCGTTATAATTCCCGACGGTTCGGGAGTATCCGTTACTACCCGCTCGGAAAACGCGGAAACGCAAGTCCCCGAAACGCAGGCGTCCGAACCTGATGTCATTACCGAAACCTCTGAGGACGATTTTGGTCAAGACAACACCGAATGGGACATGATTTGGGGCGCGGAAGAACTTACAGACGGAGACCAATACTGAAATGCACAGAATTTTTATCGCCGAGGACGATCCGGCTATTGCAAACGCGGTGAAAAATTATCTTGAGGGCTGGGGCTATGAGGTAAGGTGCGTCGAGGATTTCAGAAATATTATCGGGGAATTTTCGGAGTTCTCCCCTCACCTTGTACTGATGGATATAGGTCTGCCCTTTTACAACGGATTTTACCGGTGCGCGGAAATACGCAAAATTTCACAAGTTCCCGTGGTGTTTCTGTCCTCAGCTTCGGACAATATGAACATCATTATGGCTATGGACATGGGCGGGGACGATTTTATCCCCAAGCCATTTGACCTTACGGTGCTTCTGGCGAAGATAAAGGCTATACTCCGCAGGACTTACGATTTCGGAAACGCTCCCGAAACAATAGAGCACAATGGCGCGGTACTGAACATTTCGGACGCGTCAATGACCTACGGCGGAGAAAAGCTGGAGCTTACCAAAAACGAATACAGGATACTGCTTACACTTATGGAAAACAAAGGAAAGGTGGTAAGCAGAGAGGAGCTTATGAACAGGCTGTGGGAGACCGACTGCTATGTGGACGAAAACACTCTTACGGTAAATGTTTCCAGACTTAGGAAAAAGCTGGAGCGGTACGGCCTGGAGGATTTTATCGTCACAAAGGCGGGAATGGGCTATATCATCGGCTAAGGCAGGGGGTTACCGTATGCTGTGGGACTATATCAGATCGCGCCGCGTGACAATAGCGGTGTGGGCGATAGTCTGCGCTGTGTTTGCGGCGGTGTTTGCGCTTTATTCGCTTCCGCTGAAAGCCGTTCTGTACGGCGCGGCGGTAAGCGGCTTTTTCGGACTGACCGCTGCGGCGGTTGATTTTCTATACTACAGAAGAAAACGTCTGCGGCTGAAAAAGCTTGCGGACGAAATTATTTACACTATAGACGGTCTCCCCTCGCCTCTAAACGGCGTTGAGGCGGATTACTGCGAGCTTGTAAAAATTCTGTACGAAAATATGCGCCGCGCCGAGGACGAAATGTCGGAAAAATACTCGGACATGACCGAATACTACACCATCTGGGCGCACCAGATAAAAACTCCTATTGCGGCTATGGGGCTTATTTTGCAGGAGGCGGGACAATCGGAGGAGCTGAACCGCGAACTAAACCGCGAGCTTGCCGACAATCTTCAAAGGATAGAGCAGTACGCGGAAATGGTAATGTGCTATCTGCGGCTGTACTCGGACAGCACAGATTTCGTGATAAAGGAATACGATCTGGACGGTATTGTCAGACAGGCGGTGAGGAAATTTTCGCGGCAGTTTATCCGCAAGAAGCTGAGCCTGACCTACGAGCCGCTGCAAAAAACCGTCCTTACCGACGAGAAATGGCTTCTGTTCGTTATCGAACAGGTCATATCAAACGCGATGAAGTACACCAAAACAGGCGGCGCGGAGATATACTGCGAAGAGCCGCTTACGCTTTGTATCCGTGACACGGGTATCGGAGCCGCTCCCGAAGACCTACCAAGGCTGTTCGAGAAAGGCTACACGGGCTGCAACGGCAGGCTGGATAAAAAAGCCAGCGGTATTGGTCTGTACCTGTGCAAGAGGATATGCGCCAAGCTGGGACATAATATTTCCGCGGAAAATGCTGAGGGCGGCGGAATGATTATCAGAATAAATCTGGATACAATTAATACAGAGCTTGAATAACAAAAGCTTGTCTGCCGCCGGTGCAGGCAAGCTTTTTTGAACGTACAGCCGGGCCGTCCGCATAACCGTTCGTTCCGTATTTTGACCGTTCGTTCCAAAACAAACACAGGCGGCTTTCTTTGTGATACTATTTATTCAAGGGGTACGGACGTATCACGACAATGCAAAACGAGGTGGTTTTATGGCTAAAAAGCGAGTAAAGATCGCGAAATACACAAAGGAGAAAAAAGCCGCGGCGGGGGCGAAGTACCGCGAGGAGATGTCCAAAATTAGGTACAGCGTGCCAAACAATATGCTTTTCATTTTAAAGGAATGCTGGCACGGCGCGCGCGGACTTTTCTGGATAATGGTCATGCGGCTTGTCATGGATATGGTGATAAGTCTTTCGGGAACCTACACGGACAAGTACGTTATCGAGTTTGCGCTTGGAACGTCCTCACGAATGAAGCTGGGCATAATCTGTATTGCCCTTATCGCGGCGCAGCAGTTTGCCAATATTCTCAACAATTCGGGACTGATGTACACGGTCTATGTGGCGAAATTCCGTATGAGCGCCTATCTTTACGGCAAGCTGATGAAAAAGAAAATGGATACCGACTATGAAAACACCGAAAACACCAAGCTGAACGATATGCTGCACAAGGCTGACGACGGCATAAACAACACGGCCGATTCCGCTCTCGGAACTATGCGTGAGACCGTTTTAGCCGCGCTTCAGGTGCTTGCATACGGCGGTATACTTTCAATGCTAAATCCTGTGCTTATACTGATAATCGGTTTGCCTGCGGTGGCGGGGTACTACATCAATATACACAAAATGAGCTGGATATGGAACATGGCGGACAACTGGCAGAAGTACGACCGTCAGCTTGAATATATAACCTACATCGGCACGGACGCAAATTTCAGCGCGGCAAAGGACGTTCGCATATTCGGTATGCAGCGGTGGCTGGACAGCGTTTTCAAGCGGGTTTACGCCCTGCGGCTGGACTGGTACGAGCAGCAGGACAAGTGGGAATTTTTCCATAATATTGCAGGCGCAGCTGTGTCTGCGATTGGAAGCTGTGCGGCGAGTATCTACATTGTTTATCTGGTTATGAAAGGCAATATCGGCGCGGGAGACTTCGTGCTGTACTTCAATTCTATCTTTATGCTTTCGTCGGCGGTTAGGGCGTGGTGCGACAAATTCAGCGCCTACAACTGGCTTTCCCAGAATATTTTCTATGCCCGCGACTACCTTGACATTAAGGATAACACCAACAGAGGCGAGGGCGTGTCTGTCCCCGAGGATTGCAGCGATATGCAGTGCGAGATAGAGTTCCGCAACGTGAGCTACACTTATTTCGGCGCGGAAGAGCCTACCATAAAAAATATCTCCTTTAAGCTGAACAAGGGCGAAAAGCTTGCTGTCGTGGGACTTAACGGCGCGGGCAAGACCACCCTTATCAAGCTGATGTGCGGACTGTACCGTCCCACCGAGGGAGACGTTCTGCTAAACGGCGTGTCCGTAAACGACTACAACAGGGACGAATATTTCAGGCTTTTCAGCACGGTCTTTCAGGACATTGACGTGCTTCCCGTTACCATTGCGGAAAATATTTCGGGCAGAACTGTTGATGAGACGAATTTCCCCAAGCTTTACGACTGCATGAAAAAATCGGGCATTTACGGGAAAGTAATGTCCCTGCCCAAAAAGGAAAACACCCGACTTGTCAAGACTGTTTACGACGACGCGACTGACTTTTCGGGAGGACAGATGCAGAAGCTTGCCCTTGCGAAAGCCCTCTACAAAAACGCTCCCGTGCTTTTGCTGGACGAGCCTACAGCCGCCCTCGACCCCATAGCGGAGCAGGAAATGTATCTGAACTATGCGGATTTTTCCAAGGGGAAATCCAGCGTGTTTATCTCCCACAGGCTTGCGTCCACACGCTTCTGCGACAGGATAATTCTTATCGCGGACGGAAGGATCGCCGAGGAGGGCACTCACTCGGAGCTTATGAAAGCGGGAGGAACATACGCAGAGCTTTTCGCTATGCAGAGCAGCTACTACAACGATAAGGAGGTCGACAAAAATGAGTAAGAAAAGAACGCCGCTGCGTGAAAATATAGACGCGATAAAACGAGGTCTCAGCGTAATGGAAAAGGCCGACAAAGGCTTTATGCAGGTGCGCCTTGCAATACAGATACCATCGTTTATTCAGGTGTACCTTCAAGTTTTTCAGGTGTCGAAGCTTATCGACATGGTTATCTCCGCAAGACCGTGGCAGGACATCATAGTGTTCATCATAATCACGGGATCAATAGACCTTGCGCTTTGGATCGTGCAGGAAATAATAAAAAAGCATGATAACTGCCACAACTTTTCGCACCGCATAAACCAGCGCAAAATGATATGGGAAAAAATAATCAATATGGATTACATTCATATTGAAAGTCCAGATACCTTCATCATGGAACGGCGCGCAATGGACGGTATGTCCAGAATGGGACGGGTTTTTTACAATCTTCTGGAGATTTTCAGCGGAACTGTATCTATCGTTTTAGGACTTATTATGATCGCGCCTCTTGCGTTCAAGTCTGCGCCGCAGCTTTCGGGATTTGCGGGCTTTATAAATTCATATTGGGGACTTTTTGCCGCAATAGCACTTGCCGCTTTGCTTGAGATCGGAAAGGCGCTGCTGCCGATAAAAAAATCATACAAGTGCTTTTCGGAGTTACAGAACGACAGGGAGCTTCTCCAATATTCCAGAACATCGAGCCATTATGCGGACGATATCAGCAGCAATTACCAGAACGGCAAGGATATACGCATTTACGGAGAGCAGGAACTGATATTAAACGAGTTCAAAAGAAATACCGAAAGCTGGCTCAAGGGCTGGACTCACGGAGTCAGAAGAGATCTGCCGATGAATTTCGGCGCAGGTATGATAACTCTTGCTTCAAATGTCGTTATATACGGATTTGCGGTTTTCAGAGCGATAAACGGCGCGCTCACGGTCGGAGAGATAATCGGCTTTGTAATGTATTTTTCGCGGATACGCGACAGCATGAACCGCATTGCAGGCGGCTTCGGCGGAATGTCCGTTGACATTGAATTTATGAAAACCGCCTTTGATTTTCTTGACATTCCAGACGAGAAGTACAAGGGAACTATCCCAACCGAAAAGCGGGACGACAACGAGTACGAGTTTGAGTTTAGTCACGTGTGGTTCAAGTATCCCAACTCGGAGCAGTACGTTTTAAAGGACGTTAATCTGAAATGGAAGATCGGCGAGAAAATGGCTCTCGTGGGCAAAAACGGCTGCGGAAAGTCCACCCTTGTAAAGCTGCTGTGCAGGCTCTACGACCCAACCGAGGGAGAGATAACCTTGAACGGTATCGACATAAGGAAGTACAAATACGAGGACTACATGGCGCTGTTCTCGGTGGTATTTCAGGATTCGGAGCTGTTCTCTTTCAGCATTGCGGAGAACGTGGCTTCTTCCGACGACTACGACCCAGAGCTGGTCACTGACTGCGTAACAAGAGCTGGTCTTGGGGAGCGTCTCGAAAGCATGGAAAACGGTATCGAGACCTGTCTCTATAAGCATTTTGACGAGCACGGCGTGGAAATTTCCGGCGGCGAAGCACAGAAGCTTTGCCTTGCAAGGGCGATCTACAAGGGCGCGCCGTTCATTGTTCTGGACGAACCCACAGCCTCCCTCGACCCAATTTCCGAGCATGACATCTACACCAAATTCAACGGTATCGTGGGCACGCGGACTGCGGTCTACATTTCCCACAGACTGTCCTCCTGCCGCTTCTGCGACGAGATAACCGTTATGGAGGACGGCACCGTCGCCGAACGTGGTACCCACGAATCCCTTATTGAAGCGGACGGGGTCTACAAGGCGCTTTGGGAAGCCCAGGCGGAATACTACAAGGATACTGCGGGAGACCTGTACGCATGATTAATTTTATGGGCAGCAGCAATGCAGAGCGAGGTGATATCATGTGTCTGCTCGATAAACTGACACTCAGCGATCTGGACGAAGATCAGCGTGAGCTTGCGGAATGTGTCGGCTTTGACGCATATAAAAAGCTTCTTAAAAATTATGCCGGCTCATCTATTACCGTTCCGACGCCCGGTACTAAAAATATTGATATGCAGACGTGCGGCTTTGGTCAGCACAGATATCTTGACGAAAAGACCGTTTTGTACGAGTTTTCTGCTTTTATAAAGCTTCTGACAGACAACAATGCTATCGTCGACGTTAAATCGGGTATTGTTTCCGACATTGGCTGGGTCGATAATAAGAAAAACAAGATATATCTTCACAACGCCGTCGAAAACAATTTTTATTCCAGATTTACAAGATATCTGGCAGACCGCGGTGAATACACGTCTTTGAGCAAGCAGGCTTTTGTTCGGTGTATTCTGGAAGCAAACGGCATTCTTATTGCCCGTTACGCGGGCAGGAACAAGACAAAGCGTTACGATTATGAGCGCACGATCGGTAAAAAAATATACCGTGTGCTGATTTTAGACAAAGGTGTTCTTAATGAATACTGCAAATAAAGAGACTATACTTTCAATTTGAGGCTTTGTTGAATGTGCGGGCGGGGATACCGCGGGATATCTGTACGCATGACAAAAAGCGGCTGTGCATACGCTATTGCGCTGCACAGCCGCTTGCAGTATTTTCCTGTATTTCGGTTCGGTGCTTCCCGAATTTATTTCAGCTTGCTGTATGTATCGTCGTCCACAGCTTCAAGCCATTCGTTGGAGGTCTCCTCGCCGGGGACTTCCACCGCAATGTGGGAGAACCAGCTGTCCGCCTTTGCGCCGTGCCAGTGCTTTACCTCGGGAGGAATTGTGATGACCATGCCCTCCTCCAGACTTACGGGAGGCTTGCCCTCCTCCTGATACCAGCCGCTGCCCGCGGCACAGATAAGCAGCTGACCTCCCCCGCTCTTGGCGTGATGGATATGCCAGTTGTTGCGGCAGCCCGGCTCAAAGGTAACGTTTGCGAGAAATACCGCGCACGCCTTTGGGTCTGTCAAAGGATTAAGATAGGAATTTCCGATAAAATATTTTGCGAATGCGGTATTTTCCTCACCCTGACCGAAAACGTTTGCTTTTGTAAATTCTTCCTTTGCATTGATTTTCATGGCAGACATCTCCTTTTTTCGTTATTATCATAATTATACATCTTTTTTGGGAAAACGGCAAATGCTTATACCGAATAGCAATCTATGCTCAAAAGGCATGACTTTTCTTCGGGAACTGCACTCTTTTTGTCAAGTATCCAATTATTGCCTGCGATGATTTGGCCGTAACACAGTTCTTGAATGCTGCGCTGCTTTTACAGTACTTCTGCCAAAAATAAAAAATATTTTTCAAAAAGCTATTGACAAGCGTCGGAATATCTGTTATAATAATTAAGTCGTTCGGAGAAGTCGCCTAGCCCGGTTTATGGCGCACGACTGGAACTCGTGTATGGGTTGATAGCTCATCGAGGGTTCGAATCCCTCCTTCTCCGCCACAACATTGCAAAAAGAAGCCGTTTGCTTTCTGACAATCGGCTTCTTTTTACATTTACAGCAAATTGCAGGTAAGAACCATATATTGGGGAGATATTATAATGAATGGATTTCTTGAATGGCTGAAAGAAAACAAGATCGGCATTAACGGTAAATATAAAGGAAAACGGTGGGGTTCAGTCAATAAGTCGGAAAACGGTGACTGGCATATTCGTATATGCGTTCAATATGACGAATACTTAGAACCCGTTTTAGCGAATGAATCCGACGCAATGCAGGAACTGGTCAAAGCAAGCACAGGGCATGGAGGATGCGGAAGGTGTATAGACGGTAAATGCGCTTTTACCGGTTTTGATCTGGTAAATCCTACCGAGGAGCAGATCGAGTTAGCGAAAAGGCTAATAAATTTCAGGATCAACGCTATTAAAGACGGTCGGATACCGAAATGCAGTTATATAAAAATATCTAAACAAGGTGAAGCAGTCGAACCGTGTGCTGTATGTAAAGTATGCGATCCCAAATGCAAAGCTATGAAAAAATATTAATATCGAAATGAACATACGCTGAATTTCCGCAAGTAAATTAAAATCTTTTTCAGCGGTTAAACAGCGTATAAGACGCGGAGCTGTAATCACCCACGCAGTAAAATGCGGGGGTGATTTTGTTTATCAAATCCACTTATGATAAATTATTTGTACAACCCTCTCATAAAGTTACCCAAAACTAACTTGCAAAACTGTACATATTAAACGAAAATGGAAAAGGTTATAAAACCCTCTTGACAAATTTGAAAATATGGAGTACCATAATATATGGTTAGTAAAGGCTAACCAAAATAATTGTGAATATGTTAGCTTTGTCTAACTAAAAAGAGCGTATATATTATGCCGCTTACACTTGCAAATGCAGGTGAGGAAAACATAATCAAAGGAAGCTTAACAGAGCAGAATTACCTCTGTTCTGTAATCTATATTTTCTAACAGGAGTGATTTTTATGGCAACGATAATTGTCGGTTTGATTGTTGCGGCGGTATTGTTTCTTGCCGCAAGACAGCTTTACAAGGATAAAAAATCGGGAAAATCCTCATGCGGCGGGAACTGCGCGGGCTGTCCCCACGCCTGCGGACACTGCGGTGATGTAAAAAATGAATGAGCTTTCATATTCGCAGAAAAAGTATCTTTTCGCAATTTACAAGCTGTGCCAAGGCGGCGGAGAAGCAAAGTCCTCGGAGGTAGCGAAAATCGTCGGCGTAAGCAAGGCAAGCACCGCGGTAATGGCATCAAAGCTGTGTGAAAGCGGGTACATCAAAAAGGAGCATTATGGGCAGATAAACCTTACCGAAAGCGGGATAAAGGCTGCAAATTCAATTTACACAAGCTGTGTTATCATAAAGGAATTCCTTGAAAACACTCTCGGTCTTGACCCGGAAACCGCGGACAGCGACGCGGTAAAGATCGTTGTCCACACCTCCGAAAAGACCGTAAACAAGCTTGCGGAACACATATTGAAAGGATAAAAAATGGCAACTGCAATTATAATAATTCTTCTTATATCGGTATGCATATTTTCAATAAAAAGCTATATGAAAAAGCTTGCTCACGGCTGCTGCGGCACGGGAGGAGACGACGAAAAAGCGTCCGAAACAAAAGCGGATATTTCCGAATACAAATATAAATATACAGTTAAAATCGGAGGTATGTCCTGCAAAAACTGCGCCGCAAAAATCGAAAATACTTTCGGCCGAAAGGACGGGCTGTACGCTAAGGCGGACTTTAAAAACGGCACGGCGGAAATATATTCAAACGCTGACGTTTCGGAATTCACAATCCGTCAGACGGTCGTCGGGCTTGGATATTCGGTGGAAGATATAGAGCAAAATTATTGAGCTTACAGGCAATTCGGGAAATTTGAAATCAGGCGTTCGGAGCTGTACCGAAAGGCTTACGGACAGTAGAGCGTTCTTCTGCACGAGAAACGCAATAAAAACGGTTTCCGTGCTTATAGTGGACTATTCCTGCACAATAAAGCTTTCCGCGCCGAGTATGTCCGTTTTTCCGCATAAACTGCATAAAACGCATAAAAAGATACTGTATATGTAAAATATACAGTATCTTTTTATTATACATATAAAAGTTTGAAAGCGGCTTGCTGTACAAAAATTCAATTGCGGCTTGCTTTATATTCCGCTCCCCATACTGCCATAGCGTCCAGAATCGGACGCATTGACTCCCCCAGTTCGGTAAGAGAATACTCAACCTTAGGCGGCACTTCGGGGTAAACATTTCTGACAATGATACCGTCCTCTTCCATAGAGCGGAGGCTGTCCGAAAGAACCTTTTGGCTGATACCCTCAAGGTCGTTTTTAAGCTCATTAAATCTCCACGGACGTTCCATGAGGTTTCTGATAATAAGCAGCTTCCATTTGCTGCCTATTATCTGCACGGTCGTTGCCACAGGACAAGCAGGGAGTTCTTTTTTTGTAACCATTCCGATCCGCCTTTCGGTATATGTAAATTATTAACATTATAACATTTTTCGCGGTTTTTGTCAAACATAAAATTTTATCACCGCAAAGACCGCAGATACGCAAAAGTCACTTTTTTGTAACTGAGTTATAAAAAAGTGCGTACTTGCCGTGCAATAAAATATGTGATAGTATAAAATCACAGGAAAACCTGAAACGAATTTTTAAAGGAGGACTTTATCATGAGTGAGGCATTGAAAAACGTAGCGGCTTTTTCGGGAAGCGCTTGCGGAGCGGCGGACCCCAAAGATGACAAACCCGCTTCTGCCTGCGGTTCAGCCTGCGGTGCGGCAGACCCTAAGGAGGATAAGCCTGCTTCCGCCTGCGGTTCGGCCTGCGGAGCTGCTGACCCCGACAAGAAGTAATTATCGTCAGCAAAGCCAAACGCTCTGTCCGATATGATCGGGCAGGGCAAATGATTATACGGACGCATTTTATTTTTGCGTTTTATATAAAACGGAGGAATTTTTGTGAAACCCTATTTCGCTTTTCAATGGCACATCACAGACGTCTGTGACCAACGCTGCAAGCATTGCTATATTTTCGCGGAGGACAACTGCAAAGTCCTTAATGAAATGTCCTTTGACAAAATGGAACAGGTCATAGAAAGCTGTGTTAAGATGTGCGAAAACCTTAGCAGGACGCCGTATTTTTACATAACAGGCGGCGACCCCATTTTGCACAAGGATTTTTGGAAACTTGCGAAACTTCTGAAAGAAAAGGAAATAACCTTCGGTATTCTGGGAAATCCCTTTCATTTGAATGACGAGGTGTGCAAAAGGCTTTACGAGCACGGCTGCCGCAAGTATCAGCTTTCAATCGACGGCATGAAGGAAATACACGACAGCTTCCGCAAGCCGGGTTCGTTCGACACTACTATCGAAAAAATTGACTGCATAAAAAAGTCGGGAATGTACTGCGCTGTAATGTCCACCGTTTCATCTGCAAATATAAAGGATTTCCCGCAGATAATAGACCTTGTTGCCGAAAAAAATGTGGACGTTTTTGCCTTTGGAAGATACTGTCCCACGACCGGTCAAAAATCGGAGGAATATCACATACCGCCCCTTGAATACAAGGCTTTTCTTGAAATGTGCTACGATAAATTTCAGGAGCATAAAAGGAACGGCTGCATAACCACTTTCCAGTTAAAAGACCATTTGTGGACTTTGCTTTTATACGAAAAAGGGTTATTTAAAATTCCCGAAAACCACGACCCCGATATGATTTATGACGGCTGTCACTGCGGTATCGGGCATATGACAATTCTCCCCACGGGGGACGTTTACGCCTGCCGAAGAATGGAAAGCAAGATAGGAAATGTGTTTGAAACGTCCATGCTTGAATTATTCAACGGCGCAGAGCTTGATGAATACAGACAATTTGATAAATTTGAAAAATGCTCAAAATGCGAGCTTCGGGGATATTGCCGCGGCTGTCCCGCTGTAACATTCGGCTATACGGGAAATATGTATGCCGCCGACCCTCAATGCTGGAAAGAAATTCGGAATTAAGGAGTGCAGAAAAATGTTAATGGATATTATAAAATCCCGCCATTCGATACGAAAATATACCGACGAGCAGATAAGCCGCGAGGCTCTTGAAAAAATTCTTGAAGCGGGAAATTACGCTCCAAACGCGGGCGGCGGACAGCGTTCTGTAATGGTCGGCGTGCGGAATAAAGAGCTTACGACTAAAATAGGAATAATGAACCTTGCAAAATTTGACCGCTCCAAATTGGCGGGCAGCTATGTTTCAAAGGAACAGCCAAGCACTATTGACGACCCGACTATCAAAAACGGATTTTACGGCGCGCCCTGCGTTGCTGCGATTTTCGGGCAGAATAATTTTATGTTCCGTACTGCGGACGCTTTCTGCTGCGCCGAGAATATGGTTTTGCAGGCGGCGGAATTAGGTATCGCCTCCTGCATAATTTCAAGAGGCGAGGAAACCTTTGCAAGCGACGAGGGGCAGGCATTGCTCCGGGAATGGGGCATTCCCGAAAATTATTCCGCCATATGCTTTGTAATTCTCGGATATATTGACGGCGAGCAGCCAAGCTTCAAGCCGAGAAAAGAAAACCGAATAAAAATTGTTGAATAGGAGTTTTTTATGGACGCGCAGACTTGTTTAAAAAAGCTTGAAGCGGATATTATTAGATTTTGTCAGCTATAGCAATATCTGTTTTGTCGCAGTCTGTTCACAGAAGCGTTTGTCATGCTCCACAAACAACAGCGTTGCTTCGGATGCTTTCAGCAGTTCCTCAATTTGTATCCTCGACAGAACGTCAATATAGTTTAACGGCTCGTCCCAAATGTAAAGATGAGCCTGCTCCGACAGGCTTCGGGCAAGCATTACCTTTTTCTTCTGCCCCTGACTGTAGCTTTCAATGGGACGTGAAAAAAGCTCTCTCGAAAAATCAAGCTTCCGCAGAATTGCTTTGAACAAGGCTTCGTCCACATTATATTTTTCAACGTAATCGTCAAGAGTTCCCCGCAGGCTGTCCGCGGACTGGCATACATAGGAAATTTTCAATCGGCTTCCCATTGTTATCGTACCCTGATAATTTTCGTTTTCACCCAAGAGCAGTTTGATAAGACCGGTTTTGCCGCTTCCGTTCTGACCGCAAATTGCAATGCGGTCGCCCTGACAAACCGTGAAGCTTACGTCCTTGAAAACCGCTTCGCCGTCATAGCAAAGCGAAACATTCCGAAAATCTATCATTTGGGAGCTGTGATATTTCAAGGGAGACAATTTCAGAGAAGATACTTCCTCAACATTTTTCAGAAGCTTGTTTTTTTCAGAAATATTTTTCTCGATACGGGTCTCCATGGACTTTGCACGGTTCATCAGCTTAGCGGACTTTTTCGATATGAAATCTCTTCTGCCTTTAGATTTTTCGGTTTTTGTCGGGTCAAATCCTATTTTTTCGGCGGCAAGCTTGTCGGAATGTGCCGCAGCCTTTTTTGCCGCTTGCTCCAGTTGAGAAATTTCTTTTTTCAGGCGTTCGTTTTTTGTACGTTCAAACTGCTCCTGTCGTTCACGGTTTTCATTCCATGTGCTGAAATTTCCTTTCTGCACCTCAATGTTCATTTTATTGATGACTAAAATGTGGTCAATACAGGCGTCGAGAAACGCTCTGTCGTGGGAAACAAGAATAAATCCCGATTTCTTTTTTAGGTACGCCGCAAGAATTTCTCTTGCATGAACGTCAAGATGATTTGTAGGCTCGTCGATAAGCAAAAAGCTGTTTTCACGCAGAAACATTCCTATAATAAGGATTTTCGTCTGCTCGCCGTTGGAAAGCAGATCAAACGGACGGTACATTAACGCTTCGTCCGCTTCAAGCAGACTAAGCTCCCGACGTATCTGCCAGTCCTCGGCCTGCGGAGCAATTTCCCGAATAACGTCCGCCGCAAAATAAGCGTCGGCAGGAGTATAGGGAAAATACTCAAAATCCACCGAAGATATTATTTCACCCGTATATTCCAGTTCGCCCATAAGCAATTTAAGCAAGGTGGTTTTGCCCCGGCCGTTCCGTCCCGTAAAGCCAAGCTTCCAAGCCGTGTCGAGCTGTAAATTAACATTTTCAAATACTTTTTCAAAGCTTCCGTCATATTCAAACGAAAGGTTTCTGATATTTATAAGCGACATATATATCCCTCCGTGTTCAATAAAAATAAAGACCGCAGAAAATATCCGCAGTCTTTAAAACACAAAAAGATACGCCCATAATAACAGAACGCATTACCCGCAAACGCGGGTTTTATGATTTAAGAAAGTGCGAACATTTCCTGCCCGCATATCAGCGCACGACAAACAGCACGGGGGTATACCTGTGCTAAAACCGTATTTATGATATGCAAAAATTAGCAAGAAACTGTACGCATCTTTCCACCTCAAATCGTTTTTATTGCTTTCGCAGAATTATAATAACATAAAAATAATATCTTGTCAAGTATTTATTTCTTATTTTCTATGCAAAATTTAATTCTTTTAACAAGCCAGTTATAAATTAAATTATTTCGATTTATAACGGGCTTGTTTAATATCAGCAAAATTGCTGCTGTATTTTATTATCCGAGGTCATGCTCATCAGTAAGAACAATGCTGTCTGATGATTTGCCCTCCGTTTCAAAAATTATGATAGTGTTGTTCCCGTGCTTTAACAACGGTGCAGGAAGATACAGCGTCTTTTGAGGCCCGATATCCCAGAACCGTCCGAGATTGAAGCCGTTGATAAAAATATTTCCCTTTCCAAAACCGTCAAAATCTACGAATGTATCACAGAGCTCGTCGGCTTCAAATTCAAATTTATAAAATGCGGGCTTGCCCTCACTGTAGCCGCTGTCAAAATCAAGCTTTCCGATCTGATCTTCCGAAAGAGGCAAAGGAAAAATATCCATACCGTAGCAGCGGTGATCGTTGACCTTTATGCTGCCCGAAATTCCCTTGCGCTGGTTTTCAAGTCCCGTACCGAAATTTTCACGTCCCAGATTTTCCGCAAGAACCTGAACATATCCGCCTGCGCTTTTTTCGTAGATCTCAATTTTGCTCCAGATGTTGTCTCCGAAAAACGTACCGACGTGATCGCCGTTATGATAGCACTGGGCTCTGTCAGATGCTCCTTCAAGGTAAATATCGTTCATTACCTCATCAGGACGCAGTTTCGTCCGATAAAGGATATAACCGTAGTTCTGACCGATATCCTCCATTGTCAGCGGATAAACGGAATGTATCGGCTCGGCAATTTTTTCAAGCACACTGAACAGGTCGGCTTTGGCTGTGCATGAAATTTTTCCGTATCCCCTGCGCTTTATTTCGGTTGTGAACGACACTTCATTGATAACACGATACTTGGAAATTATATTTTTGAAAGCGCTGTACTTTTCTGTGATCCTGCCGTCCTCGGTAAGAGGCGCATCATAGTCATAAGATGTAACGTCGCAGGTCTTGTTTCCGCTGTTTCTTCCGCTCATAAACCCGAAGTTTGTGCCGCCCTCAAACATATAAAAATTAATGCTGCCCCGTTTCAGAAGCTCGTCAAGCTCGGCGGCTGCCTTTTCGGGAGACGTGGTATGATGCTCCTCACCCCATGCGTCAAACCAGCCGTTCCAGAATTCCATACACATCATAGGCTTGTCTTCGGCGATGAATTTTTTCATCTGACCGAACTGCCATTCCGCGCCCGAACCGAAATTTCCCGTAGGGAGCGCTCCGTCCACCATGCCCGATTTGAATATGTTTTCATTCCACGGGCCGTCCGAAGTGGCAAACGGAACTGTAATTCCCAGATCACGCATTGTATCTCTGAGAAATTCAAGATAGCCCGTATCATTTCCGTAATAGCCGTATTCGTTTTCGATCTGTATCATTATAATATTGCCGCCCCTGTCGATCTGATAGGGTACAAGCTTGGGAATAAGCACATTATAATAATCCCGCACCGCGTTGATGTACGGCTCATAACTGCATCTGAGACGCATATTCCTGTCTTTAAGCAGCCATGCGGGCAGACCTCCGAACTCCCATTCGGCGCAGATATACGGCGACGGACGGATTATCATGTACAGATCAAGGTCTTTTGCAAGCTGAATGAAACGCTCTATATCCCGCATGCCGTCAAAGCGGAACTCTCCCCTGTTTTCCTCGTGAAAATTCCACGGTATGTAGGTTTCCACAGTGTTGCAGCCCATATTTTTAAGCTTTTCGAGCCTGTCCTGCCAGTATTCGGGAACGGTGCGGAAATAGTGAATTGATCCCGAAATGATTTGAAAAGGTTCGTTGTTCAAATAAAATTCATTCTTGATATCAAAAGTCATGTTTTGTCCTCCCGAATAGCTTTGATTATTTATCAAACCGCAGGTCTGTAGGCGATTTTCCGTAATATTCACGGATCTTCCTGCTCATATCATTTGCACAGCAAAAGCCTGTGTTGGCAGAGATAGTTGAAAAAGTCATGCTTGTGTGGCATATCAGTTCATACGCTCTTGCACAGCGGATATGGGAAAGATACTGACGGGGTGACATTCCCGTTTCAGCCTTGAAAGCGTGGGTTAGGTATCCGACACTTACGAAATTATCTGCGGCAAGCTGCGCGATCTTTATATTGTCGGCATAATTCTGTTCTATATAACTGCGAACTGTGCTTGTAAGACGCTTTGCGGAATGCTCGGCGTTATAGGTCTTACGGGGCATTATTTCTTCATAAATCGCAGAAATAACTTCAAGAGCCGCGCTGAGCTCCGCATAGACATTTCCGCCGTTTTCAAATATATCCCTCATTTTTTCAAACGCGCCATACAGCTTGGGAGCATTTTTCAGATAAATAAATCCGCTTTTGCCGGTATCAGTCATCATTGTAAAAAGGTCTGGACGTACAAGCTGATTTTTAAGCTCCCATGGATTTATGACAGTAATAAACCGCTTGTAATCAATGCAGTCCGCCGGTTTCACATTATGAAGCTGACGGCTTTTTATCAGCAGACAGTCGTTGTCCGTAAGGTCAAAGGATCGTTGTCCGTCATTCACATTTATCCGTCCGCTGACGATATACATTATCTCGCACGAGGTATGTGTATGACTGACATTATGTATCGGATTTTCATAATATCCTGCGTGTTCAATTATCGGCATAATATCACCTGCTTACAGTATAACATATATTTTTTTGATATGCAATAAAAACAGCAGATTTTCTATATAAATAAGCAGATTATATAATGAAAATTTCCCGATTATATATTAAAATTACAGCAATAGACCGTAATATGGAGGTTTTGAAATGAATGTCAGAAAATATATAGCAGCCTTGATGTGTGCGGCAGTTTTGTCCTGCTGTCTGTCAGGCTGTACGGGAAGCTCAGGCGCTGATACTGCCGCTGATGAAACGGAGGAAAATACTATGCAGACAACTAATGCCGAAACTGAAGCAGTAAATGAAATTCCAACGGCTAATGTGGATACGTCCTATAAAAACGTGCTTATTGACGGAAGTACAATAAACATGGACGACGGCACGGTTTACAGAGGACTTGGTGTTGTTACGGGAAACAATTCCTCACGCCTGCTTATGGACTACAAAACTCAAAATCCCGACGCTTACTGGGAAATAATGAATCTGCTTTTCAAGCCCGATTACGGCGCGGGACTTACTCACATAAAAATCGAATTCGGCACGGACGTGAACTCCTCCTCGGGAACAGAGCCGTCCATAATGCGCTCCGCCGACGAGCAGGCGGACGTTACCCGCGGCGCGGGCTTTATGTTTGCGGCTGACGCGCTTTCCATAAATCCGGACATTACCGTTGACCTGCTCCGCTGGGGCGAACCGAAATGGGTCACAGACGCTTTTGAAGAGTCCCAAGAAAAAGGCTTTGAAGCGAGATATAAATGGTACAAGGCCGCTCTTGACGGAGCTTACGACAAATACGAAATGAAGTTCACCCACGTAAGCGCGGACATGAACGAGGCGGACAAAGTCGATACCGAATGGATAATTTATTTTGCTGACAGGCTTAATAATGAAACTGACGAGCGTTACGATTACGGCGAAATAAAAATCGTTGCTTCGGACGAGATCGGTTCATGGAAAATTGCCGATGAGATGATGACAAACGAGTCTCTCCGCGACGCTGTTGACATTCTTGCGGAGCATTACAACACATGGGCAAGTGATAAGGCGAAAATGCTGAACACCGTTTACGGCAAGGAGATTTGGTACACCGAGGGCGTTGCGTCCACCAATATCGCAAGACTTGCGGTGACGAGCACCGGCAGCGGCATAAACGGCACGAACGGCGCGCTGGACGTTTGCAACCGTATCATAAACGGTTACTACAACGGAAAGATGACTATGTATGAGTACCAGCCTGCGGTAGCGGCTTATTATTCGGGAGCAAAATATTTCCCGAAATCACTGCTGAACGCTCAGACCCCATGGAGCGGTTACTACGAATCCGACTGCGGCATATGGACTTCCGCACACTTCACTCATTTTATTGAAAACGGCTGGAGGTTCATTGACAGCGCCTGCTACGGAGACGGCAAGGAAAGTCACTCAATCTCCGAGACCACAAACAACTACATGACGGTCATGGACACAGAGACGGGAGATTACTCCATTATAATCTGCAACGACAGCGAAGAACAGCGTAATTACACCTTTATCCTTGACAACATGGACAAAGCTGACGCTCCCATTACTGTCTGGGAAACAAGAGGTCCCGACGAGGGTCAGGCCTTTGATGAAAATTATTTCAAGAATATCGGTACTTATCTTCCTGCCGACAATAACGGCAAAAAGGCTTATTCCATTGAGGTAAAGCCATACTCAATTGTTACGGTCACAACGCTTGACAGGACTGCGGACGTTTCTGTTTACAACTGCGGTTATGAGGACGTCCCCCTCGATATAAGCTATACCGACGATTTTGAATATACGGACGAGTTTCTTTCCGAAAGAGGAAATGCTCCTCTCTATACCACAGATTACGGCGGAGCGTTCGAGGTCGCGGAGGTTGACGGAAACAAGGTGCTCATGCAGATGATAAATTCCGATAACAAGCCCACCGACTGGAGATTCAGAGGTACGCCAAGTCCTATTACCTCTCTCGGAGACGACCGCTGGTCAAACTATTCTGCGGAGATCGACTTCAAATTTGCAGATACCGCCGAGGATAACTACATTATGTTCGGAACACGCTATCTTCTTGCGGAGCTTAACACATGGTCTGCTGAAAACGGCTACGAGCTGAAGGCTTATCCGAACGGCAGATGGGAAATAAAAACCAACAGCTATACCATTACCGACGGAACTGTAGAAAATTTTGACGCTAATGAATGGCATACCGTAAAGATCACGGCGGATAAAAATATTGTTACCGCTTATATAGACGGAGAAAATATTTTCGAGTACGAAGACGAAAATCCCTATAACCATTCGGGACGTGTCCTGCTCGGCAGCGGACTTTATAACAATATTTTCGACAACCTGAAAATTTCCCCGGTTGGCAGCAATAATATTGTTACGAGGGTTGACGATCACGATGCGAGGGTGAACTACACAGGCGAGTGGGACAGAACCGTTCCCGATGGATACGTTCATTTTAACCGCACACGTTCAAAGGCGGTTGTAAACGATGAAAGCCCCGATGAAAAGAGTCTGGAGTTCTCATTTGAGGGAGATCATTTCGCGCTCATCGGTCAGACAGGAGTTGCCGAATTTGACGTTTACATTGACGGAGAATTGTTTGAATCCGCTGCAAGCTACTGGGGAGCGGAAGCAAGACAATGCTACTATACGGCGGACACTTCCGACGGTGCGCATGATGTGAAGATTGTTGTAACAAGCGGTGAATTTTATCTTGATGTAATTGAGTTTTAGTATATATAGCAAATTATACGGGAAATCTGCTTCCATTCCCATTAAAAATCCAAGAAGCATCATACGCTTGTATGATATAACGCAAACACACCCGTCTGCGAAAACGGCACATCTAAAGAGCTGTAACGCCGTATGAGTAAAAAATAAATATTTAAAAATTCTTGATAATTAACGCTTTACCATGTAAAATAATATACAGAAAAGCGTTAATTATCAAGACCTGCTGTTTGCACAACAGGAGTACCCTAATTCAAGTGACCGGTGTATCTTGATAAAAATTGACACTTTAAAAAGGATAATAAATATTACTATATATACGACTTTTAAAGTTTCAAAATAATATCCTCCTATATACTTGCAACTAATAATATTAGTCTGGATGTATTTTAATTTGAAATAATTTAATTACACGCCTGTTCTTTAAAAAAGTAGGGCGTACGATTATATATTATC